>DASTGH010000493.1:0-15735 GCA_035719345.1 Anaeromyxobacteraceae bacterium
GCCGCGCCCGCGCCGGTTTTGGAGGACGATGCCGGCAGGCACGCTCTACGTGGTCGCGACCCCCATCGGCAACCTCGGCGACCTGTCGCCGCGCGCGGCCGAGGTGCTGCGCGGCGTGCGCGCCGTCGCCGCCGAGGACACGCGCCGCACGCGGCAGCTCTACGCGCACCTGGGCGCGCCGGCGCCCGACCTCGTCTCGCTGCCGGCCTTCGACGAGCGGGGCCGGCTCGGCCCCCTCGTCGCCCGGCTGGTGGCGGGCGACGACGTCGCGCTCTGCACCGACGCGGGCACGCCTGCGATCTCGGATCCGGGCCAGCGGCTGGTGGACGCGGCCTGGGAGGCGGGCGCGCGCGTCGTGCCGGTGCCGGGCCCGTGCGCTGCAGTGGCAGCGCTCTCCGCTTCCGGCCTCGCCGGCGATCGCTTCTTCGTGCAGGGGTTCCTGCCGCGGAAGGGCGCCGGCCGCGCCGAGGCGCTGGCGCTCCTGGCGCGCCTGCCGGCGGCCGTCGTCCTGTACGAGGCCGGGAACCGGACCGGCGACACGCTCGCCGACCTGGCCGCCTCGCTCGGGCCGGCCCGCCGCGCCGCGGTCGGCCGGGAGCTGACGAAGCTGCACGAGGAGCTGGCCCGCGGCACGCTCGAGGCGCTGGCGGAGCGGTTCCGGGAGGGCGCGCGCGGCGAGGTCACCATCGTGGTCGAGGCCGGGGAGGCCGCGACCGCGCCGGAGGAGGCGTTCGAGCCGCTCGACGACGAGCTCCGGCGCCGCGTCGCGGCGGGCGAGGCCCCGAGTGCCCTGGCGCGCGAGGTGGCGCGCGCGCGGGGCCTCCGGCGCGCCGACGTCTACGACGCCCTGCAGCGCCTCAAGCGAGGCAGCGCCTAGTCGACGTCGTCGCCGCCGCGCAGGCCCAGCTCCTTCATCTTCACCTGCAGCGACTTGCGGCTGATCTGGAGGCGCTTCGCGGCGCGCGTCACGTTCCCGCCCGTCTCCTCCAGCGCGCGCCCGATGAGCTCCTTCTCCAGCTCCGCCTGCGCCTGCCGCACGATCTCCTTCATCGACGCGCCCGAGGGGGCGGCGATGGCGCCGAGCGGCCCGACCGCGGCGATGGGCACCGCCGGCCCCGGCGCCCTCTCGCGCAGGGCGTCCGGCAGGGACGCCCCGTGGATGATCGGACCGTCGGCGAAGAGCACCGATCGCTCCATGAGATTTTCGAGCTCGCGGATGTTCCCCGGCCAGGCGTAGGCGAGGAGCATGGCCATCGCCTCGTCGTCCACCCGCTCCACCTTCTTGCCGAGCCGCTGGTCGTACTTCGCGATGAAGTGCTGGACGAGCAGCGGGATGTCCTCGCGCCGGTCGCGCAGCGGCGGCAGCGCGATGGGGACCACCGCCAGCCGGTAGTAGAGGTCCTCGCGGAAGCGGCCCTCGCGGATGAGCTCCTCCAGGTCGCGGTTCGTGGCGGCGATGAGCCGCACGTCCACGCGCAGGGTCTTGATGCCGCCGACGCGCTCGAACTCGGACTCCTGCAGTGCGCGCAGGAGCTTCACCTGCATCTCGACCGGGATCTCGCCGATCTCGTCGAGGAAGAGCGTGCCGCCGTCGGCCAGCTCGAACCGCCCGGGCTTCGAGCCGACCGCGCCGGTGAAGGCGCCCTTCTCGTACCCGAAGAGCTCGCTCTCCACGAGGTCCTTGGGGATGGCGGCGCAGTTCACCTTGATGAGCGGCTTCTCGCGGCGCGACGAGCGCCGGTGCAGCTCGCGGGCGATGAGCTCCTTGCCCGTGCCGCTCTCGCCGGTGATGAGCACGGTCGAGGGCGAGTCGGCCACCTTGGCCACGATCTCGTAGATCTGCCGCATCGAGCCGGACTGGCCCACGAGCGGCGGACCCTCGCCGCCGGCGGCCGCGCCGTGCACGTTCTGGCGCTCGATCTCGTGGGCGCGCGTCGCCTTGGCGATGACCTTCTTCAGCTCCTCCTGCTCGAACGGCTTCGTGACGTAGTCGAAGGCCCCCGCCTTGAGGGCCTGCACGGCGCTGTCGACGGTGCCGTGCGCGGTGATGACGATCACCGGCACGTCGGGGTAGTCGACCGAGACCTTCTGGAGGAGCTCGAGGCCGCCCAGCCGCGGCATGACGAGGTCCGTGACCACCACGTGGACCGGCGTCTTGTGCAGGACCGCCAGCGCCTGCTCGCCGTCGGCGGCGGTCGTGACCTCGTACCCCTCGCGCGCCAGCATGGCCGCCAGCACCCGCCGGATGTTCAGCTCGTCGTCGACGATGAGGACGTGGGGCAAGGCTCGGTCCGGGAACGGCGCGCGGAAGGGATGTACCACGGGCGCGGCCGGAGCGTGCGGCCTGCCGCATCAGGCCGGCCGCGGCGCCGGCCGGCGGCGGCGCCGTCGCCTGCGGGACCGGTCGCGATCCCGGGGAGCGGGCGGGGAGGCGGCCGCCGGCTCCGACCGCTCGCGGCCCTCCCAGAGCGCGGGCAGGGCGATGACGAACTCGGCGCCCTCGCCCGGAGCCGAGCGCACGCCGATGGTGCCGCCGTGCGTCTTCACGATCCGCTGGCAGATGGCGAGCCCGAGCCCGGTGCCCTTCTCCTTCGTGGTGTAGAAGGGCACGAAGATGTGGTCGCGCGCCTCCGCCGGGATGCCGGGACCCGTGTCGCGGAAGCGGACCTCGACGAGGTCGCTGCGCCGCGGCGTGTCGCGCCAGAGCGCCACCTCGTCGCGGGTCAGGCGCGTGGAGATGTGCAGCTTTCCGCCCTGCGGCATGGCCTGGATGGCGTTCAGGGCGAGGTTCAGGAAGACCTGCCGGAGCTGCTCGGGGTCGCAGGAGACGCGCGGCAGGTCCTCGCCCAGCTCGAGCGAGACCTCGATCGAGGGCGGCACGTCGGCCTGCAGCAGGGTGAGCGTCTTGCGCAGGATGTCGTTCACGTCGCCGGGCGCGAGCGCGGAGCGGATGGGCCGGGAGTAGTCGAGGAACTGGGTGACGACGCCGTTCAGCCGCCGCACCTCGTCCGCGATGATCCCGAGGAACTCCCGCACCTGCGACAGCTCGGCCGCGGTCGGCACCCGCTCCGGCTCCTCCGGGGAGGGGGCGATGAGCTGGATGGCGCCCTGGATGGCGGCGAGCGGGTTGCGGATCTCGTGGGCCAGGCCGGCGGCCATCTCGCCCAGCGCCGCCAGGCGATCGCGCTCCTTCATCTGCTGGTACAGCTTCGAGTTCTCGATGACGAGGGCGGCGCGGTCGGCGACCTCGATCAGCGCCGCGATCTCGTTCGAGGCGAACGCCTCCGGCACCCGCTCGTCCCAGCAGGCGAGGACGCCGACCACCCGGTCGCCGGCGGTGAGCGGCATGGCGATGCCGGCGCGCATCGTGGCCATGGCGGCGCGGGCGTCGGTGAGCCGCTTCAGGTCCTCGGCGATGGCCGCGGGCGCTCCGCCTCCGCCGCCCTCGCGGTCGGGTCCGGGAGGCAGCCAGGCCTGCAGCTCGGCGATGCGCCGGTCGATGTTCTCGAGGAGGATCGCCTTCTGGCTCCCCCCGGACGCGCCGAGGAGCGCCCGGGCGGTGGCCGGCTCCAGGAACGGCGCCGGCGGCGGGCCGCGGCTGTCGACGAGCCGGTAGCCGGGGCGATCCTCGGCCAGCAGCCAGAGCGAGGCGTGGGTCACGCGGCGCGTCTCGGCCAGGCCGTCGAGGAGGACGCTGGCGAGCGCCCCCGGGTCGATGACCGTGGAGAGGCGCTCGCGCAGCTGCTCGAGGTGGCGGACGAGCTCGTAGCGCTCGCGGAACAGCGTCACCACCACCCACTCCTCCACCTTCTCGCGCATGGGCTCGAAGAGCGAGAGGATCACGAACGAGGCGACGAGCGTGTTGAAGTAGAAGAGCTCGGGCCGGTTCCCCACCCAGGAGACGAGGCCGCCGTAGATGGCGACGAGCACGAGCCCGAGCGCGGTGACGACGACGATCTTCCCCAGGAACTCGTGCAGGTCGAGCAGCCGGTGCCGCAGCAGGGTCTGCGAGAGGAAGAACATGAAGAGCGTGAGCGTGATGGAGCCCAGCCCCTCGAGCGGATAGGGGACGCCGAAGCGGGGGAGGACGTCGAGGGTGGAGAGCGCGATGGCGATGCAGGCGCCCACGAAGAGGTAGAGGAGGCGGGCGCGCTCGACCCGGGTCGGCGCCGAGTGCATGCGGCCCCACAGCACGGTCAGGACCGCCACCATGCCGCCGATGACGTAGAAGGTGACGACGAGCTTCGGCAGCGAGAGGTGGACGAGCGGCGACACCGCCACCACCAGCCCCAGGAGCGAGCCCCCCAGCATCGCGTTGCGCGCGCGGCGCGCCGGGCGGCGAGCCACCCCCAGGAACTCGAGGAAGAAGGCGAGCGCGGTCGCGGGCAGGAGCGCGCCCGTGACCACCGCCACGCGCTCCCAGGCGTCGAAGTGGAGGTCGGCGTCCGGCCAGCGGTGGAAGAAGTCGGCGAGCGAGTAGGCGCCCAGGTTCGCCGAGAAGATCGCGAAGAGCGTGAACACCCGCGGCCGGTTGTCGCGCAGGAGCGCCGCCCCGGCGAGCGCCAGCGTCACCAGCGCGGCCAGCAGCGTCGCCTGGATGTGGATGTCCACGGCGCCCATCCTAACTCGGCCGGGTGGGGCACCGCCGCCTGCCGCCGGCCCGAAATGCCCGCGCGGGCCCGCGTGTTCTCGGCCGGGACCCTGCGCTCCCGGCCCGGTGGACGGAGCCTTGACCGCCCGGCCGGGCCGAGACAGGGTGTCCTCGAGCCCACCCGGAACCATGTCGAACCTCGCCGCGCTCCTCGCCGTCGCCTTCCTCGGCGCCGCATCCGCCGCCTTCGGCGCGTCCGCCGCGGAGCTCGCCTCGCCGCCCACCCCGTTCACGGAGGCGGAGCTGTCCCCGCTCTTCGCCGCGCCGCCGCTCGCCCGTGCCCGCGAGGACTTCGAGGCCGAGCGCTGGGAGGCCGCCGCCGCCGGGTTCGGCCAGGGCAAGGGACCCGAGGCGCGCTACCTGCGGGGGGTGGCGCTGGCGCAGGCCAGGCGCTTCCCCGACGCGCTCGTCGCGCTGGAGGGTCTGGAGAAGGCGCTGCCCGACCTCGCCGATCGGGTCGCGTTCTGGCGGGCGCGCGCGCACGACGGCGCGGGCGACGGGCGCGCGGCGGCGCGCGCCTACGGCCTCGTCGAGGAGAGCTCGCTCCTGTGGGCCGAGGCGCAGCTGGCGCGGGCGCGCGCGCTGCACGGCGCCGGCGAGCGCGCCGCGGCGCTCGAGGCGCTCGCGCCCATCCTCACCCTGCCGCCTCCGGACGAGGTGACGAAGGGCGATCCGGCGAGCGAGGCCCTGCTCCTCACCGGGCGCCTGAGGGCCACCGGCGGGAAGGCCCAGGACCTGCCCTGGGCCCGGCGCGCCTTCGTCGAATGCTGGGCGGGGCACCCCATGTCGCCCGTGGCCGCGACCTGCCTCGCCGAGCTGAAGAAGCTGCCGAAGCCGCACGGCGCGCCGCCGTCGGGGGAGGAGGCGCTGCGCCGCGCCGAGGGGCTCCTCGACGCGAACCGGAACGCGCCCGCGCTCGCCGAGCTGAAGAAGCTCGTGCCGCAGCTCCCGGCGCCGGGACCCGGGCAGGAGCTGGCCTGCGCCGCGCACTTCGCGCTGGGGAAGGCCTACCGCAAGGACCGCCAGCACGCGAACGCGATCGCGACGCTGACGCCGGTCGTGGAGCGCTGCTCGGACGCCTCGATCCGCGTCCGGGCCGTCTACGTGCTCGCCAGCTCCACCTCCATCGTGGCGCCCGAGGACGGCATCCGCTGGTACCGGCTGCTGGCGCGCGACTATCCGGCGCACCCGTTCGCGGACGACGCGCTCTTCTACGCCGCCGACCTCCTCTCGCGCGCCGGGCACGACGACGAGGCGCTCGCCGCGCTCGCCGACCTGTCGGAGAGGTACCCGAAGGGCGACTTCCGGGCGGAGGCGCTGTTCCGCACCGCCTGGATCGAGAAGGGGGCGGGGCACGTCGCCGGCGCGCTGGCCGCGCTCTCGCGCATGGAGCGCGACTACGAGGCGTCCGATCCCTACGAGCACGCGCGCGCGGCGTACTGGCGCGCCCGCATCGTGGCGGAGCGCGGCGGCGAGGGCGACGCCGACCGCGCCCGCGAGGCGTGGCGCGGCCTCGCCGAGCGGTACCCGACCGACTACTACGGGATCCTCTCCCGCGCCCGCCTGGAGGAGGCGCAGGCCGGGGCGGCTCCGCCGTGGCCGCGGCCGTCCGTCACCGCCGAGCCGGAGGCGCTGCGCTACGACCCCGGTGCGCTGCGCGCCGATCGCCACTTCCGCGCCGGCGTGCTGCTCCTGCGCATGGGAGTGGACCGGGCGGCCGCCGAGGAGCTGGGCGCCGTCGAGCGCAAGGCGCTCTCCGCCGACGGGCTCCTGCTCGTGGCCGAGCTCCTCGACCGCGCCGGCGACCACAGGGCGTCGACGCGCCTCGTGCGCGCCATGGGGCGGGCTGCCCTGCGCCAGCGGCCCGAGGGCGCGGCGCTGCGGATCTGGAAGGTGGCGTACCCCCCGGCCTTCCGACCCGAGGTGCAGCGCTGGGCGCCGGGCGCCGGGGTCCCGCCCGACCTGCTCCTCGCGCTCATGCGCGAGGAGAGCGGGCTCGATCCGACCGCGGTCTCGGGCGCCGGCGCCGTCGGCCTCACCCAGCTCATGCTCCCCACCGCCCAGGAGATGGCGCGGAAGGCCAAGATGGGCCGGGTGCGGCAGGCGGACCTGATGAAGCCGCAGGTCTCGATCCGGCTCGGCGCCGCCTACTTCGGCGGCCTGCTCCGGCGCTACGGCGGCTCGGAGGCGCTGGCGCTGGCGGCGTACAACGCCGGGGCGGAGCCCGTGCGCCGCTGGCTCGACGCGCGGGGCTCGCTGCCGCTCGACGCCTTCGTGGAGGAGATCCCCATCCAGGAGACGCGCGGGTACGTGAAGCGCGTGCTGCGCTCGTACGCGGCGTACCGGCTGCTCTACGGTGACGCGGCGTCCAAGCCGGTGCTCCTCGGGCAGGCGCTGCCCGGGACGGCGCCTCTGCCCGCCGGCCTCGCGCGCTGATCGCGTCTGCGGGGCCGGAGGTTCAGCGAGGCGGGGTGCCGCCATGCCCAAGGGGGTGGGCCGGGCGTGCGGGCGCGGGAGATCCTGGCTAGATCCTGTACAGATGCTCGACACCGGCGTCCTCGTCCTCAACAGGGTCTACCAACCGATCCACATCACCTCGGTTCGCCGCGCCTTCTCGCTCCTGTACCAGGGCGCGGCCCGGGCCATCGACCAGGAGTTCCGGCTCTTCGACTTCGACAGCTGGAGCTCGCTCTCGGTCGCGGTGCACGACGACGCGATCGGGACGGTGGGCCGCCGCATCCGGGTACCGCGGGTGATCGTGCTCATGGCGTACGAGCGGATGCCCAAGACGCGCGTGCGCTTCTCCCGGTTCAACATCTACGCGCGCGACGACAACACCTGCCAGTACTGCGGCGTGCGCATGCCGCGCGCCGACCTGAACCTCGACCACGTCATCCCGCGCTCCCGCGGCGGAGCGACGAGCTGGGAGAACGTGGTGTGCTCCTGTGTGCCCTGCAACCTCAGGAAGGGCGGACGCACACCCGACGAGGCAGGAATGCGGCTCCGGCGCGCGCCGTCCCGCCCGCGCTGGACACCGATGTTCCGCTCGGCCACGCGCCGGGCCTTCTACCGCGAGTGGCGGCCCTTCCTGTCCCTGGCGGACGCGGCGTACTGGAACGCCGAGCTGCTGGAATAGGCGGTCGCCGCCTTCTGGATCGGGCCACGCTCGGGTAGGATCCGTGGCGTGGCGGACGCGCCCATGCTGCGGCTCGTGAACACCGTCCCGGAGCCCGGGCCGGTGGGTCGTTCGCGCCCGGCGACCACGCCCGTCCCACGGCGCGCGGGGCGGGTCGTGTCGGTGGGAGGCGGGAAGGGCGGGATCGGCAAGAGCCTCGTCGCCGCGAACCTCGCCATCGCGCTCGCGCGCCGGGGCGAGAAGGTGGTGCTCGTCGACGCGGACCTCGGCGGCGCGAACCTGCACACCGTCCTCGGCATCGACCTCCCCCGCCGGAGCCTCTCGGACTTCATCGAGCGCCGCACGCCCTGCATCGAGGACGTGATCACGCCCACCGGCATCCCGAACCTGGGGCTCGTCTCCGGCGCGCTCGACCACCTCGACGCGGCGAACCCGAAGTACGCGCAGAAGCTCCGGCTGCTGAAGCACGTGCAGTCGCTCGACGTCGACCACGCCATCCTCGACCTCGGGGCCGGGACGCACCTCACGGTGCTCGACTTCTTCCTCGTCTCGGACCACGGGATCCTCGTGCTCGTGCCGGAGCCGACGGCGGTCGAGAACGTCTACCGCTTCGTCAAGGCGGCCTTCTGGCGGCGCGTGCGCAACATCGTCGCCGTGTACGGGTTCGAGTCGACCCTGCGCGCCGTGATGGGCGAGCGGACGTTCCGCAGCCCGGTCGAGATCGTGTCGGCGCTCTCGGCGCGGCATCCCGAGGCCGGCCAGCTCCTCTCGGCCCAGCTCGAGGCGTTCCGCCCGCGGCTCGTGGTGAACCAGACCCGCACCCGCGAGGACGCGGAGCTGGGGAAGGCGGTCGTCTCCGCCTGGCGCAAGTTCTTCGGCCTGGAGATGGACTACCTCGGCCACATCCCGCACGACGACGCCCTGTGGCGCGCGAACCGGGCGCGCAAGCCGCTGCTCGTCTCCACGCCCGACGCGCCCGCCGCGCGGAGCTTCTCCAGCATCGCGGACCGGCTCGCGGCGCTCGACGCCGCGGACGCTCGCCAGCAGAGGGCACCGTGAAGCCGCTCCAGGAGCAGACGCTCTACGAGATCCTCGAGGTGCCCGTCGACGCGCCCGAGGCGGAGATCGTGAAGGCGTGGGACCGGGTGAACGGGATGTACGGCCCCGGCTCCCTCGCCACCTACACGCTCATGGCGCCGGACGAGGCGGAGCTGCTCGGGCGCCGGCTCGACGAGGCGATCACGGTCCTCCTCGACCCCGAGGAGCGCCGGCGCTACGACGCGCGCATCTGCGGCAGCGGCACGCCCGCGCCGGTGGCGGGGCGGGGCGAGGACGGGACCGCACAGCGGCCGCCGGCGCCCGCCCCGAAGGAGGCGCCGTCCCACGTCCTCCACGCGGCGCCCGAGCCGTTGCGGAAGCTGCCGCCCATCATCCCGCCCAAGGCGCCCGCGGTCGAGGCGGCGCCGCCGATCCTGCTCCTGTCGAGGCCGGTGGAGGAGCGGGCGCCGCTGGCGCTCGTCACGCCGGCGCCGGTCCCGCAGCCCATCCCGCTCGCCACGCCGGTGCCGCTGTCGCCGCCCTTCGCGGCGGTCGAGCCGAAGCCGGCCTCGACTCCGCCGCCGGTCGCGCCGGCCGCCGCGCCCCCCGCCGCCGCCAGCCCGGCGCCGCTGCCGCGGCACGTGACGCAGGAGCTGGTCATCCCGCCGGGCGCCCGCTTCACCGGCGAGATCCTGCGGCGCGCGCGCGAGGCGCGCGGCCTCACCGTCGCGCAGATGTGCGAGCGGACGAAGGTCATCCGGCACCACATCGAGAACCTGGAGGCCGATCGCTACGACCGGTTGCCGGCCGCCGTCTACCTGCGCGGCATCCTCATGGCCCTCGCCAAGGAGCTGCGCCTCGACGGGCAGAAGGTGGCGCGGAGCTACCTCGAGGCCATGCAGGGAGCGGCGCCTCCCCCGCCGCCGGCGCCGCGCCGGTGACGTGACGGGGCGCGCGCGTTGACCCACTCCGGACGCTGAAATAGCATCGAGACCGCATGCCGCTCATCGAGACGCCCGAGCAAGCGCTGCGCCTGGCGAGGGCCATCTGCTCCGACGTGTCCCTCTACAACGAGGAGAAGATCGTCCAGGGCATCGTGCAGGACAACTTCTTCGACGCCCTGCACGACGAGCTGGAGGAGGGCCGCGAGCTGTACCGCTCGCGCGTCTCCCCCGACCTCTACGCGCGCACGAACTTCTACGATCGCTCCATCGTCGACGTGATCCTGCGGTCGAAGCGGCACGTGAAGTCGAAGATCTGGTAGCGACGGCCGTGCCCGAGCGCCGCGAGCTCGTCGCCCCGGCGGACGCCAGGGGCGAGCGCCTCGACGTCGCGCTCACCCGCCTCGCCCCCGACCTCTCCCGCGCCCGCGCGCAGCGGCTCGTGGGCGAGGGGCTCGTCTCGGTCGACGGCCGCCCGGCCAAGGCCGCGCTGCGGCTCCGCGGCGGCGAGCGCATCGCGCTCACGGTGCCCGATCCCGAGCCGAGCGGCCTCGTGGCGCAGGACCTGCCGCTCACGGTGCTGTACGAGGACCGGGACCTCCTCGTCCTGGACAAGGCCGCGGGGATGGTGGTCCACCCCGCCCGCGGCTCGCCGCACTCCACGGTCGTGAACGCGCTCCTGCACCGGCTGGGCGAGTCGGGGGCGCCCGGCGACCGGCTCGGGCTCGTGCACCGCCTCGACAAGGACACCTCCGGCTGCCTGGTGGTGGCGCGCACCGAGGCGGCGCTGGCCGCGCTGCAGGCCGCGTTCAAGGCGCGCTCGGTGGAGAAGACGTACCTCGCGCTCTGCCACGGCCGGCTGGCGCCGGAGGGGCGGCTCGACACGCCCTACGGGCGGCACCCGCGCGACCGGACCCGCCACACCACGCGCCTGGAGACCGCGCGGCGCGCGATCACCGCCTGGCGCGTGCGCCAGGCGTTCGCCGGCGCGACGCTGGCCGAGGTCGCGCTCCACACCGGGCGCACACACCAGATCCGCGTCCACCTCGCCGAGCACGGGCACCCGCTCCTCGCCGATCCGGTGTACGGGGGCACGCGCCGCGAGGCGCGCCTGCCGGAGGCGGATCCCGTGCGGCGTGCGGCGGCGGCGGTGGGCCGGCAGGCGCTGCACGCCTGGCGGCTGGCCTTCGACCACCCGCGCACCGGCCGTCGGCTCGCGCTCGAGGCGCCCGTCCCGGCCGACCTGGCGTCGGCCCTCGCGCTCCTCAGCGCGGCCGCGCCGTGAAGCGGCGCACCAGGCCGCGCTCGGCGCGGTCCGGACCGAGCTCGAAGCCGGCGGCCGCGACCGTCGCCTCGGTGGGGCGGTTCGGGCGGCAGCCGCCGGTGATCGCCGTCCAGGCGGGCTGCGCCAGGTCCTGCAGGCGCGCTGCCCAGGGCCGGCGCGCACGGACGTGCTCCATGGCGCGCAGCTCGCCCGCGGGCTCCAGCACCCGCCGCAGCTCGGCGAGCGCCCGCGGCGGATCGTCGACGCTGCAGAGCACCAGGGACGAGACCGCCGTCCGGAAGGCCCCGTCGCGGAAGGGGAGCGCCTCGGCGCGGGCCTGCACCAGGCGCGCCCCCGGCGCGCGGGCCCGGGCCCGCGCCAGGTTCGCGGCGAACGGGTCGACGGCGACGGGGCGGGCCGCGGCCGGGTAGCGCGTCAGGTTCCGCCCCGTCCCGCAGCCGATCTCGAGGACGCGCCCGGCCAGGCCGGCGACGAGCCGCTCGCGCCACCGGCCGAGCCAGCCGCGCTCGGCGAGCGCCATGCCGGCGTCGTACAGCCACGGGATCTGCTCGAGGCCCGCCACGGCCTATCGCGGCAGCTTCGAGGCGAGCACGTCCACCTTCTCGATCGAGGGCGGCCTGGCGAGCAGCTCCGGCGCCTTGGCCATGAGCGCGGCCGCCACCTTGCCGGAGAGGTGCGCGTCGCGCCCCTTGTCGTCCGGGAACGCGTCGTAGATGGCGAAGGTGGACGGGCCGAGGCGGATCCCGAACCATGCCACCGTCGCCGGCTCCTCGTTCACGAGCGGCAGCGCTCCCGCCAGGAACTTCGCGACCGTCTCCTCCTGCCCCGGCTTCGCCTCGAGCTTCACCCAAAGTGCCTTCTTGACGTCGGCCATGCGTTCCTCCCGTCGAGGCCGCTCTTGTATCGGCGCGCTCGAGCGTGGGACCCGCCCGATCGGGGCCCGCTAGTCCAGGTACCCCTGCGCCTGCAGCCGGAAGAGGTGCGCGTAGCGGCCGTCGCGCTCCATGAGCTCGCGGTGGCTGCCCAGCTCGGCCACCCGGCCGTCGTGCAGGACCGCGATCCGGTCGGCCATCGTCCGCACCGTCGAGAAGCGGTGCGAGATGACGATGGCGGTGCGGTCGGCGGCGAGCTCCCGGAACCGCTGGAAGAGCGCGTGCTCCGCCTCCGCGTCGATGGCCGCGGTCGGCTCGTCGAGCACGAGCACCTCCGGCGCGTCGCGCATGAACCCGCGCGAGACGGCCAGCTTCTGCCACTGGCCGGAGGACAGCTCCTGTCCCGCCTCGAACCACCCTCCGAGCACCGTCTCGTACCCCCGGGGCAGCGCCTCGACCACCTCGGCGGCGCCGCCGCGGCGCGCCGCCTGCTCGATGCGGGGTCGGTCCTCCACGTGCGCGGGGTTGCCGAGCCCGATGTTCTCGGCGGCCGTGAACTGGTAGCGCACGAAGTCCTGGAACACGGCGCCCACCCTCGAGCGCAGGTCGGCCACGTCCATGTCGCGCAGGTCCACCCCTCCGTAGAGGATCTCCCCCTCGGTGGGGTCGTAGAGCCGGAGCAGCAGCTTCACGATCGTGCTCTTGCCCGCGCCGTTCTCGCCGACGAGCCCGAGCTTCTCGCCGGGGTCGAGCGCCAGCGAGACCTCCCGCAGCGCCCACGCCGGGCGCCCGGGGTAGCGGAACGAGACGTTGCGCAGCTCCAGCCGGGCGGGGCGGCCGCGCGCCGGGGTGGCGGGCGGGAGCCGTCGGGGCGCCTCGCCGCCCGTCGGGATGGCGAGGTAATCGAACAGGTTCGACATGTAGAGGGCGTCCTCGTACATGCCCCCCATCGCCCCCAGGATGGCCTGCACCGCGCCCTGCCCCTGGCGGAACACGGCCAGGTAGAGCGTCAGGTCGCCGAGCGAGATCTCGCCGCGGGCGGCCCGCACCGCCACCAGCGCGTACATGCCGTAGAAGGCCGCCAGCGAGACGAGCCCGAACAGGACGCCCGAGGCCATGCGCCGGATCGCCAGCCGCCGGTCCTCCTCGTAGAACTTCGAGAACAGGGCGCGGTAGCGGCCGAGGACGAGGGGGCCGAGCCCGAACAGCTTCACCTCCTTCACGTGGCTGTCGCGCGTCAGGATCCACTCGAGGTAGTTGAGCCGGCGCCCCTCCGGCGCGCGCCAGGAGTTGAGCCGGAAGCTGGCCGCCGCCAGGCGCGCCTCCGCCAGGAAGGCGGGGATGGAGGAGGCCACCACCACCGCCACGCTCCAGGGCGAGAGCCGCAGGAGGAGCGCGGAGAGGGCGGCGAGGGTGATGGCGTTCTGGGCGATGCCGAACGCCTGCATGACGAGCGAGAGCGGCCGGGCCGACGCCTCCCTGCGCGCGTTCTGCATCTTGTCGTACACGTCGGCGTCCTCGAAGTGGCGCAGCTCCAGCTCCAGCGCCTTCTCCAGGATCCGCTCGTTGACGACGTTGCCGAGGCGCGCCCGCAGGAGCTCGCGGACGAGCGCGAGCAGGCGGCCGGCGGCCATGGAGGCGGTCATGAGCGCGAGCTCGACCGCGACGAGCTCGGTCACGCGCGCCGGCGAGCCTTGCCCGCGGCTCGCGGCGACCACAGCATCGACGATGAGCTTGCCGACCCAGGCGATGGCTGCGGGGAAGAGCGCCACCGCCACGGTGAGGCCCGACAGCGCCAGCGCGGCGCCGCGGTCGGCGCGCCAGACGAGGCGGAAGGTGGCGGGCACCTGGCGGAAGGCGCCACGCACCTCGCGCAGCCGTTGCGCGAGCGGCAGGCGAGGGCGGGGGCGGAGCGGGGGAGGCGGGTGGGAGGGCGGCACCTCGCCGCGTAGATAACGATGCGTCGCGCGGGCAGGCGACCTTTATTTCTCGTGGGCAGCCCTGTAGAAGAGGACCGCGATGGCGACTCCCGAGTCTCGCATCCCCGAGCACAAGAGCGACGCGACCGCGATGACGCCCGCCTCCGGGTGGTCGGTGGAGCGCGCGTCCCAGCACTACAACGTCGGCGGCTGGGGATCGGGCTACTTCTCGGTGAGCGAGAAGGGGCACCTCGTCGTCCACCCGCACGGCCAGGGCGGTCCCACCATCGACCTCATGGACGTGGTCGAGGACATCCAGGAGCGGCGGCTCGGGTTCCCCTGCGTGGTCCGCTTCCAGGACGTGCTGCGGGCCCGGGTGAAGGCGATCAACGAGGCGTTCGCCAAGGGCATCGCCGAGATGAGCTACTCGGGGCGCTACTACGGCGTCTACCCGGTGAAGGTGAACCAGATGCGCGAGGTGGTCGAGGAGATCCTCGACGCCGGCGCCCCCTACCACTACGGGCTCGAGGCGGGGTCGAAGGGCGAGCTGCTCATCGTCCTCGGCTACAACACCGACCCCGAGGCCATCACCGTCTGCAACGGCTACAAGGACGAGGAGTTCCTCCGCCTCGCGCTCCTCGGGCGCAAGCTCGGCCGGAAGGTCATCGTCGTCATCGAGAAGCTCTCCGAGCTGCCCCAGCTCCTCCGGCTCGCCGACGAGATGGGCGTGGAGCCCATGATCGGGCTCCGCTCCAAGCTCACCACCCGCGGCACCGGCAAGTGGGAGGGCTCCTCGGGCGACTTCGCCAAGTTCGGGCTCACCACGCCCGAGCTCATCCACGCCGTCCGCATCCTGAAGGAGAAGGGGAAGGAGCACTGCGCCAAGCTCCTCCACTTCCACGTCGGCTCGCAGCTCACCGAGATCCGCGTGGTGAAGGACGCGGTCAACGAGGGCGCGCGCGTCTACGCCAAGCTGCGCAAGATGGGCCTCCCCATCGAGTACTTCGACGTGGGCGGCGGGCTCGGCGTCGACTACGTCGGCACGCACGCCCCCGTGAACGGGAACGGCAACGGGAGCGGGGGCGCCACCTCGATCTCGTCGTCGGTGAACTACACGCTGGAGGAGTACGTCGGCGACGTCGTCTACAACCTGCAGCGGATCTGCGGGAACGAGGGCGTCCCCGAGCCGCACGTCGTCTCCGAGTCCGGCCGGGCCGTCACCGCCCACCACTCCTGCGTCATCATGAACGTCTTCGGGCGGGTGGAGATCGGAGCGCAGGAGGAGATCGCCGCCGCCGCCGTGCCGCAGCCGGAGGAGCCCAAGGTCGTGCGCGAGATGCGCGAGATCGTGAACGGGCTCACGGCGCGCAACAAGGCCGAGGCCTACCACGACGCCGCCGCCAAGAAGGAGGAGGCCCTGCAGATGTTCAAGCTGGGCATCCTCGGGCTGGAGGAGCGCGCCACGGTGGAGAGCCTGTTCTGGAGGCTGTGCCGGGGGCTCGTCGCCCTGAACCGCGGGAAGAAGCGGCTGCCCCGCGACACGCGCGACCTCGGCGACAAGATCGCCGATCAGTACATGGCGAACTTCTCGCTCTTCCAGAGCGCGCCCGACCACTGGGCCTTCGACCAGCTCTTCCCCATCGTCCCGCTCCACCGGATGCAGGAGGTCCCGACGAAGGACTGCACCATCGTCGACATCACCTGCGACTCGGACGGGAAGATCGATCGCTTCATCGAGGGCGGGGAGGGCGTCGACGAGACGCTATCGCTCCACGCCCTCCGGCCCGGCGAGAGCTACTTCCTCGGGCTCTTCCTCACCGGCGCCTACCAGGACGTCATGGGCGACACGCCGAACGGCCTGATGGAATTCCTGATCTGCGAGGCCACCGCCTG
>DASTGH010000494.1:0-15015 GCA_035719345.1 Anaeromyxobacteraceae bacterium
CCCGCAGCGCCCGCACCGCGGCGAGCATGCGGGCGCCGGCCGCGGTCGACGTGGCCGGCACGCCGCCCGCGACGTGCACGGCCAGGGGCCGCCCCTCGACGAGGAGCCGCTCCAGGCGATCGGCGACGAGCTGGGCGAGCGGGTCCTGCGACGGGACGAGCACCGCGATCTCGTCGAGGGGTCGCCGCGCCTCGAGCACCTGACGCGTCACCCAGAGCGCGGTCGCCTCGAGCTCGGCGTCCACGCCCGCGTGCTCCTCCAGCGCCACCGTGCCGTCCGGGCCCGCGCTCCGCGGGCGGTCGGGGCCGGCGAGCGCGGCCGGATCCGCGAGGAGCCCTGCGGCGAGGAGGTCGCGCTCGGATCGAGGCGCGGGGGCCGCGCCGGCGATGGGGGCCCGGCAGGCCGCGCGCAGCCGCAGCGCGGCCTCCGCTCCGAAGAGCGCCGCGACGCGCGCGGCGTGCCGCTCGGTGATCGGGCGCGCGGTCCGGAGCGCGAGGGTGAGTGACGGGATGCTCGTCACGAACCGCGCCAGCGCGGCGGTCTCGTGCCCGGTCGCCACGGCGAGCGCCGGCCCCGCGAACGGCCAGGCGCGCGCGTCGCGCGAGAGGAGCGCCGCGGCCTCGCGGAGCACCCGCGCCGCGCTCCACGACGCGCCCGCCTCCTCGGCGCCGCGCCGCCACAGCAGCGCGAGGTCGCGCAGCGCGGGGATGTCGGCCGGGAGGTCGTCCGGCCCGAGGCCCGCCGCCTCGAGGTCGGCGATGGCCGACGCGAAGGCGGCGTGCCAGCCGCGCGCCGTGCGGAGGAGGTCGAGGTCGAAGTGGGCGAGCGGGAGGTCCTCGCGGAAGAGGGAGAGGAGCCGCGCCGGCCGGAGCGCGCCCTCGCCCGGCTGGAACGGAGTGCCGGCGGAACGCAGCACCTCGGCGGCCGCGGCGAGCGGGCCGAGGAAGCGCGCGCCGCCGAGGATCGCCGCCCTCCCCGAACGGACGAGGGCGCGACGCAGGGCGTGCGCGTGCCGCTCGGAAGGCACGAGGACGGTCCGCGACGGGAGCGGCCCGGCCGCGGGGAGCGCGGCGACGGCGTCCGCCCACGCGGCGAGGCTGTCGACGACGACGAGCTGCACGGGGAACATCGTATCCGGGGGGCGGACAGGGCGGCGAAAGCCGCGGGATCCTGCCCTCACCCCTTCCCTCCCCCGCTGGAAGCGGGGGAGGGGGACCGGAGCCTGCGACCGTCATCGCGTCTGCGGTTTCACGCACTGCGTCGAACGATGCGCCGAGCGTGGGATGGTCGCCGCCAAGGCCGGTGTGCGACCATCGCGCGGGGGAGGGGACATGGACCTGGCGCGTGTCGAGGCGTGCGGCCGCGACGTCGGGCGCATGGTGGCGCAGACGCTCGAGCACGGGCGGGCGGACGAGGGCGCGTTCGTAGCGCTGTCGGCGGCGATCGAGCGGCGGATCGGGGTGGAGCTGGATTCGGCGCACGCGCGCGCGTCGCCGGCCCCGGCCTGCGCGCCCGGGTGCGCCTCCTGCTGCACCGTGAACGTGGCGACGTTGCCCGTCGAGGGGGCGGCCATCGCGGCCTGGCTCCGGAGGCGGCTCACCGCGGGCGAGGTGAGCGAGCGGGCCGCGGCGCTGCTCGCGTTCCACGCCCGCGTCCGCTGGAGCGACGACGCGGAGCGCATCCGCGAGCGGCTCGCGTGCCCGTTCCTCGACCGGCGGGGGGAGTGCGCCGTCCACCCGGTCCGGCCGCTCGCCTGCCGGGGCGTCTCCTCGCTCGACGCCGGCGACTGCCGCCGCGCGCTCGCCGAGCGCGCCGGCGACGAGGGCGACGGCTGCGTGCGGATGAACGTCCTGCAGCGCGCGCTCCACGACGAGGCGCTCCGCGAGGTCGCCGCCGCGCTCGCGGAGCGCGGCCTGGACGCGCGCAGCCGCGACGTGTCTGGGATGGCGGGCGCGTTCCTGGCCGACCCCGCGCGCGTGCGCGACTATCTCGCCGGGGTACGGCTGCCGCTGGAGTAGGCCGAAAAGGAGAACGGCCGGACCTCGTCGAGAGGGCCGGCCGCGCGCGCCGAGATCCTCGGCAGGGCGATGGGGCGGAGCTCGGGCCACGGAACCGTCTCGTTCGAGAAGTGGTGTTCCGACCGAGCTCCCACCGAGAGAGACCCCCGCAGCCGCGGCGGCGCGACATTCCGGGTGGGGTTCCCGCGCTCGCGGGACGGCGCCTACGCGGGCGACGTCCCGGACCCCTGAGCGGGGTCGAGCCGCTCCCCGGCGCGCGACAGGTGCGCGTGGATGGCGGCGATCACCTGTGCGCCCTCGCCCACGGCCGCCGCCACGCGCTTCGTCGACCCGGCCCGCACGTCCCCGATGGCGAAAACGCCGTCGACGCTCGTCTCGAGCGGGCCGCGCCCGCGCCCCGCCTCCGCGCCGGTCCGAACGAAGCCCTTGGGGTCGAGCGCCACGTCCGAGCCGCCCAGCCAAGAGGTGTTCGGGTCGGCCCCGATGAAGAGGAAGAGGTGCCGGAGCGCCCGGCGCGACTCCTCGCCGGCGGCGTCGCGCCAGCGGACCGCCTCGAGCGCTCCGCGCCGGCCCTCGAGCGCGACCACCTCCGTCCGGAGCCGCACCTCGACGTTCCGCAGCGCGGCGATGCGATCGACGAGGTAGCGCGACATGGTCGCGCCGAGGCCCGGCCCGCGCACGAGCATCCAGACCTTCGCGGCGACGGTGGAGAGGTACACCGCCGCCTGGCCCGCCGAGTTGCCGGCGCCGACGAGCGCGACCTCCTGCGCGGCGCACAGGCCGGCCTCCAGCGGCGACGCCCAGTAGTGGACGCCGGTCCCCTCGAAGGCGGCGAGGTCCGGCACGGCGAGGCGGCGGTAGCGGGCGCCGCTGGCGATGATCACCGCCCGGGCGAGCACGCGCTCGCCGTTGGCGAGCGCCACCCGGAAGCGTGCGCGGTCGCCTTCCCGGGCGCGCTCGAGGCGCACCGCCTCGTCGGGGATCGCCATCTCGGCGCCGAACTTCTGCGCCTGGTTGTAGGCGCGCGCCATGAGCGCCATCCCGCTGATGCCGGTCGGGAAGCCGAGGTAGTTCTCGATGCGCGCCGAGGCGCCCGCCTGGCCGCCGAAGGCGCGGGCGTCGAGCACGATCACGGAGAGGCCCTCCGACGCGCCATACACGGCGGCGGCCAGGCCGGCCGGCCCCGCGCCGACGATGGCGACGTCGTGGACGCGGTCCGGATCGATGGGGCGGACGAGGCCGAGGCAGCTCGCGAGCTCGTCCTCGGGCGGGTTGCGCAGGAGGCTCCCGCTCGCGCAGAGCACGATGGGGAGGTCGGACGCGTCGAGGTGGAAGCCGTCGAGCAGCGTGCGGGCGCTCGCGTCCACGTCGGGATCGAGGTGGTGGTACGGGTGCCCGCTGCGCCGCAGGAAGCCGGCGAGCCGCAGCACGTCGCCGTCGCCGGCCCGGCCCACGATCACCGGCCCGCCGGCGCCGCTCTCGAGCAGGCCGACGCGGCGCAGGATGAGCGCGCGCATGATGCGCTCGCCCAGCTCGGCCTCGGCCACGAGCGCCTCGCGCAGCCGGGGCGGCGGGAGGACGAGGGCGTCGACCGCAGTCTCGGCGCGCGCGTCCACGAGCGCCGGCCGGCCGGAGAGCTGCGCCAGCTCGCCCATGAACGACCCGGGCCCGTGCGTCACGATCGGCTGGTCGCGCCCGAGGACGCTGTGCTGGCTGACGGCGACCTCGCCGCCCACGATGACGAACATCCCGGGGCTGACCTGGCCCGTCGTGACGAGGCGCTCGCCCGCGCCGTAGGACCGCACCTCGCCGAACGGCCGCAGCCGGTCGATCTCCGCCGGGGAGAGCCGCGGGAACATCTGGTCGTAGCGGGTCTCGATGGTCGGGCGCGGCGGCGCGGCCATGGGAGGTCCTCAGAGGCCGGGGCGCTCGGCGTCGTGCGCGTGCGCCACCGCGCGCCGCACCGTCGGGTCGAGCCGCTTCACGTCGACGATCACCTTCTCGGAGTGGACGTCGACGATGGCGTCGAAGGGGATGCAGTGATCGCCGCCGTTCTCGATGTTGACGAGGAGCTGCATGCGGCCGCCCGGGCAGACGTCGCGGACGGCGCCGAACTCCTCGCCTCCGTCGCGAGCGAAGACCTGGAAGCCGACGTGGATGCTCTCCTGCCACCTGCGGGCGCTGGCCATGGCTGCCTCCTCGCGCCCGCCGGAGGGGCGCAGGGAGGTCGTGTAGGGGGGGAGACCCGCGCGCGGCGCATCCCGCTCGGGCCGTGCGGGTCGCCGGCTCAAGGTCCCTGGATCAGCGCCAGGATGTTGCCCTCGGTGTCCTTGAACCAGGCCGCCTTCCCGCCGGCGCCCGAGGCGATGCCGTCCCGGAACGTCATGCCCGGGAGCTCGTACTCCTCGAACGTCACGCCGCGCGCCCGGAGCTCGGCGACCTCGCGCTCGATGTCCCGGACCATCCAGAACGCCTGGCTCGCCTTGGAGGTGCCGGCGTTCGGCGTCGGGTAGAGGAAGCAGGCGGTGCGGTCGGCGAAGTCGTAGATGACGCCTCCGGCGGTCTCGGACCTCGGCCGCCATCCCAGCTTCTGCTCGTAGAACGCCCGCGCGCGGGCGACATCCCGGGCCGGCAGGTACGCGTACATGGGGCAGCTCTGCAGCATGGTTCCGTCCTCCGAGGTGGGTCAGTGCCAGATGCCCTCGAGCAGCGGGGCGGAGGAGGGCCTCCCGCTCGCGTCCCGCACCAGCCTCGAGAGCTCGGCCATCGTCTCGTCCTCCGCGGCGCGCTCGAGCCGCGGCTCGAGCTCGCCGAGGACGGCGTCGCCCGCGGCGATGAGCACGAATTCGGCCCCGGGGACGTCGAGGTGCCCGGGCTCGAGCGGGACGAAGCGGCGCTCCTGGCCGCTCGCCGCGGCGCCGGGCAGGGTCTGCGCGAACGCCGCGACGACGTAGCTCGCCTCGGGCGCGATGCGGAGGTCCTCGTGCACCTCGCTCGCCGCGCGGCCGCGGAGCGCGTAGGCGAGGTGGACGTGCGCGCCGTGCCGGGCGATGACGTAGGCGCCCTCGCCGGCGAGGCGCGGGCCGGGCTGGTGCCGCAGGCCGCGGGTCTTCGTCCAGTACTCGGCGGCGGCGAGGTCGTCGACGACGTCCGCGGGCCGGACGCCCGCGCGGTCGACGTACGCCCAGAACCGCTCGCGCCCCTGCCGATCGGGGAGGCGCTTCCTCCCCACGCGCACGCGCCGCGCCAGGCCGCCGCCGGCCGGCACGAGGACGACGAAGAACGCCTGGACGTCCTCGATCCCGCGCGCCACCTCGGTCTGGACCCGCGGGCGGTAGACGAAGGCGATCGACCCGCGCTCGAGGACGTCGACCATCGACCCCACGGTCCGCACGGGCGCGGGCCGGGGCAAGCGGGTCGGAGCCCCGACGCCGCGGCCGTCAGGGGAGCACGCCCAGCTCGTCGAGCGCCGAGTCCAGCTCGGCCGCGTCGCGGTAGACCTGGTACGCGCCCGCGCCGAGGAGCTCGTCTTGCCCGTAGCCTCCGGTGAGCACGCCGATCCCGAACATGCGCGCGCGGCGCGCGGCGAGGAGGTCCCAGACGGCGTCGCCCACGACGTAGCAGTCGTCGGGCGCGACGCCGAGCCGCCGCTGGCAGGCGAGGAAGAGGTCGGGCTCGGGCTTGGCGCGGCTCACGTCGCCGCGGTCGATCACCACGGCATCGGGCGGCACCTCGAGCGAGGCGAGCGACCCGTCGATCTCCGGCCGCCGCCCGGAGGTGGCGATCCCGTGCGGCACGCCCACCTCGCGCAGGTGGCGGAGCAGCTCGACCGCGCCCGGGAGTGGCCGCCGGTCGGGGAGGAGGGTGCGGAAGATCTCGCCGTGGCGCTCCTGGAGGAAGCGCGCCTGCTCCGGGGTGAGCTCGTGCCCGATCTCGCGCGCCACCGCCCGGGTGAAGAGGCCGCCGCTCATGCCGATGCGGCGGTGGATGCGCCAGCCGTCGATGGGCATGCCCGCCTCGGCCAGCGCCCGCTGCCAGGCGAAGACGTGGGCGTAGACCGTGTCGACGAGGGTCCCGTCGAGGTCGAAGATGAGCGCGCGCATGGCGTGCTCCTAGGGCGGCGGCGCGCCGGTGTCACGGCCGCGCGCCGGGAGCCGCGGCGCGCTACACGGGGTGGGCGACGCACCTCGAGCGCGGAGGACCGGATGGAGAGCTGCCTCTTCTGCCGCATCGTCGCCGGCGGCATCCCGGCGCACCTCGTCGACGAGAGCGCCGGCGCCGTGGCGTTCCTGGACGCGAACCCCGTCGCCCGGCCGCACGTCCTCGTCGTGCCGCGCGCGCACGCGCCGACGCTCCTCGACCTCGACGACGAGGCGGTGGGCGCGCTGTTCCTGACCGTGAAGCGGATCCAGCGCAAGGTGCAGGCTGCGTTCCGGCCGGTCGGGTTCAACGTCGGGTGGAACCACGGCCGCGCCGCCGGCCAGCACGTCCACCACCTCCACGTGCACGTGCTGCCGCGCTACGCCGACGGAGGCCGCGGCGTCCAGCTGCTCGGCCCGGGCGGCGACCGGGGCGAGCTCGCGGAGCTGGCGGAGGCGCTGCGGGGGGCGTAGCGGGCCCGGAAACGGAACGGCCGGCCCCCGATGCTGGAGGCCGGCCGCGCGCGCCGAGATCCTCGGCAGAGCGATGGGATGGAGCTCGGGCCGCGGAACCGTCTCGTTCGAGAAGTGGTGTTCCGACCGAGCTCCCACCGCGAGAGACCCGCGCCGCGGCGGCGACGGGACGCGTCCTCGTGGGGCTCCCGTGCGCCAGGGACACGGGGCCGCGTCGCCCTCGGCGAACCGGACGGTCACGAGCGCGCCGAGGGGTTCCCCGGCGCCGTCCCGCACGCCCGCGCCCGCTCCTCGAGCAGCTCTCGCTCCCGGTCGTTGCGCGCCAGCGCCGCCGCCCGCGTCAGCTCACGGCGCGCTTCCTCGGCGCGCCCCAGCCGGGCCAGGAGGTCGGCGCGCACCGCCGGGAGCAGGTGGTAGGTCGCGAGTGCGGGGTCGTCGACGAGCGCGTCGACGAGCTCGAGTCCGGCCGCCGGGCCGAGGAGCATCGACACGGCGACGGCGCGGTTCAGCTCCACCACCGGGGAGCCGGTGACCTCGACCAGCGCGTCGTACAGCGCGACGATGCGGGCCCAGTCCGTCTCCGCGGCCGTGCGCGCCCGCGCGTGGCAGCCGGCGATGGCGGCCTGGAGCGTGTACGGCCCGAGCGGCTGCCGGAGCGCCTCGGCGCGCTCGAGGGCGGCGAGCCCGCGGTGCACGAGGAGCTGGTCCCAGCGCGAGCGGTCCTGGTCGAGGAGCAGGATGGGCGCGCCGCCGGGGCCGACGCGGGCGCGCAGCCGCGAGGCGTGCAGCTCCATGAGCGCGGCGAGGCCGTGGACCTCGGCCTCGCCCGGCGCGAGCTGCGCCAGGATGCGGCCGAGCCGGAGCGCCTCCTCGCACAGCTCCGGACGCGTCCAGGCATCGCCGGCCGTGGCCGCGTATCCCTCGTTGAAGACGAGGTAGACGACCTCGAGCACGGAGGCGAGGCGCGCCGTGAGCTCCGCCCCGCGCGGCACCTCGAAGGGGACGCGCGCCTCGGCGAGCGTCCGCTTGGCGCGCACGATGCGCTGCGCGATCGTCGGCTCCGGGGCGAGGAAGGCGCGGGCGATCTCGGCGGTGGTCAGGCCTCCCAGGAGCCGGAGCGTGAGCGCCGCGCGCGCCTCCCTGGAGAGCACCGGGTGGCAGGCGGCGAGCATGAGCCGCAGGAGGTCGTCGCCGACGTCCTCGTCGAGCGCTGCCTCGAGCCCGGGGGCGCCGGGACCCTCCGCGGCGGCCTCTCGCGCCAGCTCGTCGTGCTTGCGCCCCTGCATCTTCCGCCAGCGCGCCTGATCGACGGCGCGGTTCCGGGCGGTCGCCATGAGCCAGGCGCCGGGGCTGTCCGGGATGCCGTGCGCCGGCCACCGCTCGAGCGCGGCGAGGAGGGCCTCCTGCGCCAGGTCCTCGGCGAGCGCGACGTCGCGGACGAGGCGGACGAGCCCGCCGATCAGGCGGGCGGACTCGATGCGCCACACCGCCTCGATCGCCTGGCGCGTCGCGCCCGCCCCGCCGCTCACGCTCGCCTCCGATCGCCCGCCACGCGTGCGGATCGGCTAGGTCTTCCGCTGCCGCTCGACCTCCGCCCGGAGCCGCTCCTCCTTCGCGCGCAGCTCGGGCGTGAGCTCCTTGCCGAAATCCTCGGCCTCGAACACGGGCCGGATCGTCACCTCCACGCCGGCGTCGAAGGGCGCGCGCTTCAGCCACTCCACCGCCTCGTCGATCGACCTCACCTGCCAGAGCCAGTAGCCGGCGACGATCTCCTTCGACTCGGCGAAGGGCCCGTCGATGACGGTGCGCTGCGAGCCCGAGAACCTCACCCGCTTGGCCTTCGAGGTCGGGGTGAGCCCCTCGCCCGCCAGCATCACGCCCGCCTTCACCAGCTCCTCGTTGAACTTCATCATCCTCCCGATCAGCTCCGCGCTCGGCATCTTGCCGGCCTCGGAGTTCGCATCGCCGGGGACGAGCACCATCACGCGCATCGCACCGCTCCTCTCGATCGTGGATCCTTCCCTCGCTGCTGCCTCGTGCATGTGACGAACGAGCCGGGCCCGGATCGACACGGAGCCGCTCGGCGCGGAGCAGGGCCCCCACCGGTGCAGCCTCGTCCCGCACGGGTGGAGTCCCGCCTGGCGCACGTCGTCGCGTGTGGCTAACTCGGACGCATGCCGCGTCGCACGGCACTCGTCACGGGAGCGAACCGGGGCATCGGGCTGGAGGTCTGCCGGCAGCTCGCGGGGCGAGGGCTCGGGGTCATCCTCACCGGGCGCTCGGCCGAGGGCGCCGCAGCGGCCGCCGAGGAGCTCCGCCGCGGCGGGCTCGACGTGGCGGGCGAGGTCCTCGACGTCGCCTCCGCCGTCTCCGTCGACGCTTGCGCCGGTCGCCTCGCGCGCCAGGGTGTGCACGTCGACGTGCTCGTGAACAACGCCGGGCTCTACCCGCCGGGCGACCTCCTCACCATGTCGCCGGACGCGATCCGCGAAGCCATGGACGTCCACTTCTTCGGCGCGCTCTGGGCGGTGCGGGCCTGGGTGCCCGGCATGCTCGAGCGCGGGCACGGACGCGTCGTCAACGTGACGTCGGGGTACGGATCCATCTCGGAGGGGCTCGAGGGCCCCGCCGCCTACGCCGTCTCGAAGGCAGCGCTCAACGCCCTGACCATCCGGCTCGCCCGGGAGGCGCGCGGCGACGTGAAGGTCAACGCCGCCTGTCCGGGGTGGGTGCGGACGCGGATGGGAGGGAGCGGGGCGCCGCGCAGCGTCGAGGAGGGCGCGGACACGATCGCCTGGCTCGCGACGCTGCCGCCCGACGGCCCCTCCGGCGGGCTGTTCAGGAGCCGCCGCCAGATCGCCTGGTGAGGAAAGGCCGCGCGACGTCTCGCGACGGCCCGTCCAGCCGGTTGGGCGCGACGCTCAGCGCGACCGCTGCGCCGTGAGCGCGCGGCGCGCCAGCGTGAGCTTCCGGCGGACCTGCTGCTGGCGCCGGATCTTGTCCGCCTCGGTGCCGGCTGCGACGCGCCGCGCCGGCTCCGCCGCGGCGTCGACTGCGGGTTCGGGACGCTCGAGGACCGCTTCGACGACCGACGTGGTCAGGCGCGCGCGCATGACCGGGGAACGTACCATCCGCGTCCGACAGCGCGGGCCCGGGCGCAGCGCTGGCACGATGTTTGAAGTTCTACTGGTTGAAACGGATGCACCGGAAAAGGGCCTGTCGGGAGGAGGTTCGCACCCACCATGGCGCGGGCTCTCGGCAGGGTCAGTGGAGGCGCCGGCGCCCGCGCCCTCGCCCGCGCGACGTGGCGAAGGCGGCCGCGGGGTTGAGGGCCGACTCCAGGGGGATCCACAGCGCCTCGCTCCGCCGCCGGAGGTCGTCGAGGTGGTCCTGCTGCCCGTCCGTGATCGCGCCGCCGAGCGCGCGGATCGCGGACGCGACCGCGCCGAGGTGCTCCGCCTCGCACATGATGCAATCCCCGACGGGCTCCGCCGTGAGCCGGTACATCGCCCTCGTGAGGTCCGGGAGCGCGGCCCAGTCGCCCCGGTCCGCGAGGTGGCGCGCGCCGTTCACGGGGTCGTCGTCGAGCATGCGGAGGAACGCGGGGCGCAGCTCTTCATGGGAAGCGCCGGTGCGCGCGAGCACGTCGGCGACGTGGGCCCGGCGGTCGGGCGAGTCGCAGGCGTCGAAGCGCGCGAGGAGCGCCGCCACGCCCGCGGGACCGAGGCGGAGCAGCGCCGCGGCCGCGGCGGCGTGCAGCGGCGTGCAGCAGGGGACGAGGTCGACACAGCGCGCGAGCGACGGCGCGGCGCCCGGGAGCCCGAGCGCGCCGGCGAGCTGCGCCGCCCGCACCGGCGCGCCGGAGCCCGTCGGCGTCGCGACCTCGCGGTCGAGGATAAGGGAGAGGAGGGCACAGGTCTCCTCCGCGCCCTGCGTTCGCGCCTCCGCGACGAGCTCCGCGCGCGCGCCGTCGTCGATCCGATCGAGCAGCTTGCGCAGGCGGACCGCCGCGCCGGACGGGGGAATGGTGGTGGGTCGCATGGCAGCTCCTGCATCGGGTGAGCGAGGTCCGCGCCGCGGACGCTGGTCCGCCGCTCGGTGGCTCCGCGCACGGAAGTTCGGTGGATGCGACGGTCGGCGCGGTGCCATGCGGGCGGGGAGAGCAAGCGCCGCGCCGCGTCCGCGCACGAGCCGCCGCCCTGTCAGACCCGGCGTGTAGGGTCGGCGTCGGGGATGTCCGTCGTTCTTGCATGCTGCTCGGCGGACAGGCGGGAGGTGGACGATGACGCTCGAGAAGGTGGTCGCCGCGAAGCTCGCGGCACAGCGCGGGAACGAGGACGCCGCGGCGCTCTGGAAGGAGATCTGGTCCGCCTACGAGAGGGGCGGCGCCGAGGGCGCGAGGGTGCTCCTCGACGGGCTCCTCGAGATCTCCGGGGAGACGCGCGCGGAGGACGAGCCATGAGCGCGGACGGCACGGCCGCGCGCTGGCGGCTCGCGAGCATCACCGTCCGGCACTTCCGCGGCGTCGGCGGCGAGCAGACCTACGCGTTCGACGGCCTCCCGGGGATGCTCCACGGCGACAACGGGGTCGGCAAGTCGACGGCCGCCGTCGCGCTCCAGTGGATCCTGTTCGGCCGGTTCCAGGGCGACGTGCTGCCGAACTCGAAGCTCGACTCCTTCCTCTGCCCGGTGCAGGGGAGGGGAAAGGCGTACTCGGGCGAGGTCGTCTTCTCGCGCGGCGCCGAGCGCCTCGCCATCGCCCGGGACGGCGGCGCCAGGGCGTTCACGGTCCAGCTCGGGACCCGCAGCTGGACCGGCGCCGAGGCCGAGGCGAGGCGGGACGAGCTGCTCGGCCTCGACATGGACACGTTCGTGCGCGCCGTGCTCCTGCAGCAGAGCCGGATCCGCGGCCTCCTCCTCGACGAGCCGAAGGAGCGGAACAAGGCCCTCGACCGGCTCCTCGGGATGGACACCGCGGAGCACGTCCTCGAGCTGCTCCGGCCGAAGGACTTCGCCGACGCCGCCGAGGCCGCGCGGGAGGCGATGGCGGGCGAGCAGCAGGACCTCGCCTCGAAGGAGCAGCTCCTCGGCCAGCAGCTCGAGGACGCGCAGCGCGCCGCGCGCGAGCTGCGGTTCCAGAGCAACGACCTGAATGCCACCGGCCTCGCGGCGCGCTACGCCGACCTGTCGCGCGACCTCGTCGCGCTCGGGCGGAGGTACCAGGTCGGCCTCGAGCCGCTGCCCGCGTGCGCGGGCCTGGCGCAGGTGCGCGCAACGGCGGCCGCCTTCGAACGGGCCGTGAAGGCGATCCGGCTCGGCTCGGAGCTCGCGAAGCGCCTCTCGCCCGTCCAGAAGGCCATCGCCGACCTGACGACGCTCGCCGAGCGCGCCCGGGAGGCGCTGGCCGAGCGCGACGCGGCCCTGGCGGCGGTGGAGGCGCTCGTGAAGGACCGCGGCGAGCGCAAGGCGCTCCTCGCCCGGCAGGCGGAGCAGCAGGAGCGGCGGAAGGCGCTGGAGCGCGACCGCAAGGACGCGGACGCGCTCCGCGAGCTGCTCCGCGACGCGCACGCGTTCGTGGCGCGGGCGAGGCGTGCCGAGTGCCCCGTCTGCGAGCGCGCGCTGCCGCAGGGTGGCGACCTGGCGGGACGCCTGCGCGAGCGGGTGGAGGGCTCGGCCACCGAGGCCTCCGAGCGGCTGAGCGCGGCCATCGAGGAGGCGAGCCGGCGCATCGAGGAGATCGCGTCGGCGCTGGACGAGCACGCCGGGCTGGAGAAGCGCGTCGAGCTGGCGCGGCAGGCCGCCGAGAAGGTCCGCGAGAAGGCGGGCGAGGCGCTCGGGGCCGCGATCGCGGAGAGCAAGCTGCAGGTGCGCCTCGAGGAGGCGCTCGGCGCGAGGCGGGACGAGGAGCGGAAGCTCGCGCGGTCCGTCGAGGCGATGGAGGCCGACCTGGACGAGATCGCGCGCCGCGACGCGGAGATCCGGGCGGTGCTGGTGCCGGTCGTCCAGAAGCGCGCCGAGGTCGCGGCGCACGAGGAGAAGGCCGAGGCCGCGAAGCGCCGGCACGCGGCCACCGAGGCGCGGGCGGCGGCGATGGAGGCCCGCGCCATCCAGCTCGAGTCGATCCGCAAGGCCGTCATCGCCGCGAAGGAGGACCTCGCCAACGGCCTCCTCGCCAGGGCGGCGCCGCGCGCGCAGGAGCTCTACCGGCGGCTCGTGCGGCAGCCGGTCTTCGACGCGCTCGAGATCGAGGCGAACGCGAAGGCCTCCAAGGTGGACTACACGTTCCAGGTGAAGGCGGGCCGCGGCGGCCCGGCGCGCGACGCGCGCCTCGTCCTCTCCGACGGCCAGCTCACGGCCACCGCGCTCGCGCTGTTCTTCGGGCTCGCCGAGTCGACCCAGCACGGGCTCGACCTCCTCTACGTGGACGACCCGACGCAGAACCTCGACAACAGGTGCAAGGAGGCGATGGCCAAGGTGATCGCCGAGATCGCGAGGCGGCGCCAGGTCGTGGTCTCGACCCAGGACGAGGACTTCGTGACCTACCTCGCGGGCGAGGGCTTCCCGCAGCGCGCGGTGATCCACCACCTGAAGGCGTGGGATGGCGATCCGACCGTCGCCACGTCGAGGCCGCCGCCGGCGTGAACGAGAGGAGCATGCTTCCATCCGCCATCAAGGCCGAGGTGAAGCTCACGACCGGGCCGGGCATCGCGCTCGCCGCCCGGGAGCTCGACGCGCTCGCGGTCGCCGCTGCCGATGCGGTCGGGCTCGTGGCGGCGCTCTTCGTGGGCGGCGATCGCGACCGGGATGGCCGCTGGATCCTGGTGGACGCGGCCGACTACCAGGGGCGGAGGGGCGACGACGTGGCCGTCGCCCGCCGGGCGCTCCTCGCCACGGCGCGGACGCAGCGGTGGCTGGAGCCCCTGCGGCGGCACGTCGACGAGCTGTGGCCCCCGTTCCTGCAGGCCTTCGCCGACGCGGCGGAGCGGGGCCATGCGGCGCTGGTGGAGGAGCTGGATGCGCTCCATCGCGCGGGCCGCCTGCGCGAGGCGCTCCCTCGCGAGCGGGTGCTCGGGGTGGAGCACGCGGCCGCGATGCGCCGGCTCGTGGAGTTCCACGGCGAGGCCGGAGCCGGCCGCATCGCCCAGGACCTCCTGGCGTACGCGATGGCGATGGCGGGCTACCGCAAGGTGACGCTCAACGCCGTCGGGGTGCCGGACTTCGTCCTGGAGGACTGCGTCGCCGAGCGGCGCGAGCGCGTCGCGCTCTCGCTCGCGCCCGCGGACGTGGAGCGCGTGGCGGCCCTGTGCCGCGCGGCGGGCGACGAGCGGCTGGCCCGCGCGCTCGAGGACGGGATGGCCGTGAAGGGCTGATCGCCGCCTCACGGCTGCGTGCCGGGCACCGCGCCGAGGCCCACCGCCGCGCGGGCCGGCGCGCCGAGCACGTCGGCGGACTCCTGCAGCGGATATCCGAGGCGCTTCCACTCCGCGAAGCCGCCCGCCAGCGGCCGGACGCGGGTGATGCCCAGCCGCCGGAGCGTGAGCGCCAGACCGGCGCTCGAGGCCTCGTCGGGTCAGGTGCAGTAGAGGACGATCTCGCGATCGCGAGGGATCTCGGCGTGGCGCGCCGCGAGCTCGGCGGGGTCCACGCGCATCGCGCCGGGGATGACCCGCGGATCGGGCTGCACGTCGACGGCGTGGCGCAGGTCCACGATGAACGGGTTCTCGCCCCGGTCGATGAGCGACCGCAGCTCCCCCGGAGCGATGCGCGCCGTGCGCAGGCCGGCGCGGAAGGCGCGGCGCTGCCGCAGGCGCCAGGCGACGATGGCGAGCGCGGCGACGAGGGCCACCCCGAAGGCCGCGTTCGACGTCGACTGCATCAGGGAGGACAGATCGTCGAGGCGATCGCCGACGAGCCGCCCCAGCGCCACGTAGCTGCCGACGTAGAGCGCGGCGCCCAGGAGATCGTAGACGAGGAACGAGGGCACGGACATGCCGGAGTTCGCGGCGAGCGGCACTGCGACGGCGCTGACGCCCGGGATGAACTTCGCCACGAGCAGCGAGCGGCCGCCGTACCGCGAGATGAGGCTCGACGACCGGCGGACGCAGGTTTCCGGCTCCAGCGCGAGCTTGCAGACGAAGCGCAGGACCGCCGTCCCGCGCCGCTTGCCGATCGCGTACCAGGCGACGTCTCCGACGAGGCACCCCGCCACGCCGAGCGCCAGCGCCTGCACGAGCGACATCTGGCCGGTCGCGGAGAGCACGCCCGCGGCGATGAGGATGGGCGCCGCCGGCAGCGGGAACCCGAGCTGCTCCGCGGAGACCCACGCGAAGAGCAGGAGGGGCCCGTGCCTCGTGATCGAGGCGATCGTCTCGTGGAGCGCTCCC
>DASTGH010000495.1:0-16317 GCA_035719345.1 Anaeromyxobacteraceae bacterium
CGGCGGTCGGTCCGGAGGCGGGCGCCACGGCGACGAACGTGGGCGCGGGCGCGACGTAGGTGAAGCCGCCGGCGAGCGTCGCGCTCCTGCCGTCGGGGTTCGTCACGACCACGTCGACCGCGCCGAAGGCGTGCGCGGGCGTGGTGAGGGCGATGCTCGTCGGGGCGACCGCGCCGACGGCGGCGGCCACGCCGCCCACCGAGACGGTCGCGCCGGGCTGGAAGGCTGAGCCGGTGAGCGTGACGGCGGTGCCGCCGGCGGTCGGGCCCGACGCGGGGGCGAGGCCGGCGATGGCCGGCGGCGGCGCGACGAAGGTGAAGGCGCCGGCGAGCGTCGCCTTCTGGCCGTCGGGGTTCGTGACCACGACGTCGGCGAGGCCGGCGGCGTGCGCCGGGGTCGAGGCGACGATGGCGGTCGCGCTCGTGGAGCCGACGACGGCGGCGACGCCGCCGATGGCGACCGACGCGCCGGGCTGGAAGCCGCTGCCGGCGATGGTCACGGCCGTGCCGCCGCCCGTGGAGCCCGAGGTCGGCGCGATGGAGGCGATCGCCGGCGGCGCCGCGGCGTAGGTGAAGGCGGCGGTCGCGGTGGCCGCCTGGCCGTCGCCGTTCGTGACGACCACGTCCACCGGTCCGGCCGGGTGCACCGGCGAGGAGACGGTGAGCGAGGTGGCGCTCGCGCCGAGCACGAGCGCCGGCGCGCCGCCGAAGGTCACCGCCGCGGCGGAGAACCCGGTGCCGGTCACGAGGACGGTGGTGCCGCCGGCGTCCAGGCCGGAGGCGGGCGAGACCGACGCGATCGCGGGCGGCGGCGCGCGGTAGGTGAAGGCCGCGGCCAGCGTCGAGGACTGGCCGTCGGGGTTCGTCACCACCACGTCGGCCGGGCCGGCGGCGTGCGGCGGGGCGACGGCGGTGATGGACGAGGCGCCGGTGAGGGCGACGCCGGTCGCGGCGACGCCGGCGACGGTGACGGTGGCGCCCGCCTGGAAGCCGCTGCCGGAGAGGGTGAGCGGGGTGCCGCCGGCGATGGGCCCCGCGAGCGGCGCGACCGCCGAGAGGACCGGCGGCGCGACGAACGTGAAGGCGCCGGCGAGCGTCGCGGCCTGGCCGTCGGGGTTCGTGACGGAGAGCGCCGCGGCGCCGGCGGCGTGTGGCGGCGTGGTGAAGGTGAGGGAGCCGCCGCCCGGCGCGACGGCGAGCCCGACCACCGGCGACCCGCCCAGCGCCACGGCGGCGGTCGCCGCGAAACCGCTGCCCGCGACCGTGACCTTCGTCCCGCCGGCGGACGGGCCGGAGGCGGGGAGGGCGCTGGCGATGGCCGGCGCCGGCGCGACGTACGTGTAGGCGGCCGCGGCCGTGAACGACTGCCGGTCCGGGTTCACGACGACGAGGTCGACCGCGCCGGCGGCGTGCGGCGGCGCGGTGAGCGTGAGCGAGGTCGGGGTCACCGCTCCGACCGCCGCGGCGGCGCCGCCCAGGGTCGCGGTGGCGCCCGGCTGGAACCCCGAGCCGGCCACGGTGAGCGTCCCGCCGCCCGCGGTCGGGCCGCTCGCCGGCGTCAGCGAGAGGAAGCGCGGGGGCGGCGCCACGTACGTGAACGCGCCGGCGAGCGTCGCCTTCTGGCCGTCGGCGTTGGTGACGACCACGTCCGCCGGGCCGGCGGCGTGCGCCGGCGCCGTCACGGTGAGGGACGCGGTGGCCGCGACGGACACCGTCGCCGGCAGCCCGCCGATGGTGACGGCCGCGCCGGAGAAGTTCGCGCCGGTGAGGACGACGATCGTCCCGCCCGCCTCCGGTCCGGACGTGGGCGCGATGCTGAGGAGCGCCGGCGGCGGCGCGACGTAGGTGTAGGCCGCGGCCAGCGTGCTGGACTGCCCGTCGGCGTTCGCGACCGTCACGGCCACGGGACCGGCGGCGTGGGGTGGCGAGGTGACGGCGATGGTGGTGGCGGTGACGGGACCGACGGCCGCCGAGACGCCGCCGATCGTCACCGTCGCGCCGGCGCGGAACCCGGTGCCGGAGAGGACGAGCGCGTCGCCGCCCAGCGTCGAGCCGGAGGCGGGCGCGACCGCGGCCAGCGCGGGCGGCGCCAGGTACGTGAACGCGGCCGGCGAGCTGGCGCTCTGCCCGTCGGGACCGACGATGGTGACGCCGGCCACGCCGGCGGGCCCGGGCGGCGTGACGAAGGTGACGAGCGTCGGGGTGACGGTCACGCCGGCGGCGGGCAGCGCGGCGCCGCCGAAGGTGACGGTCGAGCCCGCCTGGAAGCCGCTGCCCGTCACCGAGACGGCCGTGCCGCCCGAGGTGGGGCCGGAGGCGGGCGCCAGCGAGGTGATGCTCGGGCCGGCGACGTAGGTGAACGCGCCGGGGAGCGCCGACCGCTGCCCGTCGGGGTTCGCCACGGCGACGTCGACGAGGCCGGGCGCGTGCGGAGGCGCCGTGGCGGTGAGGCTGGCGCCGTTCGCCGCGACCGCGACCGCCGTCGCGGTCGCCCCACCCACCGTGACGGTCGCGCCCGGCTGGAAGCCCGAGCCGGAGACGGTGATGGCGGTGGCCAGCGAGGCGGGCCCGGACGGCGGCGAGACGCCGGCGACGGCGGGCGCCGCCACGTAGGCGAAGGGGACGGGCGCGGTCGCGGTCTGGCCGTCGGCGTTGGTGACGACCACGGCGGCGGGGCCGGGGGTGCCCCTGGGCGTCGTCACGGTGATCTGCGTGGCGGTCCAGGGGCCGAGGGTGGCGGCGGCGCCGCCGACCGTGACCGACGTCGGCGCCTGGAACCCGGAGCCGGCGACGGTGAGCGTCTGGCCGCCCGCGGCGAAGCCGCTCGCCGGCGAGAGGGAGGCGATGGCCGGGGCCGAGGTGAAGGTGAAGGCGGCCGCCTTCGCCGCCTGCCGTGCGTCGGGCGCCGGGTTCGTCACCACCACGTCGGCCGCGCCGGCGGCGTGCGCCGGGGCGGTGAAGGTCAGCGTCGTGGCGCTCACGAACGTGCTGGCGACGGCGACGCCGCCGACGGTCACGGACGCGCCCGCCTGGAACGCGGCGCCGGCGACGGTGACGAGGGTCCCACCCGCGGCCGGGCCACCGGGCGGCGTCACCGAGGCGATGCTCGGTGCGGCGGTGAAGGTGAAGGACGAGGACGAGGTCGCGGTCTGGCCGTCCGGGTTCGTCACCGAGATGGCCGCGGGTCCGGCGGGGTGGACGGGCACGAGGACCGTGATCGAGGTGGCGCTCGCCGCCAGGACGACGGCGCCGGCGCCGCCCACGCTCACGCTGGCGCTCGGCTGGAACCCGGTGCCGGTCACGGTGACCGTCGCCGGCGGTCCGCCGACGTCCGGGCCGGAGGCGGGCGAGAACGAGGCGATCGCCGGCGCCGCGGCCAGGTAGGTGTAGCCGCCGATGCTGGTCGCGACCTGCCCGTCCGGGTTCGCCACCACCACGTCGACCGTGCCGGTGGCGTGCGGGGGCGCGGTGACGCCGAGCGCGGTGGCGGACCGGGTGGTGACGGCGGCGAGCACGCCGCCGAACGAGACGGTGGCCGCGGCGCCGAACCCGGTGCCGGTGACCGTCACCGCCGTGCTGCCGGCGACCGGGCCGGAGGCGGGCGCGATCGTCGAGATGGCCGGCGCCGGGCCGAGGTAGGTGAAGGCGCCGGCGAGCGAGGCCGACTGGCCGTCCGTGTTGGTGACGACGACGTCGGCCGCGCCCGCGGCGTGCGGCGGCGTGGTGATGGCGATCGAGGTGGGCGTGACGCCGACCACCGGCGCCGTGACGCCGCCCACCGTGACCGCGGCGCTGGCCAGGAAGCCGGTGCCGGAGAGCGTCACGGCCGTGCCACCGGCGACGGGCCCGCGCGTCACCGAGATCGACGCCAGCGTCGGCGGCGGCGCGACGTAGGCGAAGCCGCCGGCCAGCGTGCCCCGCTGGCCGTCCGGGTTCGCGACCACGATGTCGACCGTTCCTGGCCCGTGCGCCGGCGTGGTGACGTCGATGTGCGTCGAGGTGACCGCGCCCACGACCGGCGCGCCGATGCCGCCGATGGAGACCGTGGCCCCCGGCTTGAAGTTCGCGCCGGTGAGCCCCACGACCGTGCCGCCCGAGGTCGGCCCGCTGGTGGGCGCGGCCGAGCCGATGGAGGGCGCCGGCGGCGGCGGCTGGAAATAGGTGAAGCCACCGGCGAGCGTCGCCACCTGGCCGTCCGGGTTCACGACCACGACGTCGACCCCGCCGACGGCGCCGAGCGGCGTCAGCGCCACGATCTGGGTGGGCTGGACGCTCGAGACCGTCGCCGGGTTCGCGCCGAACCGCACCTGGGCTCCATCGACGAAGCCGGAGCCGGAGAGCGTCACCTGCGTGCCGCCGGAGATGGGGCCCGTGATGGGCGAGAGGGCGGCGAGGGTGGGGGGCGCGGGCGGAGGCGGCGGCGGGGGCGGCGGCGGGTCGAGGTAGTTGAGCCCGCCCCCCATCGTCGACTGCTGGCCGTCGGGGTTGCGAACGGTCACGTCGACGCGCCCGCCGCCGGCGTGCGGCGGCGCGACCGCGGTGAGCCGCCCCGCGTCGAGCCACTGGGTGGCGGTGGCGGGGATGCCGCCGAACGAGACGACGGCCCCCGGCTGGAAGCCGGTGCCGACGAGCACGACGCTGACGTTCCCGGCGACCGGCACCTGCCCGGGCTCGATCGAGGACAGGGCCGGGGCGGCGATGTACTCGTAGCAGTCGGGCCGGTGGAAGCTCTTCCCGTCCGGGCGCGTGACGTCCATGCCCACGCGGCCGGGCGCGTGCGGCGGGGCGATGGCGCGGAGCGTGTGCGCGTCGATCACCTTCACGCTCGACGAGACCGCGCCGCCGAAGGCGACCGTGACGCCCTCGGTGAACCCGTCGCCGGTCACGTCGACGGGGTTCCCGCCGGATGCGGGGCCCTGCTCCGGGGTCTCGCCCCTGAGGTCGAGCGGCGCACCGGACCCGCCGCCCTGCGACGGCGAGCCGCCGGAGCACGCGGCGAGCACGAGCAGGCAGGACAGGAGCGCGGTGCTACGCAGGCGCGCCAGGGGGTCGCTCACAATCACCTCGAGTGAAGGACGTGCCGCGACCGCTCGCGGCTCGAGGGTGAGGTGATGTCCCCTGGACCCGGCGCCAAGCGAGCGCCGGCGTCCCACGCTCACGGGTGAAAGGGTCCAGGTGGGGCGCGGCCGCTGCCGCCTTCGAGGCGGCGGCGGCGCGGCGCAGCGCCGATGTCGCGTGACGCGGCGTGGGAGCGCGGCGGCCGGTTCGCGGCGCCGGCCGCGGGCGCGATCGCCTGGGACTCCAGCGCGCACGGAGGGTTGCGCGACCCGGGTCCGTGCCCGCCGCGGAGCCGCCGCGCCGGGTGAGCCCGGTCGGCGCTCCCCGTCTACCGAGAGTACGTCTTACCCTGCGTCGGGGTGTCTCGCGCGGGTGGGGGAGGGGACGTGTCGACGGGTGCGGATGTCGAGGCCCCATGAGGAGCCAGAGAAGGCGGCCCCTGGCGATACCCAGGGTGAAATACGGAGGTCTCATGGCCCCGTACGGGACGGAAAGCGTCCCGTGGATGCAGGGCACGGAGAGGGGCCTGCAGCCAGGATCCAGGAACCGGACATCGCGTCCGGAACGTCCGGGGCGTCCGGAGCGGCGCGTTCAGCGCGCCGCGAGCTGCCGCAGCACGTACGGGAGGATCCCCCCGTGGCGGTAGTACTCGACCTCGATGGGCGTGTCGATCCGCAGCGCGAGCGGGGCCTCCTCGCGGCGCCCGTCCTTGCGCTGCACGACCAGCGTCACGCGTTGCCGCGGCGTGATCGCGCCGTCGGCGCCGAGGAGGTCGAACGCCTCGGTGCCGTCGAGGCCCAGCGTCTGCGCGGAGGTGCCGGCCTCGAACTGGCAGGGCAGGACCCCCATGCCCACGAGGTTCGAGCGGTGGATGCGCTCGAAGGAGCGCGCGACGACGGCGCGCACGCCGAGCAGGCGCGTCCCCTTCGCCGCCCAGTCGCGCGAGCTGCCGGTGCCGTACTCCTGGCCGGCGAGCACGACGAGCGGCACGCGCTCCTCCGCGTAGCGGAGCGCGGCGTCGTGGATCGGCATCCGCTCGCCGCCGGGCTGGTGCACGGTCACGCCCCCCTCCACCCCCGGCACCATGAGGTTCCTGATCCGCACGTTGGCGAAGGTGCCGCGCACCATGACCTCGTGGTTGCCGCGCCGGGCGCCGTAGGAGTTGAAGTCGGGCACCGAGACGCCCTGCTCCTGGAGGTAGAGGCCCGCGGGCGACGACGGCTTGATGGAGCCCGCCGGGCTGATGTGATCGGTCGTCACCGAGTCGCCGAAGATGGCGAGCGCCCTCGCGCCGCGGATCGCCGTCCCGCCGGGCGCCGGCTGGAGCGAGAACGGGATGAAGTAGGGTGGCTCCCGCACGTAGGTGCTCGCCGCATCCCAGGTGTAGACGACGCCGGTGGGCGCCCGCATCTGCTGCCAGGCCGGGTTCTGCCCGGCGACGTCGCCGTAGTTGCGGCGGTACGACTCGGGGTCGTTGGCGATCGGGAGGAGCGCGCTCACCTCCTCCAGCGTCGGCCAGAGGTCGCGCAGGTACACGTCGCGCCCCTGCGGGTCGTGCCCGAGCGGCTCCTTCGAGAGGTCGATGGCCACGTTGCCGGCGATGGCGAAGGCGACCACGAGCGGTGGGCTCATGAGGAAGTTCGCCTTGATCGCCTGGTGGATGCGCGCCTCGAAGTTGCGGTTCCCGGAGAGCACGCTCGCGCCGACCACCTCGTGATCGCCGAGCAGCTTCTCGATGCGGCCGTCGAGCGGGCCGGAGTTGCCGATGCAGGTGGTGCAGCCGTAGCCGACCGTGTCGAACCCGAGGCGGTCGAGGTAGGTCTGCAGCCCGGTCTTCTCGAGGTAGCTCGTCACCACGCGCGAGCCGGGGGCGAGCGAGGTCTTCACCGTCGGCTTCACGCGCAGCCCGCGCTCGACCGCCTTCTTCGCCACGAGCCCGGCCGCCAGCATCACCGCCGGATTCGAGGTGTTGGTGCAGCTCGTGATGGCGGCGATGAGCACGTCGCCGTGGCGGACGCAGATGTCCTTGGCGGCGAGCGGAGCGCGGGCGGCGCGCTCCTCGACGCGGTTGGGCGTCGGCCGGTTCAGCATCATCTCGACCTCGGTGAGCGGGTTCGTGTCGCGATCGGTCACCCGGCCCTGGACCACCGCCGGCGCGGTGTCGGGCTTCTGCTCACCGCCGCCGGGGCGGGTGGGCGCGTCCTCGTGCGGCGCCGACCAGCTCTGGCCGACCTCGGCGCGCGGCTTGCCGAAGCCGTCGGGCGCCTCCAGGACCGCGAGGAACCGCTCCTTCAGCTGCGAGAGCGGGATCCGGTCCTGCGGGCGCTTCGGCCCGGCCACCGAGGGCTCGACCGAGGCGAGGTCGAGGTCGACCACCTGCGAGTAGTCGCACGCGCCGCGCCCCGGGACCCCGAACATCCCCTGCGCCTCGTAGTAGGCCCGGACCGTCCGCACCTGCTCGGCCGGCCGCCCGGTCGCCTCCAGGTACCGCAGCGTCTGCTCGTCGGTGGGGAAGAAGCCGACCGTGGCGCCGTACTCGGGCGCCATGTTGCCGAGCGTGGAGCGGGTCGCGGCGTCGAGCGAGCGTGCGCCCTCGCCGTGGAACTCGACGAACTTGCCCACGACCTTGGTGCGGCGGAGGAGCTCGGTCACCGCCAGCACGAGGTCGGTGGCGGTGACGCCGGGGCGGAGCGCGCCGCCGAGGTGCACGCCGACGACGTCCGGCATGAGGAAGTAGCACGGCTGCCCCAGCATGGCGGCCTCGGCCTCGATGCCGCCCACACCGAACCCGACGACGCCGATGCCGTTCACCATGGTGGTGTGCGAGTCGGTGCCGACGAGCGTGTCGGGGAAGAGCACGCCGTCCTTCTCCATGACCCCCTTCGCCAGGTACTCGAGGTTCACCTGGTGGCAGATGCCGAAGCCGGGCGGGACGATCTTGAAGGTCTGGAAGGCGCCGGTGCCCCACTTCAGGAACTCGTAGCGCTGGCGGTTGCGCGAGAACTCGATCGCCATGTTGATGCGCGAGGCGTCCGGCGTGCCGAAGACGTCGACCTGCACCGAGTGATCGACCACGAGGTCGACCGGGACCTGTGGCTCGACGCGGGCCGGGTCCTTGCCGAGCCGCGCCATGGCCGAGCGCATGGCCGCCAGGTCCACGAGCAGCGGCACGCCGGTGAAGTCCTGCAGGAGGACGCGGGCCACCACGAACGGCACCTCGTCCGTGCGCTCGGCGTTCGGCTTCCACCCGGCGAGGTGGCGGACGTCCTCCTCGCGCACGCGCTGGCCGTCGCAGTTCCGCAGCAGCGACTCGAGCACGATCCGCAGCGACACGGGCAGGCGCCGGACGGCGCCCAGGCCCGCCGCCTCGAGCCGGTCGAGCGCGTAGTAACGGCCCTTCCGGCCTCCGCCGAGGTCGAGCTCCTGCAGCGCACCGAAGGCGTCTGGCATGGCGTGGTCCTCCCCGCGGTGTCTTAGGGGCGACGCCCTGCCACGCAACGGTTCCGGGGGGTGCGGCGCCGCCGCCGCCGCGCCTCAGGCGACCCGGTAGAAGCGGGTCCAGAGCACGAAGAGGGCCGCCAGCCGAAGGCGAACGCGATCACCAGGGCGCGGTCCACGCGCTCGCTCGCGCCGAGGCGGCCGAGGAGCGCGCAGGCGGCGGCGGGCGCCCACTGGCCGCGCCGGGCGAGGAGCAGTGCGGCGCCGCGAGCAGGAGGAAGACCGACTCGGAGTCGAGGAGCGCCGCGCGCGTGAGCCCGAACGGCCAGGCCACGGCGGCGAGCGAGGACCGGACCTCGCCCGCGATCGCCGCTCCGGGGCTCGCCGCCGTCCGGCTGTTCTAGCCCGCGGAACCGGCGTCCGGGTCGCCCTTGACGCGGCGCAATGCCGATCGCGTGGCACGGCTCATGTACAGGGCCGCCTGCCGTGGTCACGGGACACGCACACGTTGCACGCGACGCGGGGACGGAGGCCCGCATGCGAGGGCTTCCCGCCGTTTTCCGCTGCGCGGTCACCGCCACAATCCGCAAGACGGGCTCTCTCTTCGTGGGGGAGCGCGCCGCGCAATTCCTGCGACGGTCTGTCGCAGAACGCTGCGTAAACCCAGGTTCTTATCTCGCACCGTACGCGGCGTCGCTCGGCCGCGGTGCCCCCTTGGAGTAGTTTTGCCCACCCACCGCATTCACCCACGCGCCGCCCGGCGCCGAAGGGAGCAGCTCTTGAGACCATCTCGCACTTTGCTGCGCGGCGTCATCGCGCTCGCCGTGCTCGCCGGGGCCGGCCTGGGCGCCGCCGCCGAGCACGAGCCGCTGCACACGGAGAAGGTCCCACCGCCGCCGGAGAAGCCCGGGCAGATCCAGGCCGAGCCGCCGCCGTTCACGCCGGGCATCTTCCCCTGCACGAACTGCCACCAGGGCGCCGGCGATGCGACGCGCCGGGAGCTGGCGTTCCACGACGACATCAAGTTCGAGCACGGCGTCGAGCACCGCTGGTGCCTCGACTGCCACACGAACGACAAGCGCGACGTCCTGCACCTGTCCGACGGCACGCTCGTGCCGTTCACCGAGTCCTACAAGCTCTGCGGCCAGTGCCACGGCGACAAGTACCGCGACTGGCGCGCCGGCGTGCACGGGAAGCGCACCGGCCAGTGGGACGGGCAGAAGACCTATTACCTGTGCGTGAACTGCCACAACCCCCACTCGCCCAAGTTCAAGCCGCTGAAGCCGGAGCCGAAGCCGGTTCGCCCCGAGGAGATGCGCCGATGAGCGGTCCGAAGATGAGCCTCCCCGTCCTCGACGACGGCCCCGCCGACGTGCCCCCGGGCGAGGTGGACCTCGCGCCCGACCTCAAGCTGGAGGGACCGGTCGATCCCGAGCGCCGCTCCTTCATGCGCACGGCCGCCGCGGGCGTGGCGCTGGCCGGGCTCTCCGGCTGCGGCGGCGGCGCGCTCGAGGACTTCTTCCGCAAGAGCTTCCGCGAGCTCGAGCCCGCCCAGGTGAAGGACGTGCTGGCGCGCCTCGAGAAGAAGAACTCGGAGAAGTACGGCAAGAAGGTGACGATGGCCTCGACGGCGGCGCGCGAGGGCGTCGAGTTCGGCTACGGGCTCGATCTCTCCCGCTGCATCGGCTGCCGCCGCTGCGTCTACGCCTGCGTCCGGGAGAACAACCAGAGCCGCTCCAACCCGCAGATCCACTGGATCCGCGTGCTGGAGATGGAGAAGGCGCACGGCGTCGACCTCGCCCACAGCGAGATCTACTACGACGCCGAGCAGGTCCCGCGGCCGGGCAAGTTCTACATGCCGGTGCAGTGCCAGCAGTGCCGCAACCCTCCCTGCGTGAAGGTCTGCCCGGTGCAGGCCACCTGGAAGGAGCCGGACGGCATCGTCGTCATCGACTACGACTGGTGCATCGGGTGCCGCTGCTGCATGTCGGCCTGCCCCTACGGCGCGCGCCACTTCAACTGGGCCGAGCCGAACCTCCCCAAGGAGGAGATGAACCCGGTCACCCACGTCCTGGGCAACCGGCCCCGTCCCAAGGGCGTCGTCGAGAAGTGCACCTTCTGCGTGCAGCGCACGCGCAACGGCCGCTACCCGGCCTGCGTCGAGATCTGCCCCGTGGGCGCGCGCAAGTTCGGGAACCTGCTCGATCCGACGAGCGAGATCCGCCGCGTGATGGACACGAAGCGCGTGTTCGTCTTCAAGGAGGAGCTCGCCACGCAGCCCCACTTCTACTACTTCTACGCGACGTAGACGGAGCGTGAACGACATGATCTCGGGGATCCTCGACTTCCTCGGCGGGTGCGCCCGCCTCGTCACGCGCGGCAGCCGGGCCTACTTCGCCTGGCTGGCGGTGCTGGGCGTGGCCATCCTCATCGGCCTCGTCAGCTACACCCACCAGTTCCGCACCGGCCTCATCGCCACCAACATGCGGGACCAGGTGAGCTGGGCCTTCTACGTCGGCAACTTCACCTTCCTCGTGGGTGTGGCCGCCGCCGCCGTGCTGCTCGTCATCCCGGCCTACGTCTACAACTGGGGCCCGATCAAGGAGGTCGTGATCCTCGGCGAGCTGCTGGCGGTGAGCGCGATCACGATGTGCCTGCTCTTCATCGCCGTGGACATGGGGCACCCGGAGCGCGCGCTCCACATCATGCCGTTCATCGGGTCGCCCAACTGGCCGCGCTCGCTCCTGAGCTGGGACGCGCTCGTCCTGAACAGCTACCTCGTGCTCAACCTGACCGTGGTCGGGCACATGCTCTACAAGGGCTACCACGGGCAGCACTACAACAAGCACTTCGTCGTGCCGCTCGTGCTCTTCTCCATCCCGGCCGCCGTCTCCATCCATACCGTGACGGCGTTCCTCTACAACGGCATGGCCGCGCGCCCGTACTGGAACGCGTCGATCCTGGCACCGCGGTTCATCGCCTCGGCGTTCTGCTCCGGGCCAGCGGTCATGATCATCCTCTTCCAGGTCCTGCGCCGGACCACCAAGATCGACATCAAGGACGAGGCCATCTTCAAGGTCGCCGAGCTCATGGCCTACGCCATGTTCATCAACCTCTTCCTGCTCGGGGCCGAGGTGTTCAAGGAGTACTACTCGGCGACGGAGCACCTGCTCTACACGCAGTACCTGTGGAGCGGCATCGGCGAGCACAAGGCGCTCGTGCCCTTCGCCTGGCTGGCGCTGGTCTGCAACACGGTCTCCTTCCTGCTCTTCCTCGTGCCGAAGACGCGAAAGAACTACCTCACGCTCAACATCGGCTCGCTGCTCATCTGGGCGGGCTGCTACATCGAGAAGGGCATGGGGCTCGTCATCCCCGGGATGACGCCCGACACGCTCGGCGAGATCTACGAGTACCGCCCCACCGCCACGGAGTGGGGCGTCGCGGCCGGCGTCTTCGGCATCGGCTTCCTCGTCTTCACCGTCCTCGTCAAGGTGGCCGTCCCCATCATGACCGGCGCCTTCCAGGCGAAGGCGCACGCACAGAATACGGTGGCCGCCCCGGCCGTCGTGCCGTAGAAGCATGCTGCATTCACCCCACCCCCCAAAGGAGTACGACCGCATGAAGCGCATCACCGCCGCCCTTGCCGCCGTCGTCGCCCTCGCCTTCGCCGCCCCCGCTCACGCGGCCGACGGCAAGGCGCTGTTCGCGCAGAAGTGCGCGAGCTGCCACGGCCCGGACGGCAAGGGCCAGACGAAGATGGGCGAGAAGCTCGGCGTCAAGGACCTCACCGCCACCAAGCTCTCCGAGGCCGACATCAAGGGCACCATCGAGAACGGCAAGCCGCCGAAGATGACGCCCTACAAGGACAAGCTCTCGGGCGAGGAGATCGACGCCATCGCCAAGTTCGTGAAGGGCGGCGTGAAGTAAGGTCGAGGACGCCCGCCGGACCCCGGAGCCCTGCCCGAGCGCGACGCGCGCGGGCGGGGCTCCTCGTGTTTATGGATCCGGGATGGCGGTCCCGACCGACCTCTACCGTCCCTCGCTCGCGCTCCTCACCGACTTCTACGAGCTGACGATGGCGGCGGCCGCCTGGAAGGCGGGGATCGCCGCCGAGCAGACGGCGTTCCACGTCTCCTTCCGCAAGAACCCGTTCGGCGGCGGCTTCACCGTCGCCGCCGGGCTGGCGCCGGCGCTGGAGTTCCTGGCCGCCTGGCGCATCGACGCCTCCGACCTCGAGTTCCTGGCCGCGCAGCGCGACGTGCGGGGCCAGCCCATCTTCGAGCAGGATTTCCTCGATCACCTCGGCTCGCTCCGGCTCGAGCTCGACGTGGACGCGGTGCCGGAGGGGACGGCGGTCTTCCCGTGGGAGCCGGTGCTTCGGGTCCAGGGCTCGGCCATCCCCTGCATGCTGGTGGAGACGCCGCTCCTGGCGCTCCTCAACTTCCAGACGCTGGTCGCCACCAAGGCGGCGCGCGTGGCGCTCGCCGCCCGCGGCGAGCCGGTGCTCGAGTTCGGTCTCCGGCGCGCGCAGGGGTTCGACGGCGGCGTGTCGGCCTCGCGCGCCGCCTACCTGGGCGGCTGCGCCGCGACCTCCAACGTGCTCGCCGGCAAGCTCCACGGCATCCCGGTGCGGGGGACGCACGCGCACGCCTGGGTCATGCTCTTCGACGACGAGGAGGAGGCGTTCCGCGCCTATGCCGAGGCGATGCCGGGAAACTGCACGCTGCTCGTCGACACCTACCGCTCCCTGGACGGCGTGAGGAAGGCGATCTCGGTCGGGCGCTGGCTGCGCGAGCGCGGCGGCGTGCTCTCCGGCGTGCGTCTCGACTCGGGCGACCTCGCCTGGCTGTCGCAGGAGGCACGGCGGCTGCTCGACGAGGCCGGGTTCGAGGACACGGCCATCCTCGCCTCGAACGAGCTGGACGAGCACATCGTGGAGAGCCTGAAGGAGCAGGGCGCCCGCATCGCGGTGTGGGGCGTCGGCACGCGGCTCGTCACCGGCGCCGACGACGGCGCGCTCGGCGGCGTGTACAAGCTGGGCGCGGTGCGGCGGCCGGGCGGGCCCTGGCTGCACCGGGTCAAGCTCTCGGAGCGCTCCGCCAAGACCACCGTGCCCGGCATCCTGCAGGTGCGGCGCTACCGGACGGAGGCGGGCGACCTCGCCGACTGCATCTGGGACGAGCTGACCGGACTCCCCGCCGGCCCCGTCATCGTCGACCCGCTCGACCACACCCGCCGCCGCGAGATCCCGGCGGGCGCCGCGGGCGACGACCTGCTCGTGCCGGTCATGCGGCGCGGCGAGGTCGTCTACGACGTGCCGCCGCTGGCCCAGTCGCGGCGGCGCACCCAGGACGAGTTGTCGCGCCTGCACGGGGGCGTGAAGCGCTTCGTGAACCCGCACCAGTACCCGGTGGGCCTGGAGAAGGCCCTCTTCGACCTGCGCACCCGGCTCATCCTGGAGGCGCGCGGCATGGCGCCATGAGCGCACCCCGGGTGCGGGGAGGACCTCGCACCGGGCGCGATCACGCGATGAGGAGCTCGCCCCGCCCGACCTCCACGACGTGCCCGCCCACCCGGACGTCGCGGACCCGGCCCCCGGCGTCGCGCCCGGCGCGCACGTGCAGGCGGCTCGGGCGCCGGATCTCCAGGCCCTGCTCGATGACCACCGGCTCGTCGGGCCGGGCGACCCCGTGCGCGACCATCCATGCCGCGCAGCACCCCGCGGCCGAGCCGGTGGCGGGGTCCTCGCCGCCGTAGAAGATCATGCGCGCGTGGATCCGCGCCGCGGGCTCGGAGGTCTCGCGGCAGACGAGGTAGAGGAAGCGCGCGTCGGTCCCGGCGAGCCACGCCTCGGTCCTGCTCCAGTCGGCTCGCAGCCGTGCCAGGGTGGCGAGCGAGCGGAACGGCACGACGGCGAAGGGGAGCCCGGTCGAGACCGTCTGCACGGGGAGGTCGGAGTCGAGCTCGCCTTCGGGCAGCCCCAGCGCGCGCGCCACGTCGGCGTGCGCGTGGACGTGGCCGAGCACGGGGTCGCGCTGCCGCATCTCGCCGAACGCCCCCTCGGGCCGGTCCTCGAAGGCGACGGGGATGACGCCGACCGCCAGCTCGAGCGCGACCTCCGCCGCGCGGGACGCGCCGCGTACCGCGAAGGCGGTGCCGAGCGTGGGGTGGCCGGCGAAGGGGAGCTCCTCGGCCACCGTGAAGATGCGCGCCCTCACCGGCGCGCCCGGCGGCGCCGCCGGGTCGGGCAGCACGAAGGTGGTCTCCGACAGGTTCGTCTCGCGCGCCAGCGCCTGCATCTCCCCGGCGTCGAGGGCGCGCGCGTCGGTGAAGACCGCCAGCGCGTTGCCGGTGAGGGGCCGCGAGGTGAAGACGTCGAGGAGCGCGTAGGGCAGCCGCCGTGGCATGGGACGATGCTTAGCGGCGCCTCCCCCCGGGCGCGCGCGCCTCCGCGTCCAGGCGGCGGCGGAGGCGGAAGAGCCCGGCCCCCATCCGCAGCGCGTCGAGGCCGGGCGTCATCTTGGAACCGCCGGGGTCGATCCAGTCGATGGGGACCTCGCGCAGCACCGCCCCCGCCCGGTGCAGCCGCGAGAGCAGCTCGACGTCGAGCAGCCAGCGCTCCTCCCGCAGCGACCCGAGCAGCGGGCGCAGGCGACCGGCGCGGAAGAGCTTCAGGCCGCACTGCGTGTCGTAGAAGCCGAGGTGGAACAGCTCCTCCACCAGCGTGGCGAAGACGCGGCCCTGCACGTGCCGGCGTGCGCTGCGCTGGACGGTGTGGCCGGCCATGAGCATGCGGGTGGCGGCGAGCGCGTCCACCCCGGCCGCGCCCTCCGCGGCCATGCGCACGAGGCGCCACGCCTCGCCCGCCGGCACGGCGCCGTCGCCGTCGACGAATCCGAGCCAGGCGGCGCGCGGATCGGCCTCGCTCCACCCCCGCCGCACGGCGGCTCCCTTCCCACCGTTCGCCCCGAGCGCCAGGAAGCGGAAGCGGTGCGGCGCGCCGGCGGACGCGAGCCGGGCCGCGGCGTCCTCGACCGAGGCGCGCTCGGGCGCGACGTGCCCGGGCGGGCTGCCGTCGTCCACCACCAGGAGCTCGAGCGGCGGAGCCGGGCCGCGGAGCGCCTCGGCCGCGAGCGCGTCCACCAGCGCCGGCAGGCGCGTGCCCTCCCGGTACACCGGGACGACGAGCGTCGCGAGCGGGCCGGGCAAGCGCGCCATGGGACCGTGTCGGGCACGGCCCGTCAACGCCCCGAGCGAACGCACCCGCGCGTGGCGGCCGCGAGGCTGCGCCGGTAGCATCGGCGCGTGGTCAGCCTCGACCCGAGGACCGACGGTGCGCGCGCGGCGGCGGCGGTCGCCTACCTCGCGTCGGTGGCGCTGCTCGTCCTCCTGCAGGAGGTCGGGCTCCGGCTGCGGCGCGAGGAGCAGCGCGCCTGGTGGGCCGGCAACGGCCGGGACATCCTCAACGCGGTGGGCCTGGCGGCGGTGGTCGCGTCGCTGCGCGCCTTCGGCTTCCCGCTGCCGGCGGCGCTGGGCGTGGGCGGCTCCATGACGCTGCTCCTCTTCGGCACCTCGATCTTCGTCGAGACGCGGGAACGGCTGGCCCACCCGCGGGCGCTGGCGGTGGTGGCGGGGGTGGCGTTCGCCGCGCCGGTGCTGATCTTCCCGGGCGCGGTCATCGCCGCCTTCGCGCGCGTCACCGCGGCGCTGTTCCCGGGCATGTGGTAGCGACGATCAGCGCGCGGGCGCGCCCGGGCGCGCCAGCTTGCGATCGAGCGCGGAGAGCGCCTCGGCGACGAGGCGCGCGTGCGCCTGGCGCAGC
>DASTGH010000496.1:0-4501 GCA_035719345.1 Anaeromyxobacteraceae bacterium
GAGGCGGGTGCGAGAGGGCGGCGGCGAGCGCGAGGGTCGTCACGCGGGGCGGCAGAGCAACCGCCGCGCCACGGCGCAAGGGCGCGGGATCACGGACGCCGTCAGCGGCGTGACGCGGCCGGGGGTCAGGCCGCTGGCGTGGGCGGCGCTACTTGCCCGGCTCGTACGTGCTCTTCACGTACAGCTCCCGGAGCTGCTTCGCGTCGACGTCACCGGGCGCGGCCGTCATCAGATCCGTGCCCTTCTGCGTCTTCGGCCAGGCGACGACGTCGCGCAGCGACTCGGCGCCGGTGAGGAGCATGCAGAGCCGGTCCATGCCGAGCGCGATCCCGCCGTGCGGCGGGGCGCCCATCTTGAGCGCGTCGAGGAGGAACCCGAACTTCGAGCGCGCCTCCTCGTCGGAGATGCCCATCGCCTTGAAGACGCGCGCCTGCACCGCCGGGTCGTGGAGGCGGATGGAGCCGCCGCCGATCTCGAACCCGTTGAGCACGAGGTCGTAGCGGTAGCAGTTCACCTTGCCCGGGTCGGTCTCGAGGTACTGCACGTCCTCGTCGTGCGGGCGGGTGAAGGCGTGGTGCGCCGCCGCCCATTGCCCGTGCTCCTCGTCGTACTCGAAGAGCGGGGGGTCGACCACCCACAGGAAGCGCCACTGGCCGCCCGAGCCGTACTCGGGGATGAGCCCCTGCTTCTTGGCGAGGTGCACCCTCAGGTTGGCCATCACCGTGTGGACGGTGGAGGGCTTGCCGAACTGGAAGAGGACGAGGTCGCCCGGCTGCGCGCCGGTGGCGGCGTTGATGGCGGCCCGCAGCTCCGGGGTGATGGTCCGGGCGAGCGGCGACTGGGTCCACTCCCCGCCCTCCGCGATCTTGGCGCGGGCGAGCCCCTTCGCGCCCATGCCCTTCACGTACTCCTCGAGCTTGTCGATCTCGGTGCGCGAGAAGGCCATCGACGCCGGGACGCGCAGCGCCTTGACGATGCCGCCGTTCTCGACCGCGTCCTTCATCATCGGCACGCCGCCGCCGCCGTGCTTCTTCACGAGCTCGGTGAGCTCGGTGTGCGGCATGTCGAAGCGGAGGTCCGGCTTGTCGTTGCCGTACTTCTCCATCGACTCGTAGAAGGGCATGCGCCGGAACGGGCGCGGGATCTCGACGCCGAGGACCTCCTTCCACAGCCGGCAGACCAGCCCCTCGATGACGTCGAAGACGTCATCCTGCTGGACGAAGCTCATCTCCACGTCGATCTGGGTGAACTCGGGCTGGCGGTCGAGGCGGAGGTCCTCGTCGCGGAAGCAGCGCACGATCTGGAAGTACCGGTCGAAGCCGGCGATCATGTAGAGCTGCTTGAAGAGCTGTGGGCTCTCCGCCAGCGCGTAGAACTTGCCCGGGTTGAGGCGGCTCGGGACGAGGAAGTTCCGGGCGCCGCCCGGCGTGTACTTCACCATGAACGGCGTCTCGAGCTCGAGGAACCGGTTCTCGGTGAAGTAGTTGCGGGTGAGGTGGTTCACCTTGGCCCGCGTCATGAGCGACTTCTGCAGCGGCGCGCGGCGCAGGTCGAGGTAGCGGTACTGCAGCCGCTTCTCCTCGCTCGTGTCGATCCGGTCCTCGATCTGGAAGGGCGCCGGCTCGGAGCGGTTGAAGATCTCGAGGTCGGTGGCGTGGACCTCGATCTCGCCCGTCCGGAGCTTGGCGTTCACGTTCGAGCCGCGGGACACGACCTTGCCGCGGACGCCGACGCAGTACTCGAGCCGGAGCTGGCCGGCGAGGTCGTGCACGTCCGGACGGACGTCCTCCTCGAAGACCACCTGGGTGAGCCCCTCCCGGTCGCGCAGGTCGATGAAGACCGCACCGCCGTGATCGCGGCGGTTGTGCACCCAGCCGTACAGCACCACCTCGCGCCCCAGATCGGCGCTGGTCAATTCACCGCACGTGTGGGTGCGCTTGAGCTCGGTGATGAAGCGGGGCAAGGGCGCCTCCTGGCGTGGAGGTGCGAGCTAACACTCGGGAATGCGACGCGTCAAGGCGATGCGCGCCCGGCGCGTGGCGCAGGGGGGCGCGGCTCGTTCCGGTCGGTCGCTTTCGTTCTTACAGCACCCTGGCGGGAAAAATGACCGTCCCGTGGACGAGGGACCCGGCCGATGCGTCGAGATGCGGCACGTTGCGACATGGCCCCACCGTTGCACACGCTCTCCGTCGCCCAGGAGGCGGCAGCATGCAGACCAACAGCGACGACCTGACGTTCGACCCCATCTGCGGCAAACCCGTGGACCCCAGGGGCTCGCAGGCCGTCGAGTACAAGAAGCGCAAGTACTTCTTCTGCTCGGGCCACTGCAAGGAGCGCTTCGAGCGGCAGGCGGAGCGCCACCGGGTCCAGGACCTCGCGCGCATGGGCGCGCTCTTCCAGAACCAGAAGGTCCGCTGGGGCGTGGCCTGACGCGCCTGCCCTGAGCGAAGCGAAGCGGAGTCGAAGGGGGCCAGCCGAGCCGCGGGCTCAACCCAGCGCCCGCACGTCCTTCATCTTGAGCTGGAGCCGGCGGGAGCCGTCCCAGTCGTCGAACCCGAGCGTGACCGCGGCCTCCACCTCGCGGTCGCCGGCGCACAGCCCGAGCCGCTCACCGAGCGAGAAGCCGATCGCATCGCGGCCGCCGAACGCCACCTTGAGGTGGGCGCCGGCCGCGCCGACCGTCCGCGCGCCCCGCGGCACGCCGCGGACGGCGAACAGCGGCTCGGGGTGGCCCGCCCCGAACGGCGCGAGCCGCTCGAGCGCGAGCGCGGCCTCCTCGGAGGCGCCCTCCGGGCCGAAGCGGCCCTCGATCCGGCAGCGCGGGACGAGGTCCTCCTCGGCGAGACGCTCGCCGGCGTGCCGCTCGAAAGCGTCGCGGAACGCGGGGAGGCGGGCGGCGTCGACGGTCACGCCCGCCGCGTGCTTGTGGCCGCCGAAGCGGTCGAGGTGTGCCGCGCAGGCCGAGAGCGCGTCGTAGAGGTGGAAGCCCTCGATGCTGCGCCCGCTCCCCTTGCCCACCCCGCCGGAGAGGCCGACGAGGACGGTGGGGCGGTGGAAGCGCTCGACCACCCGCGAGGCGACGATGCCGATGACGCCGGGGTGCCAGCTCTCGCGGGCGAGCACGAGCCCGCGCGCGCCGGCGGCGACGCGCTCGCCGGCGAGCGACAGCGCCTCCTCCAGGATCTGCCGCTCGATCTCCTGCCGCGCACGGTTCTCCCGGTCGAGCTCCTCGGCGAGCGCCATCGCCTGCGCGCCGTCCGCCTCGAGCAGGAGGCGCACGCCGCGCCCGGCGTCGTCGAGCCGCCCCGCGGCGTTGATGCGCGGGCCGAGCCGGAAGCCGACCTGGCCAGCGGTGACGGGCGCACCGGCGGCGACGCCGGCCACGCGCAGCAGGGCGCGTAGCCCGGGCCGGCGCGTGCGGGCGATCTCCGCGAGGCCCCAGCGCACCAGGATGCGGTTCACGCCGGTGAGCGGCACCACGTCGGCGACGGTGCCGAGCGCGACGAGGTCGAGCGCCTCCCTGAGCACCGGCTCGGGCCGGGCGGCGCCGAACCGCCCGGCGTCGCGCAGCCGGCGGCGCAGCGCCATGGCGAGGCAGAAGGTGACGCCGACCGCCGCCAGGCCCTTGTACGGATAGGCGCAGCCCGCCTGGTGCGGGTTCAGGATGGCGGCGGCCGCCGGCAGCTCCACCGGGACGGTGTGGTGATCGACGACCACCGCGTCCACGCCCAGCTCGGCGGCGGCCTTCACCTCGGCCACGCTGGTGATCCCGCAGTCGAGCGAGACGAGGAGGCGCGCGCCCTGGGCCGCGAGGCGCCGGACGGCGGCGGTGTTGAGCCCGTAGCCCTCGACCAGGCGGTGCGGCACGTAGGTGACGACGTCGCCGCCGGCCGCCCGCAGGAAGCCGGCGAGCAGCGCGGTGGAGGTGACGCCATCGACGTCGTAGTCCCCGTAGAGCGCGATGCGCTCGCCCGCCTCCAGCGCGCAGGCGATGCGCGCCACGGCGGCGTCCATCCCCTTCATGGCGAACGGATCGGGCAGGTCGGCGAGGCCCGCCGAGAGGAAGCGGGTCGCCTCCGCCGGATCGGCGAGCCCGCGGCACGCCAGGACACGCGCCGCGAGCGGGTGGAGCCCGAGCTCCCTCGCCAGCCGCCCCGCGGCCCCCTCGTCGCACCCCACCTCCACCCATCGCCGCGCCTGCACGAGCGGGTGGTAGCACGCGGCGCTGACATCGCCGGACGGGCGCCTGGCCCACGTGACTGACCGTGAATGAGCGGGCCGCTGCAACCGCGCCGGGTGGGCGAAGCTCCCACCCGCAGGGGTTGATGCCGCACCCGCCGTGTGCGTACGTTCGCGGCGCATGCGAGACGTCAACTCACCCCCCGTCCAGCCGCCGGGCGCCCGCGGGGCCCCCACGGCGGCCGGCCCGGACGGAACGAAGCGGCTGCTGGAACTGGCCGCCCGCCCCGATCTGGAGAAGCGGTCGGCGTGGGTGCTCGCC
>DASTGH010000497.1:0-5270 GCA_035719345.1 Anaeromyxobacteraceae bacterium
ACCGAAGATGTGTCCTTGAACGGATCGCCCACCGTGTCGCCCACCACCGTGGCGTCGTGCAGCGGGGTGCCCTTGGCTTTCAACTCCACCTCTACGATCTTCTTGGCGTTATCCCACGCGCCACCGGCATTGGCCATGAAGATGGCCTGGAAGAGGCCGAAGATGGCGATGGAGATGAGGTAGCCGATGAAGAAGAACGGGTCGAGGAAGGCGAAGGCGAGCGTCGCGAAGAAGACGGTGAGGAAGATGTTGAACATGCCCTTCTGCGCGTACTGCGTGCAGATGGCGACCACCTTCTTCGAGTCCTCGACGCTGGCCTTCTCCACGCCCTCCAGCTTGATGTTGGCCTTGATGAACTCGACGGCCCGGTAGGCGCCGGTGGAGACCGCCTGCGTGGACGCGCCGGTGAACCAGTAGATGACCGAGCCGCCCAGGATGAGCCCGAGCAGGAAGAGCGGGTTCATGATCGACAGCTTCTCGAGGTCGGTGGTGAGCCCGTTCGTCAGCACCACGATGATGGAGAAGATCATGGTGGTGGCGCCCACCACCGCCGTGCCGATGAGCACCGGCTTCGCCGTCGCCTTGAAGGTGTTGCCGGCGCCGTCGTTCTCCTCGAGGTAGTGCTTCGCCTTCTCGAAGTTGAGGTCGAAGCCGAAGTCCTTCTTCACCTCGGCCTTCACGTTCGGCACGTTCTCGATGAGCGACAGCTCGTAGACCGACTGCGCGTTGTCGGTCACCGGGCCGTAGGAGTCGACCGCGATCGTGACCGGCCCCATGCCCAGGAAGCCGAAGGCGACCAGGCCGAAGGCGAAGACCGCCGGGGCCAGCATGAGCGAGCCGATGCCCAGCGTGGAGACGAGGTAGGCGGCTCCCATGAGGACGGCGATGACGAGCCCCATCCAGAAGGCGGAGAAGTTGCCGGCGGTGAGGCCGGAGAGGACGTTGAGCGACGCGCCGCCCTCGCGCGAGGCGGTCACCACCTCGCGCACGTGACCGGAGGTGGTGGAGGTGAAGACCTTCACGATCTCCGGGATGATGGCGCCGGCCAGCGTGCCGCAGGTGATGATGGTGGAGAGCTTCCACCAGAGCGTCCCGTCGCCGAGGCCGCCGATGAGCGCGTACGACACGATGTAGGTGAGGACCACCGAGACGACCGAGGTGAGCCACACCAGCGAGGTGAGCGGGTGCTCGAAGTTCATGACGTCGGCGTCGCCGTACTTCGCCTTGGCCCAGGCCTCGTTGACGAAGTAGGAGGCGACCGACGCGACCACCATCATGATGCGCATCGCGAAGATCCAGACGAGCAGCGTCACCTGGATGCTCGGGTCCTTCACCGCCAGGAGGATGAAGGAGATGAGCGCGACGCCGGTCACGCCGTAGGTCTCGAAGCCGTCGGCCGACGGGCCGACCGAGTCGCCCGCGTTGTCGCCGGTGCAGTCGGCGATGACGCCGGGGTTGCGCGCGTCGTCCTCCTTGATCTTGAAGACGATCTTCATGAGGTCGGAGCCGATGTCGGCGATCTTCGTGAAGATGCCGCCCGCGATGCGGAGCGCCGATGCGCCGAGCGACTCGCCGATGGCGAAGCCGATGAAGCAGGGGCCGGCCAGGTCGCCGGGCACGAAGAGCAGGATGAAGAGCATGATCATCAGCTCGACGCTGATGAGCATGGTGCCGATCGACATGCCCGCCTTGAGCGGGATGGCGTAGGTGGGGAAGGGCTTGCCGGCGAGCGAGGCGAACGCGGCGCGCGAGTTCGCGTAGGTGTTCACGCGGATGCCGAACCAGGCGACGCCGGACGAGCCGAGGATGCCGACCACCGCGAAGGCGAGGATGATGATCACCTTGCCCAGGCCCATGCCGTGGCTGCCGTCCGGGTTCGCGGTCAGGAACCCGAAGTAGAGGAAGATGATCGCGCCGATGAACGCGAACAGGATCCCGATGAACTTGGCCTGCGTGACGAGGTACGTCTTGCAGGTCTCGTAGATGAGCTCGGAGATCTCCCGCATCGAGCGGTGCACCGGCATGTTCTTGAGCTGCACCGAGATGGCGAGCCCGAACGCCAGTCCGGCGGCCGCCACCAGCAGGCCGACCATGAGCAGCGAGTGGCCGGAGATTCCGCCGAGGAACCCGACCGATCCCAGGTCCGGCAGGACGAGGTTCGCCTCGCCGCCGCCGTGGTGCTCGGCCGCCGCGAGGGTGAGGCTTCCTACGAGACTGTGAAGGTTCATGTGCGAGCGCTTCCCGTGAGGACCGCGAGGGAGTCCAGCGAATCTCGGCGCGTGTGCGGGCGCAAAGTCCCGAAATCAGGAGGGCCGGCATAGTAGCCGGCCCGAGGGGGGAGGGCAAGGGCAGCGGGCCCCGAGATCCGTTCGCCCTGAGCGTAGCGAAGCGGAGTCGAAGGGCGACCGCTCCCCTACTTCACCGTCTTCGCCGCCGCGGTGGCGGTGGCGCCCTCTTCCATGGCGGCGAAGTTCACGTTGCCGTAGCCGGCCTCCGCGGCCGAGGCCATGACGCGCCTCATCACCGCGAACGGCACCTTCACGTCCGCCTGGACGTTGACCTCGCCCTTCCAGTTCTTCTCGCGGTCGCGGTCGTTCTGGTGGATGAACTCCCACCGCTTCTTCTCGTCGCGCAGCTTCTCCACCACCGGCGCGATGATCTGCGAGGGATCCTTCACCACCTCGGCCACCTCCGCCACCTTCTGGCCGGAGACGACGACCTGGCTCGCGCTCACCGCGATCACCGGCGCGACCTCGATCTGCTGGCCGTGGCGGGCGTCGGGGAGCTTGATGTCCTTCGTCATGTAGAGGACTTCGCCCGTCGCCGAGAACTGCTGCAGGAGGAAGATGACGAGCATCGTCATCATGTCGACCATCGGCACGACGTTGAGGTCGGCGTTGGTCGAGCGGCGGCCGTGGTGCATCTTGCCGCCGAGCACCTTCGACGCCGCGAACCGGCGCGCGGGGCGCTTGCCTGGGGCGACGATGGGCATGGCTAGCCGGCTCCCATGACGGAGACGTTGGCCAGCCCGGCGCCGACGCAGGCGTCGATGGTGTGGATGAGGTCGGCGTAGAGCACCGCGTCGTCCGCCGCCACGGTGATGGCCGCCTGGTCCGGGAACTCGCCCTTCAGCTTCTTCAGCCGCTCGCCGAGCCCCTTCACGTCGAAGAGGGGACCGCCCTCGGGCGTGCGCCCGGCGGCGGGGATCTCGATCTGCGCGCCGGCGCTGGTGGCGAGCACGTAGCCGGCGTTGCCCATGGTGAGCGTCACCGTGAGCGTCTTCACCGGCTGCACGTCGGGGGCGCCGTTGCCCACCGGCGCCGCCTGCAGCCGCGAGATCTGCGTCCAGACCGCGGTGAAGAGGAGGAACGAGATGCAGCAGGAGAGGAGGTCGATGGCGGGGACCACGTTGATGGTCGCGTCGAGCGCGCGCTTCTTGCGCTTGCCGCCGCCGCCCTGCTCCAGCGATACGCCGCCGCCCATGGTCGCGTCTCCGGTTGTCGCCCTTCGACTACGCTTCGCTACGCTCAGGGCGAGCGGGGTCCTGTCCCGTTCGCGCTGAGCGTAGGCGCGCCGCGAGGCGCGGCGGAGTCGAAGCGCGTTCCACTACTCCACCGGCTCCTCGGCCAGCTGGCCGGCGGGCAGCTTCATCTTGTCCTTGTTGGCCACGATGAGGTTGAGGACGCCGACCGACGACTCGTTGATGTCGTCCACCATCTGCTGCGTGCGGCCCTGCAGCACCGAGTAGAAGACGAGCGTGGCGATGGCGGTGAGGAGGCCGAAGGCGGTGCAGTACATCGCTTCCGAGATGCCCTGCGAGAGGATGGTCGCCTTGTCGGCCGGGTTCGCGTTCGCGACCGCGCCGAAGCAGTGGATGAGGCCGATGATGGTGCCGAGCAGGCCGAGCAGGGTGGCGATGTTCGAGATCATCGCCAGGTAGCCGGTGCGGCGCTCGATCTTGGGCGACTCGCGCAGCGTCGCCTCGTCCATGGCCGCCTGCACGTCCTCTTCTCCCTTCGGGACGTTGATGAGGCCGGCCTTCACCACCGAGACGAGCGGCACCTTCTTCTGCCCGGCGCAGTAGCTGATCGCCTTGTCGAGGTCGCCCGCGTAGATGTGCTTCTTCAGGCCGCGGAGGAACGCCTCCTTGTCGATCGCGTTCCGGAAGTAGAGGACGTGGACGCGCTCGACGATGATCGCGAGCCCGAAGATGAGCGCGATCGAGATCGGATACATCCCGATGCCGCCCTGATCGAAGGCCTTGAACATGCTCCCGAAGAAATCACCCATCGCGCCCAATCCTCCGATTCGGGGCGTCCGCTCCGGGTCCCGGCCCACCCGAGGCCGTCCCGCGCACGCACGACACCGTGTGAACCCGTAGCACGTCGCTGGAAACCCAGTCAACGCAGTGGTTTACACACTTCGGAACACTTGTGGTCCGAGGTCTCCCCGCCTTTCGAAGCATGGTTCTCATGGAGCCCTGCGGTCGCAATTGCCCCGCGGGCGACCCGCGGTGTACCTTGCAACCCCCCGGATCATGGCCGTCCACACCGCGCTCGCCCCAGCCCGGACCGCGTTCGCTCCCTACCGGCTCCCGCCGGGCGCGCTCCCCGCGGAGGCGTCACGGGTGGCGGCCGATGCGGCCGCGGAGCCGCTCGTCGCACGCCTCGACGAGCCCCTCCCCGGGGCGATGGTGGGCTCCGCCCTCGCCGAGGTGGCCGCGGGTCACGCGTTCGCGCCGGAGGAGGCGTGCCGCGCGGCGGACGGCAGCCCGTCCGGCAACCCGGGTCACCTCCGCGCCTGCCTCACCTCGCCGCGCCACCGCGCCCGGGTGGAGGCGGCGGTGCAGGCGGCGCTCGCCGCGGGCTACGCCGGCGTCTGGCTGGAGCGGCCCGACGCCCCGGTGGCGCAGGGCTTCCTCGGCTCCGGGTTCTGCCCCGACTGCCAGCGGGCCTTCTCGAGGGACCTCGCCCGGGAGTACGGCGAGCACTTCATGCCGCTCGACTACCTGGCCATGGCGCGCGAGGCGCTGGCCAGCGCCTCGGGCGCGGTCTCCCACGAGCAGCTCCCCTTCGGCCACGACTTCTGGCGCGGGCGCGTCGCCGCGCTCGACGGCGCGGTGAACGCCTACGCCCGCGCCGCCCGCGACGCGGCGCGCGCCGCGGGCCGCCCGTTCGAGGTGGCGGCCCAGTGGGAGGCGGTGGGGCCGGCGCAGCTCCTCGCCTCGCGCCACCTCGACGCCGCGCTCTTCCCGGTCAAGGCCGACACCC
>DASTGH010000498.1:0-7561 GCA_035719345.1 Anaeromyxobacteraceae bacterium
GGCCGCGGGCCGCCAGGCGCGCGCGCGGGCGGCGGCGGTGGCGCAGCTGGCCGAGGCGGCGGGCGACGCGGAGCTGCCGTTCCGCATGGCGCGTGACCACCTCGCCCCCACGCGCCGCGCGATGCGCTGGCTGCACCCGCGCGCCTTCCCCGGGCTCCTCCCGGCGGCGGCGGCGCGCGCCGGCGCCGACGAGGACGTGTACCTCGCCATCATGCGCCGGGAGTCGGCCTTCCGGCCCGACGCGCGCAGCGGCGCGGGCGCGATCGGGCTCGTGCAGCTCATCCCTCCCACCGCCGAGCGGCTGGCGGCGGTGCTGCGCCTGCGCCGCGACGCCGTCCGGCACCTCGAGCTGCCGGAGGTGAGCGTGCCGCTCGGCGCCGCCTACCTCGGCCTGCTGGCGGAGCGGTTCGGGGACCCGGCGCTCGTCATCGCCGCCTACAACGCGGGGCCGGTGGCGGTCGCGCGCTGGGCGAAGGCGGGCGCGGGCGCGCCGCTCGACGCCTGGGTGGAGGACATCCCCTTCCGCGAGACGCGGCGATACGTGAAGAACGTCAGCGCCGACGCCGCCACCTACCGGGCGCTGTGGGGGCGGACGGCGAGCGCGGTCGACCCGGAGCGGCGGGTGCCCGCGCCGCGCGAGGGCGTCGGGTTCTGACGTTCTCCGCCGATGGCCTCGAGGATGCGGTAGAGCCCGAGCTTGGGCAGCCGCGTGAAGCCGGCCCAGGCGGCGGCCGCCAGCGCGCCGTCGGCGAGCAGGTCGGCGAGCCATTCCCCCGCGAAGCGCGGGTCGCGCTGCTTGAACCCCGCGCCGCTCTCGCGCACCCAGCGCCGGTTCGTGCGCTCGTGGAAGCCGACCGGCGCCGCGCAGACGAGCGGGATCCCGAGCGCCGCGTAGAAGCAGAGCTCGGACGGCTTCGTCCAGAGCACGTCGGTGCGGGCGAGGAGCGCATTCATCTCGCGCAGGTAGCCGTCGAGGTGGGGGTGGAACTGGATCTCGATACCCGAGCCGAGCGCGGCCTCCAGCCCGGCGTCGTGCACCGCCTCCTCGAAGACCGCCCTCACGGCGCGGCGCGTCCCGGCGACGAGCGCCAGCCGCAGCGACCCGTTCTCCACCGCGCGCCGCATCGAGGGAAGGAACGTCCGGGCCAGGCCCGCCTGCGCCCCGGCGCCGCCCACGGCGAAGGTGACGAGCGGCGGCGCCGGCGTGCCGTCCTGCGGCACGTCGCCCAGGAACAGGCCGAGCTCCTCGCCGTGCTCGGCGCGGAAGGCGCGGCCGGGGTCGAGCCGCGCCACGCGCGCCGCCAGGTTGCGCTTCAGCGTCGACAGGTCCGGCCCGCCGACGAGCTCGTCGGGGAGCGGGAAGCCGGTGTACGTGATCCGGTCCGCGGGCACGCCATAGGACCGGAGCCGGCGCGCGGTGCGCGGCGTCGGGACGAGGTAGCGGATGCGCGTCTCGCGCGACTGGAGCGGCGCCCACACCCGGTTGACGTCGGTATCGGTCACCACGCAGTGGACGTCGACCGCGCGGGCGAGGTCCGCCACGAGGGCGGGAGCATAGAACGTGGTGAGGAGCGGCCGCCCCGTGGCGCGCAGCTCGGCCACGAGCCCCTTCCCGAGGCCGCGCCGGACGAGCCGGTCGAGCGCGAGCACGCCGCGCGTCGGCGAGGAGAGGTCGCGGAACGGGTGGAGCCGGGGGATCCCGGTGATGCCGTCGAGCGCCCAGCGGAGCGGGGCCCCCACCACCGGCACCTGCGAGAGGCGCGAGGTGCGTTCGTACGCGACGCGCACGCTTCGCCAGAGCCGCTCCTCGGGCGGCGCGGCCAGCGGCGGCCCGTCCACCCGCACCACCTCGACGCCCAGGGCGTCGGCGAGCGAGAGCGCGGGGCGGACGTGGCCGTACCCCATCTCGACGGCGGCGACGATGGGGAGCGGCCGGATCTCGTGGGAGGTCATGCGGGGGCCCTGCCGGAGGCTCGGCAGGGTCCCAGGAGATGGTGGCACGCCGGTGGCGAGCACGCGACGGAGCGGTGACGTCGCCGGCGGGTCAGGCGCCGGGCGCGTCGTGGCGAATTCCCAGGGCCGGGCCGGTCGCCGGCGGCGGAGCGATGCGCGTCCCTGGCTGCACCACCAGGCGGTTCCCGCGCCAGTCGATCTCGCGGCGCACGAACGCCCGCAGCCAGCCGGCGCCGACGACGAGGTCCTTGGCGGGGATGAGCGCGAGCTGAGCGAGCCGGAAGCCGCCCGGCCGCAGCAGCCGCCCGTTCGCCCCGTCCACGGCCGCCTTGCAGGCCGCGATGGCGGCGGCCGCGGCCACCCCATCGGCGCTGCCCTCGGCGGCGGCGGCGATGGACGCCGCCAGGACCGGGTTGAGGAGCGCTCCGCCCAGGTAGAGCAACGGCCCGACCGCCTGCCGCTGCATGACGTTCCAGCGCGCGTAGCGCGAGGCGAACTCGCGCAGCGAGCGGTCGTGGCTCACGTTCTGGACGGGCTCGCGCGCCACCGCCACGCGCTTGCCGAGGACGTTCGAGACCATGCGCCCGAGCACGAAGTCCTCGGCCAGCACGTCCTTCACCACCTCGAACCCGCCCAGCGCGTCGAGGTCGGCGCGGCGGAAGGCCATCGACTTGCCGACCACGATGTCCTGGCCGGCGAGTCGCTTCGCCGCCACCACGCCCGGCGCGATCGCGCTCGCGAGGTGGAGCGCGTCGAGCGCGGAGCCGAGGCGCCGCTCCCCCACCCCGACGATGGGGTGCGTCACCAGGCCGACGCCCGGGTCCGAGAGATGCGCGGCGATGCCGCGCAGGTACCCCGGCCCGACGCGCACGTTGGAGTCGGAGACGACGAGCACGTCGTGCCGCGCGGCCCGCGCCAGCGTGATGAGCTGGTTCACCTTCGGGTTCATCCCGGGCTCCCCGCGCTGCACGGCGACGCGGAAGCGGCGCGGCCAGCGCCGCGCCGCGGCGCACGCCACCTCCCACGCCGGGTCGCGCTCGCTCTTCAGGCCGAGCACGACCTCGTACTCCGGGTAATCGAGGGCCGCGAACGCGGCCAGGTTCCGCTCCAGTCCGTCGTCGACGCCGCAGAGCGGCTTCAGGACGGACACGGGCGGGCACGCCTGCGGCTCCGGCTCCGGCGCGCGCAGGTGCCCGCGCAGGAGCATGTGCTGCACCACCGCCACCACCACCCCGACCAGCGCGATCCCGAACAGGACCACGGCAGCTTCGTGCGCCATGCGCACCTCCGCGAACGGGGGCGGCGCTCCGGCGCACCGCCACCCCGCACACGAGGGGAGCATCGGCGCGTGACGGCGCGAGGACGGCCGGTGGGCGGCGCCGTGAATCGTGACGGTCCGTGCACGCTCGGCCCATCGGACAGCGCGTGACGGCGAGAGTTTCCCCGCTCGTCACGCGTCCGGCCGCGGGCGGACACCTGAGCACGCTAGGTGAAGGGGTGGGCCGATGGCGTGACACACAGGAGGCGTGGGCGTGGAACGGACCCTGGCGCACGTGTCCGACCTGCACGTCGGGCGCGACGCGATGACGGACGAGGCGACCGGCCGGCTGGTGGCGGCCCTGGTCGCGGCGGGCGTGGACGAGGTGCTCGTCACCGGCGACGTGACCCACCGCGGGCGGGGAGCGGAGCTGGCGGCGTTCGAGCGGCTGTTCGCGCCGCTCGCGGCTCGCCTCGTGGTCGTGCCCGGGAACCACGACCGCATGGGCGACGACGTGGGGGCGCGCATCATGCGGGGGGCGCGGGTGCAGGTGGAGCGGCGGCCGGGGCTACACGTCGTGCGGCTCGACTCGACCGCACCGCACAACCGCTCCGCGCTCGACAGCCACGGCGTGCTGGCGCGCGACGACGTGGCGCGGCTGGAGGAGGCGATCGATGCGGCTTCGCCTGGCTCGCTCGTGGTGGTCATGCTCCACCACCACCTGCACCGCCTCCCCGGCGATCACCTGGGAGAGCGGCTCGTCACCTGGCTGGGGCGGCCCTGGGCGGCGGAGGTCCGCGGCGGGCGCGACGTCCTGGAGCGGCTCCGCGGCCGCTGCGACCTCGTGCTGCACGGGCACCGGCACGCCGCGAGCGAGCTCGTCCTGCTGCCGCGGCGCGGCCGCGCGCTGCACGTGCTGAACGCGGGCTGCTCGCCCGAGCTGGGGGCGGTCCGCGTCGTCCGGCACGCGGGTGGCCGCTTCCTGTCGGAGGGGTGGCTGGAGGCGGCGCCGGCGCTGCGTCGCGCCGCGTCACCGGCGGCTGCGCAGCCCGCCGCTGCCTGACGCGCCGGGGCCGATCAGCCCTGGTCCGTCCTGAACTCGCTCCGCCGGCGGAGCCGGCCACGCGCTTCGACCTCGATGATGCCGCCGGGCTCGCCCTCGGGCTCCTCGGCCAGCGACTGCCGGAAGATCGACTCGGCAGCCTCCGCGTCCCAGGCGGCGATCACGGCCGAGCGGCGCGCGCGCCCGGACGCGTAGGTGCAGTGGAACATCGTCTCGCGATGCATGTCCCTCGATCCTCCCGGTACGGTCGACCCCAATGTGTGCGGGGAGCGCCGCCGATATCGTGACGAGCACGTGACGGTCTCGAGCTGCCGGAACACCGGATGTTTCCGCAAAGAGTCCGGGACCCGGCCGAGGGCCAGGTCCCGGCTCAGCGGTCGGGCTCGTCCGCCGCGCGCGCGGCCGAGAGCGCGACCTCGCCGAGCCGGCGGAGGACGACCGGCGTCACGCCGGGGATGCGCAGGAGATCCTCCTCGCTGCGCGGTCGACGCCGGGCCACCTCCACCATGGCGGGCTCGGGCATGACCTTGAACGGCGGCCGGTCGAGCTCGCTCGCGCGCTCCTCCCTCGCCACCCACAGCGCGCGCAGCACGGCCCGGCCGCGGGGGTCGAGGTCGCGCGCGCCCTTGAGCCGGCGCCAGCCCTCCGGATCGAAGACCTTGGGGCGCGGCTCGACGGCCGCGATGCGGGCGAACTCCTCCCGGGCTGCGGCGACGAGGTCGCGCGCCTCGAGCTCCTGGGCGAGCAGCTCGTGGAGCGGCAGCAGGAAATGCGTGTCGAGGGCCGCGTAGGCGACCTGCTCGGCCGAGAGCGGTCGCCGTCCCCAGTCGGACCGCTGGAAGCCCTTCGAGAGGCGCACGCGGAAGTGCTGCTCGACGAGGGCGGAGAGCCCGAGCCCATCGCGGCCGAGCCGGCGCGCCGCCGCCATCGTGTCGAAGAGCCCCGGCAACGTCCACCCGTACTCGCGCTTCAGGCAGCGCACGTCGTAGTCCGCGCCGTGCAGGACGAGCGCCGGCACCGCGGCCAGCGCCGGGCCGAGCGGCCGCGGATCGACGGCGAAGGGGTCGACCACCCAGTCGCCGTCGCGGGTGGAGAGCTGCAGCAGGCAGACGCGCTCCCGGTAGACGTGGAAGCTGTTCGACTCCGTGTCGAGTGCGACCGCCGCCTCGGCGGCCAGCCGCTCCGCCAGCGTCGCCACGGCCGCGCCGTCGGCGACGAGCACAGGGTGGAGGCGAGGAGGCGGGCCGGCCATCGAAGGGAAAGCTAGGCCCCCGCCAGCGCGACCGCGACCTGGCCGGCGACGCGGGCGTTCTCCTCGAGGAGCGCGACGTTGGCCGCCCGGCTGCCGCCCTCGGTGGCGCGGTCGAGCGCCTGCAGGAGAAACGGGGTGAGGAGCTTGCCCGAGAGGTTCCGGGCGCGCGCCTCGGCGAGCGCGCCGGCGAGCGCGCGCTCGACCCGCTCCGCCGGCAGCGGATCGGGCGGCGGCACGCAGAGCAGCGCACCCTCCTGCCGCTCCAGCACCTGCCAGTGGATGCGCAGGATCTCGGCCATGGCGGGGGCGTCCTCGACGCGGTGCTCGAGCCGGATGCCGCTCGCGTTCACGTAGAACGCGGGGAGCTCGGACGTCCGCCAGCCCACCACCGGTACGCCCAGCGACTCGAGCGCCTCGGCCGTCGCGACCACGTCCAGGATCACCTTCGGCCCGGCGGCCACGACGCACACCGCGCGCCGCGCCATCTCCGCCAGGTCGGCGGAGACGTCCCGGAGCGCGCCGTCCTCGACCGGCACCGACCGGTGCACCCCGCCGATGCCGCCGGTGGCGAAGACGCGGATCCCGACGCGTGCCGCGGCGGCGATGCTGGCGGACACGGTGGTTCCAGCATCGCGGCGGGCGGCGAGCAGCGCGGAGAGATCGCGGACGCTCGCCTTCGACGCGCGCGCCGCCGGGTCGGCCAGCCGCGCCAGCTCCGCCTCCCCCGCCCCGACGACGAGCCGGCCCCCGAGGAGGGCGACGAACGCCGGGACGGCGCCGGCCTCGCGGATCGCGCCCGCGGCGCGGTGCGCCGCATCGAGGTTGGCGGGATGTGGGAGGCCGTGCGCGACGACGCTCGTCTCCACCGCCACGACGGCGCGGCCGATGGCGAGCGCGTCCCGCACCTCGGGTGCGACCTGGATGACGGAGTCCACGGGGCGGCAAGTGTACCGCGCCCAAGGCGCACGAGCACGAACCGTCTTCGCGGCCGCGCCCGCGCCTTGTCGGCGCCTCGGCCGGGGGGCTAGGCTGCTCGACGATGGGCACCCGCACCGATCTCACCCCCATCGCCGCGAGCGGCGGCGCGCGGCGCGGCGCGTCCGGAGGCACGGCCCCGGAGCGGCTGCGGGCGCGCGCCGAGCAGCTCCTCGCCGACCTCCGGCGTGCGGATCGCTACTTCAAGCTGCGCGCCGGGATCGTGGGCGCCTGGGCGGTCCTGTCGATCGCGACGCTCTGGGCGGCCTGCCCCTCCTCCGGACCGGGGAACGCGCTCGGCGCGGACGTCCAGGTGAACCGCGACTCGATCATGGGCGTCCAGCTCCTCGTCCGGAACGAGTCGTCGCGCATCTGGGAGGACGTGGTGCTCACGCTCGACGACGGCTGGCGGTACACGCACCGCACCATGCGCCCGCACGACCTGGTCGTGCTGTCCATGAGCTCCTTCAAGAAGGGGGAGGAGGCGCCGCCGCGCGACTACCGGCCGCGGACGCTCGTCATCTCCTGCGGACAGGGGTCCGATCGGTTCGAGCTGCGGTGAGCGCCCGCGGCGCCGCCCCGGAGGTGGAGATGGCGACGTGTCCCGTGTTGCTCGTCGACGACGACCCGGAGATCTGTCAGTTCCTCGGGATGCTCCTCGACCTGGAAGGGCTCCGGGCCGTGGCGGCGGTCCGGGCCGAGGAGGCACTGGCGCTGGCGCAGGCGGAGACGCCGGCGGCCGTCCTGGTGGACGTCGCCATGCCGGACGTCGACGGCTTCGAGCTCTGCCGCCGGCTTCGCGCCTCGGGGTACCGCGGGCCGGTGCTCATGCTCTCGGCGAGACCCGGCCCCGAGCTGGCGAGCCGGGCCACCGAGGCCGGCGCCGACGAGTTCATCCGCAAGCCCTTCGACAACGCCGAGCTGATCGCCCGGGTGCGCCACTGGACGGCGGCGCGACCCGCGCCTGCGCGTTGACCCGCGGCGCGTCGTCGGCCTCGCGCTCCCTCGCGGCGTCCCGCGCCCGGGCCCGGGCCCGCCGCCAGCGCTCCCGCGCCACCTC
>DASTGH010000499.1:0-6001 GCA_035719345.1 Anaeromyxobacteraceae bacterium
GTGGCGGCGGCCGCGTCGCTGGCGCTCGCGCTGCTCGTGCTCGCGCGCGAGCGGCTGCCGCCCGCACTGCGCGCCGCGGTCGCGGCCGCCTGGATGCCCGTCGCCGCCGCGCTCCGGCGCGCACACTCCGGCCGCATCGGCGACTCCATCGCCTGGCTCGCGGTCGGCACCTCCGCCTTCGGCGCCGCCTGCTGGCTCCTGTGACGGCGCGGGCGAGCGGCCCCGTGACCCGCTCGCCCGCCGCAGCGGCGTCCTCAGGGCGTGAACACGACGCGCGACTTGCCCTGGGCCACCACGGCGTCGACGGCGAACGGCTGGTCGCCCTTGGCGTTCGCCAGCCAGGGCGGGATCTGGTCGTTCTCGTGCGGATCGCCGAGCGCGTCCACCTGACCGCCGGGGATGACGGCGCGCCACTTCACGCCGGCCGGGTCGAGCTCGGCCGAGAAGCGCACGTTCGGGCCCGCGGTCTGCAGGAAGTCGTCGCCGAACAGGCCGAAGTTCGCCACGTCCACCGTGAAGAGCCCGCCGTCGTTGGGGAACGGGCCGACGCTGAAGAGGCCGCCGGTGAGCCGGTCGAGGTCGGACGAGCCGAGGAACGTGAACTTCACCTGGTGGAGGCGGCCCCACGACCAGTTCACGGGCAGGCCGAGGCGGCCCCCCAGGAACGCGACCGTGTCCTCGAGGGCGGCAGCGGCCGCATCGGCGCAGCTCGCGCCGCAGAGCGCGGTCCCCGTCTTCAGGGCCGGACCGGGCGCGCCCGGGTTCGCGAGCTTCACCAGGATCTTGAAGATCTGCTCGCTCGGCAGCGCGTCGAGGTTCGCGCCGAGGCCGGGGCGCAGCACCCGGTCGGCGAAGCGGCGCTGGAACGCGTGGAAGATGGAGGACGCCTGCGACTCGGCCGAGGGCGTGACGTTGCCCTGGGCGTCGAGCCCGGTCGGCGTGGAGAACTGCCAGCCCTTCAAGACGTCGAGCGCCGCCTGCGCCTGCGCGGAGAGCGTCGCGCGCTTCGTCTCGAGGAGCGCGACGAGGCCCGGCGTCATGAGCGCGCCGAGCTCCGAGCGCGTGTCGGCCTGGAGCGCGGTCAGGTCGTCGAGCGCGAAGGACCGCGGCTGGGAGAGCACGTCCTGGATGCGCTTCTCGCGCAGGCCGACGTCGGTGAAGGCGTAGAGGTAGGGCCGGTTCGCGCCGCCGGGAGCGGGATCACCGCCGACGGGGTCGTCGTCGAGCAGCGCGCCGGTCACGTCGTTGTTCGCGGTGGCGATGAACCCCGCGGCCGGGTCCTTCGCCTGCGGCAGGTCGGAGTCCGAGATCTTGCCCGTCCACTCGCAGGTCCCGTCGCCGGGCAGCGGCAGCCAGGGCTGGCACACGGTGCGGAGCTTGGTGGCATCGCCGCCGGCGCGGACGGGCACGTCGGCGTGCGGCGAGTAGGCGATGTGGCCCTCGACGTCGGCCACGTTGAAGTTCTGCGCGCCCACGCGGAAGGCGGTGTAGGCGGCCACGGCCTCGTCCACGCTCCGCGCCTTGTTCACGTCGAGGAACGCCTGCACCTCGAACGTGGGATCGTGGCCGGTCCAGCGGACGGAGAGCGCGGTGTGGGCCGCCGGGTCGAGGCTGCCGGGCAGCACCGGTCCGTGGTGCGGCACGAGCGCGATGGGGTACGGCTGGTCGACGACGGACCCGTCCTGCTGGCGGACCCGGTGCGACTCGGTCACCTGCTGGATGGGCACCTGCGCGCCGTTGAAGGCCACGCTCTGGTTCCCGGCGTCGAGCTGCTCCACGTACACGTCCGTCACGTCGTAGCCGACCACGGTGTTTCCCCAGGCGATGCGGTCGTTGTGGCCGATCACCACCGCCGGCGTGCCGGGGAAGGCCACGCCCGCGACGTGCCGGCTGGGCGTATCGATGTGGACCATGTGGAAGTTGGCGGGCTTGGCCAGCGACAGGTGCGGGTCGTTGGCGACGAGCGCGTTCCCGGTGGCGGAGCGCGCGGCGGAGAGGCTCCAGTTGTTCGAGCCGGCGCGGTCGCCGCGCTCCATGAGGCGGGGAAGGCCGTCGAGGAAGGCGCGGGCGCCGGCCAGGCTGCCCGCGGCGGCAGCGAGGTGCGCAGGATGCGCCGCGGGCGCGCCGCGCGTCAGCCGGGCGAGCGCACCGGGCGAGGGCGCAGGCGCGAGGATCGTGTTCGGCACGATGGGCGCGTGGCGGGTGAGGTCGGCGAAGAGCGCCGGCTGCGAGGCGGCCAGCGTCGCGGCGAGCTGCCCGGCCGCGAGCTCGTCGGAGAGCGTGAGCGAGAGCTGCAGCGTCTGGAGCCGGCCGATGGCGATGGAGTCCTCGACGCTCCAGGCGGTGATGGCGTCGGGCCCCACCGCCAGGCCCGCGTAGACGGTCGGGAGACTGCGCTTCCCCGCCTTCACGTCGGCACGCAGGTCGTCGAGCCAGCGGTTCACGCCGTCGCGGTAGCGCTCCGCCCAGGTGCGGGTCTCGGCGGAGAGGCCGGCCGAGATGTGGTCCTCCACGTGGTGCGTGCCGGTCGCCGCCGGCGTCCGCGCCGTCATGAGCGTCCGGTTCTGGACGTCGAGCGCGACGATCTGCGGCCCGGCCACGTACTCGGCAAGCGTCCCGCGCGCGAAGCGGCGCAGGAAGTCCATCTGGAAGAGCCGGTCGCGCGCGTGCGCCCAGCCGAGCGCGTAGGCCGCGTCGCCGTCGCTGGCCGCGTAGATGTGCGGCACGCCGAGGCCGTCGTAGACGACGTTCACCTCCGCCGAGAGGCCGGGGACGGTGGTGACGCGCGTGGTGACCGGGACCGAGTCGAACCGGCCCGGGCTGCTGCTGGAGCAGGCGAGGAGCAGGGCCAGGGCTGCGACGAGCGCGGGTGCGCCGCTGCGGATCATGGGGGACCTCTCCGGGGAAGGGAAAGGTCTCAGATGGCCCGGCAGGGCGCCGACCACACGTCACGTCGGGGTGCGACAAAAGCGCTGAGGCAGGAGGGGGAACCCGGCCTGGCGCTTCACTCCACCTTCCAGCTCGTCCCCTGGGGCCCGTCCATGATGGCGACGCCCATGGCCAGCAACTCGTCCCGGATCGCGTCGGAGCGCGCGAAGTCCTTGGCGGCGCGCGCCGCGGCGCGCTCGGCGATGCGCCGCTCGACGTCGGAAGGGTCGATGCCGCGCCGCGAGGCGGCGCGGGCGCGCAGGGCGACGAGCGCCCTCGCCGGCGGCCGCTGCAGGATCCCGAGCTCGAGCCCCACGAGCCGCGCGTCGCGCGCGAAGCGGGCGAGCCGCCCGCGGTCGTCGGGCGTCTTCTTGCCCTTCCGGTCCGCGATCGCGTTCGCGGCGGTGAAGGCGTCGGCCAGGATCCCGAGCACCGCGGCGGCGTTGAAATCGTCGTCGAGCGCCTCGCGCGCGCGCTCCACGAGGTCCTCGCCGCTCTCCAGCGGCGACGCGCCGTCCGCCACCCGGTCCGCCTTCTCCAGCGTCTCGTAGAGATAGGCGAGCCGCCGCTCCGCCTCGACCAGCGCCGCGTCGCTGTAGTTGATGGGGTTGCGGTAGTGCGTGCCGAGCAGGAACAGGCGCACCACCTCGCCCTCGAAGCGCACCAGGACGTCGCGGATGGTGAAGAAGTTGCCGAGCGACTTCGACATCTTCTCGTGGTCGATCTCGACGAAGCCGTTGTGGCCCCAGTGGCGGGCGAACCCCTCGGCGTGCACGCCGTCGCCGAGGGCCGCCACCGACTGCGCGATCTCGTTCGTGTGGTGGGGGAAGACGAGGTCCTTCCCGCCGCCGTGCAGGTCGATGGGCGTGCCGAGGTGCTCGGCGCTCATCGCCGAGCACTCGATGTGCCAGCCGGGACGGCCGCGGCCCCAGGGCGAGTCCCAGGCCGGCTCGCCGGGCTTGGCCGCCTTCCACAGCGCGAAGTCGAGCGGGTCCTCCTTCGCCTCCCCCACCTCGACGCGGGCGCCGGCGATGAGGTCGTCGAGGTTCCGCTTGGAGAGGCGCCCGTACTCCGGGAACCTGCGCACCCGGTAGTAGACGTCGCCGTTCGACGCGGCGTAGGCGAAGCCCTTCGCCACCAGCGTCTCGATCATGCGGACGATCTGCGGCAGGTGCTCCGAGACGCGCGGCGCGACGTCGGGGCGCAGGTTGCCGAGCGCGTCCATGTCCTCGTCGTAGGCGTCGGCGAAGCGCGCCGCGAGCCGGACCGGGTCCTCGCCCGCCTCGTTGGCGCGCTTGATGATCTTGTCGTCGACGTCGGTGAAGTTCCGGACGTACCTCACCTCGAGGCCGCGCGCGCGCAGGTGGCGGACCACGACGTCCCAGGCCACGTAGCAGCGGGCGTGGCCGACGTGCGCGTGGTCGTAGACGGTCGGGCCGCAGCAGTAGAACCGGACCTTGCCCGGCTCGAGGGTGGTCAGCTCGCGCTTCTTGCCGGAGAGCGTGTCGTAGATCTGGATCGGCACGGACCGTTCTCTCCCTCACTCCGCCAGCCGGCGCAAGAGCGCGCGCAGGTTCATCGCCCCGACGGCGAGGGCGACGAGCGCGAGGAGCGGCCGGGACCAGCGCTGGCGGGGGCGCTCGCCGTCGCGCACGACCGCCCATCCGTCGCCCGGGCGGAAGCCGCGCCCGGCGAGCGCGGCGGCGGCCTCCGCGTACTCGCCCGCCAGCCGCGGCGGCAGGAGCCGGCCCTCGAACAGGTCCACGCCGAGGCCCGCCCCCGGCCGATCCACGAGCAGGTTCGTGCCGGCCAGCCCGAGCACCGTCCGCGCGTCGCCGCGCCCGGTCGTGGCGCCGACGGCGGCCCGCGGGGCGCCGCGGACGCGCACCAGCCGGTTCGCCCGCGCCCGGTCGAGGTGGTAGCCGCCGGGGCCGCCCAGGTCGATGGGATCGGCGGGCGAGAAGAAGTAGGCGGTGTCCGCCGAGAGGTCCCACACCAGGAAGGCGCAGGCGGCGAGGGCCACCATCGCGACCACCGGCGACCGGGCCAGCAGCGCGCGGCGGCGCGGCGGCAGGCGCTCGGGCGGCAGCTCCGACTCGGCGGGCCCCTCGCCGGAGAAGAACGTCCGCTCGGCGTCCGCCGGCGCCTCGCCCGGGGGAACGGGACCTTCGCCGGGCGGCCGCGCCGCGCTCACCCCACCCTCACCAGCAGCGCCACCGCGTGCGCCGCGATGCCCTCCTCGCGGCCGACGAAGCCGAGGCCCTCGCCGGTGGTGGCCTTCACGTTGACCTGGGCCGGCGCGATGCCGAGGGCGTCGGCCAGGCGGGCGCGCATCTCCTCGGCACGCGGCGCGATCTTGGGCCGGCGCGCGGCGAGCGTCACGTCGCAGTTGCCCACCCTCCAGCCGAGCGCCGCAGCCTTGCCCGCGACGGCGCGCAGGAGCTTCAGCGACTCGACCCCCTTCCACTGCGGGTCGGTGTCGGGGAAGTGCCGGCCGATGTCGCCCAGGCCGGCGGCCCCGAGGATGGCGTCGCAGAGCGCGTGAGCGCAGATGTCGGCGTCGGAGTGGCCGAGCAGCCCGTCGCCCTCGAACTCGACGCCGCCGAGGACGAGGCGGCGACCGGCCGCGAAGCGGTGCACGTCGTACCCCACGCCCATGGCGACCGGCGCCTCCAGCCGGGCCCGGGCCCGGGCGATGTCGTCGGCGCTCGTGATCTTGAAGTTGCCGGCTTCGCCGGGCACGAGCGCCACGGGCAGCCCGAGCCGCTCCACCAGCGCGCACTCGTCGGTCGCCTCCGCGGCGGCGGGTCCCGCCGCCTCGTACGCGCGGCGCAGGACGGCGGCGCGGAAGCCCTGCGGCGTCTGCGCCAGCCACACGTCGTCCCGGCGGATCGTCTCCGCGACGCGCCGGCGGCCCGGCTCGGCGCGCTTCACGGTGTCGCTCGCCCGGAACGCCGCCAGCGCCGCGCCGTCCTCGGCCGCGGCCCGGGCCACCGCCCGCGCCAGCGCCGGGGTGGCGAAGGGGCGGGCCGCGTCGTGGACCAGCACCAGCTCGCAGCCGCGCAGCGCGGCG
>DASTGH010000500.1:0-4062 GCA_035719345.1 Anaeromyxobacteraceae bacterium
GGGCCGCCTCGACGCCCCCCGCGACGACCACCTCGCGCCAGCGCGGCCACAGGCCGAGGAGCCGCTCCCGGCGCCGCGCCACGGCGAACGCGAGCCGCCGCCCGTCGGCGTCCCAGGCCGCCACCCCGCCGACCTCCTGCCAGGGGCGCAGGTGGCGGGCCGCGGCGTCGGCCGAGCCGAACGCGAGCAGCGCGCCGCGCTCCGGGTCTCGCAGGAACACGGGGCCGGCGCTCACGCGGTCGTCCTAACCCTCGCGCTCCGGCGGGCGCGAGAAGCGAAGCGCGCGGCCCCTTCGGGGTCGCAGCGATGAGCCTCGCGCCGGAGCGGCGTCGATCGCGGCGGACGGCTACACCACGCCGCGAGGAGGACGACGATGCCCACCGCCACGAAGGGTTCTTTCGTCTGGTACGAGCTGATGCCGCGGGACGTGCCCGCCGCGATCTCCTTCTACTCCGGGGTCGTCGGCTGGAAGACGCAGCCGTTCGGCGACGGCGGCTACCAGATGTGGGTCGGCAGCCAGGGGCCGCTCGGCGGCGTCATGAAGCTGCCGGAGGAGGCGGCCCGCGCCGGTGCGCCCCCGCACTGGATGGCGCACGTGCTCGTGGACGACGTGGATGCGACCGCGGCGCATGCGGCGGAGCGGGGCGGCCGCGTCTGCCACCCGCCCACCGACATCCCCACCGTCGGCCGCTTCTCCGTGCTCGGCGATCCGCAGGGCGCGACGCTCTCGGTGTTCAAGCCGACCGGCGCCATGGAGCTGCACGACCCGGCCAGGGACGGCGAGTTCTGCTGGAACGAGCTGCTCACCAGCGACAGCGCCGCGGCGTTCCGGTTCTACTCCGAGCTCCTCGGCTGGAAGGTGCTCGAGGACATGGACATGGGCCCGATGGGCACGTACCGGATCTACGGCGTCGGCGACCGGCGCCTCGGCGGGATGATGACGATCCCGAAGGACACGCCCATGCCGGTGGCGTGGCTGCACTACGTGAGCACGAGCGACCTCGACGGCGCGGTGGCCCGGGCGACGAAGCGGGGCGCGAAGGTGATGAACTCGATGGACGTCCCCGGCGGCCGCATCGCCCAGCTGCTCGACCCCCAGGGCGCCGCGTTCGCGCTGCACCAGGCGGCGAAGAAGTGAGCGCGACCGGCGGCGACGGCCCCGTGCACATGACGAGGGCGCCGTGGGCCCCGTCATCCGGAACCCGCGACGCCCTCGCCGCCCTCCGTGGCCCGAGCTAGCGCTCGAGCACGGTCACACGCTCTCCGGCGGGAGCCGGCCCGCCGATCTCCGCCCTCGCCTGCGCGAGCCAGGCGACCATCGCCCTGGCGTCGTCCTCGGAGAGGTCCATGTTCGGCATGAGGATGCCCTTGTAGCGATCGACCAGGTCGATCGCGGCCGGGTCCCTGGCGGCGACGAGCCGCTCCGGCGCGAGGACCCACCGCTCCACCCAGTCCGCGCCCCGCCGCGCCACCACGCCCCGCAGCGGCGGCCCGACGGCGTCGCCGCCCTCGTCGTGGCACGCCGCGCACTTGCCGTTCCAGATCGTCTCCGCGCGCGTGGGCGGCACGGGCCGCTTCGCCTCGGCGTAGCTCCGGCCGGCGGGCCGGTCGCGCCAGCTCGGGTCGAGCCAGTCGCCGACGACGATGGCGAGGTACTTCGGGTTGTCGACGGCGCCCGTCGCGAACCACTGGCCGGTCCGGTCGTTGCCGACGATCGCGTTCGCGGTGTGGTTCTCGACGTCCTGCAGGTCGCCGAACTTGCGGCGGATGGCCTGGATGTCCGCCTTCGCCCCGGTCACGAAGGTCCAGCCCGGCCCGGCCTTGTAGGCCTGCGCGTACTCCTTCAGGCGCTCCGGCGTGTCGCGCTCCGGGTCGAGGCTCACCGAGACGAAGGTGACGTCCTTCCCCATCCGCTCGCCGAGCTGCCGCTGCACGCGCGCCATGCTCGAGGTGATGAGCGGGCACTGCTTGTTGCAGTGCGTGTAGATGAAGGTGACGACGACGAGCCGGTCCTCGACGAGATCGTCGTAGAAGTGGACCTTCTTGCCGTCCTGGGTGACGACCTCGGGGTTCGGGAAGTAGCCGCGGCCCCACGGCGAGCCGGGCGGCGCCGCCCGGGCCGGGCCGGCGGCGAGGAGCGCCGAGATCATCGCGAGCGCGGAGCCGATGCGCCTCATGCTCCACAGGATGGACACCGGCGCGTGAAATGGGGTGTCCGGGGACTCGCGGACACGCAGTCCGTGTCCCACGCCCGCGAGACAGGCGCCGGCCGCCGCCCGCCGGGAAGGCCACGTTCGCACCGCGTGGCGCCACACCGGCGTGCGCCCTAAAGGGACCCGGTGCGCCGCCTCGTCCTCGCCGTCGCCTGCGCCGCCGCCGCGCTCGCCGCCTCCGTCGCCGCCTGCGCGGGATCGCAGGCCTCCCGCTCGCCCGCCGGCGAGAGCTGGCGGAGCCCGCTCGAGCGCTCCCACCCGCTCGCCGGCCGCGTCTACGACGTCCGCGCCGGCCGGTTCGCCAGCTGGGCCGAGCTGGAGGCGGCGGTCGCGGCGCCGCGCTTCGTGCTGCTCGGGGAGACGCACGACAACGCCGATCACCACCTCCTGCAGGCGCGGCTCGTCCGGGCGGTGGCGGGCTCCGGGCGGCGGATGGCCGTCGCCTTCGAGATGCTCGACGCCGGAGAGCAGAAGGCGGTGGACCGCGCGCTGGCGCGCGCGCCGGGGGACCCCGACGCCCTCGCCGCCGAGACGCGCTGGGCGAAGAGCGGCTGGCCCGACTTCGCGCTCTACCGGCCGATCTTCACCGCCGCGCTCGACGCCGGCTTCCCCATCGCCGCCGTGAACCTCACGCGCGACCAGGCGCGGGAGGTGGTGCGCCGCGGGCCGGACGTGCTCGAGGCGCCGGTGCGAGAGCTCCTGGAGAAGGCGGGGCCGCTGCCCGGGCCCGTCCTCGAGGACCTCCGCAAGGAGATGGCCGCCTCGCACTGCGGCGCGCTCCCCGAGAGCATGATGGAGCCGATGGTGGTCATGCAGCGAGCGCGCGACGTGAAGATGGCGCAGCGCACCGCGGCCGCGGCGGATGCGGCCGGCGGCGGCGCCGTGCTGGTCGCGGGCGCGGGCCACGTGCGCAGGGACCGCGGCGTCCCCGCGTACCTCGCGCTCGAGGCGCCCTCGGCGCCCATCCTGGCGGTCGCTTTCCTCGAGGTGAGCGCGGACGAGACGGAGCCCGGCGCCTACGCCAGCGACATGGGCGTGCCGGCGCTGCCGTTCGACTGGGTCGTGTTCACGCCGCGCGCGGAGCGCGACGATCCCTGCGAAGGCCTCCGCGCCCGCGTGGAGAAGGGGCGCGACGGCGGCCGGCCCATGGGCGGCTGGCTCGACGGCGGCGCGCCGGATGCCGGCCGATCGGGTACAAAGAGCGACAAGGAGGCCGACCTTTGAACCGGACCACGCTCGCCCTGTCCCTCGCCACCGCGCTCGCCGCCTGCAAGCGCGACGAGGCCCCGCCGCCGCCGCCGGTGTCCGGGCCGGTGCCGCAGCTCCCGGCGCTGCCGCCGCCCGGCGCGCCGCCGGCGATGGGGGGCGGCGGTGGGGGCGATCCCGCCCGCATCGCGGCGCTGGAGCAGGTGGTGGCCAAGGAGCCGAACAACCGGCAGGCATGGGTGCAGCTCGGCAACGACTACTTCGACACGAAGCAGTACCAGAAGGCGATCGCCTCCTACGGGCGGGCGCTCGAGATCAAGGGCGACGACCCGGACGTCCTCACCGACCAGGGCGTCATGTTCCGGGACATCGGCCAGTACGACAAGGCGCTCGCCAACTTCCAGAAGGCGAACCAGATCGAACCGAACCACCTGCAGAGCCTGTTCAACGCGGGCGTCGTCTACGCCCACGATCTGAAGCTGCCGCAGAAGGCGGCGGAGGCCTGGAACGAGGTCATCCGGCGCAACCCGCAGAGCCCGCAGGCGGCGCAGGCGCGGCAGGCGCTCCAGGAGCTGCAGGGCCGGCGCTGACCGCCGCCGCCGCCGCGAGCGGCGGGAGCGGGCAGCCCAACGACGCCGCCACC
>DASTGH010000501.1:0-10195 GCA_035719345.1 Anaeromyxobacteraceae bacterium
GAGCGCGCCGCCGAGCCCGACCCGCGCCGCGCCAGCGCGGAGAGCGCCGGCGGCGCGAGGTCGAGGCCGGCGGCGCGCGTGGCCGCGAGCGCCAGCGCGGCGAAGCCGGAGGCGGACGAGGCCAGGCCCGCGCCGGTGGGAAAGTCGTTGGCGGTCTCGACGCGCGCGCCGGTGCGCACCCCGGCCCGCTCGCGCACCAGGTCGAGGAAGCCGGTGACGCGCGCGGCGAACGGTGCGGGCGCGGGGCGTCCGTCGAGGAGGACCGCGTCGCCGCCGAGCGCCGGGTCGAAGGCGACGCTGGTCGTGGTGTGGAGCCGGTCGAGCGTGAGCGAGAGGCTGCCGGCGACCGGCAGGTTGAGGCGCGCGTCGCGCTTGCCCCAGTACTTGACGAGGGCGATGTTGGCGCGGGCACGGGCCGTGACTCGCACGACGACTTCCTCCAGGGCGGCGCGGGGTGCTAGCCGATCTCGGTGACGAACCCGTCGTACCCCGCCGCGCGCCAGGCCGCCACCACCGCCTCCTCGCGACCGGGGGCGAGCGCCACCGCGGCGCCGCCGCGGCCGGCGCCGGTGAGCTTCGCGCCGAGGGCGCCCGCCTCGCGCGCCGTCGCACACAGCGCCTCGAGGCCGGTGGACGACACCCCCAGGGCCGCGAGGTGGCCCTGGGCCGCGTCGAGGGCGGCGCCGACGGCGCGCAGGTCGCCCGCGACGAGGTGGAGCGCCGCCGCCCGGGCCAGCGCGCCCAGCGCCCGCACGTGCCCGTCGGCGAAGGCCGGCCGCTCGGCGCGGAGCCTCCCCACGGCCGCCACCACCTCGGCGGTGACGTGGGGCTCGCCGGAGAGGCCGACCGCCACGCGCACGGGCGCCACCTCGACGCGCTCGAACCCCGCGCCGCGCCGGAAGAGCCCGAGGCCGCCGTGCTGCGCCAGGTGGGCGTCGATGCCGCTGGCCCGGCCGTGCACGACCTCCTCGAAGGCCGCGGCCGCGGCGGCGACGCGACGCTCGTCGTCCGTCCCGCGCCAGCGCACGAGCGCGCGAGAGAGGGCGACCGCCGCCGCCGCCGATCCGCCCAGGCCGGCGCCCGCCGGGATGTCGAGGTGCAGCGTGACGTCGGGGCCGGCCTCCGCGCCGGCGCCGGCGGCCCCGCGCAGCGCCGCCCAGGCACGCGCCAGCAGCGGCCCCTCGGGGTCGGGGCGGAACGTCGAGCCCCAGGCCGGCACCGTGAGGACGCCCTCGCCCGCCGCCGCCACCGCGCGCGCGCCGCGGCGGAGCGCGCCGGCCAGCGCCGGCTCGCCGTACACGACCGCGTGCTCGCCGATGAGGATGACCTTGCCCTGCCCGCTCCCGGAAGCGGTCGCGCCTCCGCTCACCGGGCCTCCCTGAGCCAGGCGGCGAGGCGCGGCCCGAGGACGCGAGGCGCCCGGCGCAGGTCGGAGGAGCCGGCGCAGCCGCACAGGAACGTGGCCACCCGGATCTCCTCCACCACCGTCTCCAGCGCGCGGCGTGCGCCCTCGAAGCCACCGGCGCGCTGCGCGCGCAGGAGCGGGGCGGCCATGCCGCCGGCGGTGGCGCCCAGCGCCAGCGCGCGCGCCACGTCGAGGCCGCTCCGCACGCCGCCGGTGGCGATGATCTCGAGGCCGAGCCCGTCGAGGAGGCCGACGGAGGCGGCGGTGGGGATGCCCCAGTCCCAGAACGTCTCGCCGAGCGCCTTTCCCCGGCCCTCGGCCCGGAGCGTCTCGACGCCCACCCAGGAGGTGCCGCCGGCGCCGGAGACGTCGACGGCCCGGATCCCGATCGCCGCCACGCGCTCCGCCACGCGGCGCGACAGGCCGGCGCCGGTCTCCTTCACCACGATGGGCACCGGGAGCTCGCCGTGCAGGCGGCGGAGCGTGTCGAGGCCGCCGCGGAAGTCGCGGTCGCCGCCGGGCTGGACGAGCTCCATCGCCGGGTTGAGGTGGACGCAGAGCGCGTCGGCGCCGACCGCCCGCACCAGCTCCGCCAGGCGGGCGGTGGGGGTCTCGCGCGCCTGCACCAGTCCGATGTTGCCGAGGACGAGCGCCTTCGGCGCCACGTCGCGCACGGCGTAGGTCGAGCCGAGGTCGGGGGCGCGCAGCATGGCGCGCTGCGAGCCGAGGCCGAAGCCGACGCCCACCGCCTCCGCCGCCCGCGCCAGGTCGCGGTTCACCGCGCGCGCCTCGGCCGTGCCGCCGGTCATCCCGCTCACCACCAGCGGCGCGGAGAGGACCTTGCCGAGGAGGCGCGTCTCGAGCCGCACCTCGTCCACGGCGCGCTCGGGGAGGGCGTCGTGCACCAGCTCCACCTCGTCGAGCAGCGTCCCCTTCGACTTGAACGCGACCGCGTCCGTCGCGCAGAGCGCGAGGTGGTCGCCCTTGCGCTTCGTGATCTCGCCGACGTCGGAGGGGCCCGCCATCGGCTCACCCGGCGCGGGCGCGCAGGTCGGCGAGGATGGCGGCGGCGCGCTCGGGGCGGTAGGTGCGCTCGGCGCTGAGCCGCGCCGCGACCGCGTCGACGAGGTCGCCGTCGGCGCCCACCTCGGCGGCGATGCGGCGCGCGTGCAGCGCCATGTGGCCGCGCTGGATGCCGTCGGTGGAGAGCGCCCGCAGCGCCGCCAGGTTGGAGGCGAGGCCGGCGGCGCCGGCGATGGCGGCGAGGTCGGCCGCCCGCTCCAGGCGCGCCATGCGCAGCGAGAGCACGACGCCGCGGTGGTTGCGGGCGGCGCCGCCGACCGTCGAGGCGGCGAGCGGCATGGTGAGCTCGCCGGCGAGCGCGCCATCCTCGGCCGCCCACCAGCGCGTGAGCGGCTCGTACCGGCCGTTGCGAGCGGCGTAGGCGTGGGCCCCCGCCTCGACCGCGCGCCAGTCGTTGCCGCAGGCGAGGAGCACGGCGTCGACGCCGTTCATGACGCCCTTGTTGTGGGTGGTGGCGCGGTAAGGGTCGAGCTCGGCGAAGCGCTGGGCGGCGACCACCCCGTCCCGCACCGCGGCGCCGTCCGGGTGGTTCGAGGAGCGGAGCGCGTCGGTCGGCACGCGCACGCCGACCGTCACCTTCCGGCGGTCGCACAGGTTGGTGAGGATGCGCAGGCCGACCTTCGCCCCGGCGCGCTCGGCGAGGAGCGGCGCGACCTCCTCGGCCACCGTGTTGACGAGGTTCGCGCCCATCGCGTCCTGGCAGTCGACGAGCACGTGCACCACCACCATGTCCGGGGCGATGGCGCGGACCTCCAGGGCGCGGGCGCCGCCGCCGCGCGTGACCATGGCCGGGATGCACTCGTCGGCGAGCGCCAGGATCTCGCGCTCGGCCGCGCGGAGGGCGACCTCGGCGGCGGCGACGTCGCCCACCTCGACGAGCTGGACCTGCGCGGCGAGCAGCGGCGCGTCGCAGCTCACGGTGAAGCCGCCGCCGGCCCGGATCATGCGCGCCGCGTACGAGGCGGCGGCGACGATCGACGGCTCCTCCACCACCATGGGCACGAGCACGTCGCGCCCGTTCACCACGAAGTTGGTGGCGATGGCGAGCGGCAGCGCGTGCGTCCCGACCACGTTCTCGATCATGGCGTCGGCCGCCGGCGGCTCGAGGAGCACGCCCGAGGCGAGCGCGGCCGCGTCCTCCGTCGCGAGCCATCCCTCCTGCACGAGCCGGTTCCGCCGGTCGCCCGGGGTCCCCTGGTGAAAGCCACGGAGCTGCGAAGCTGGGGGCGCGGCTTGGGCGAGGTCGACGGGCTTCATGAGCGGGACGGCCTCCTTCGTGGGTGCGCTTCAGGCGGTACGGCGAGAGAGGTGGAGGGCCCACGGACCGGACGCGAGGTCGCCATCCGCTGGCTTGCCGCTGTCGCGCTGGTCACCGAGGAGGCCGATGAGGTCGTCCCGCCGCTGGAAGCCGAGCCGGGCGGGTCGCCGGGCTCGCGCGGGGGACTCTACGACGGGCAGGTGTGCCCCCGCCAGCATCCCGCGTCGGAGGGGCCCGGGCGGCCCGCGCCACGGGTCTACCTCACCGGGGGACCGATGAGGGAGCGCCAGGTCGAGGATCGGGCCTGCGGCCGGATGGCGGCACACGCCGAGGTCATAACGCGGTGCACGCGTCGCGCCCGGGAGTTCGCTCTGGGAGTCGATGTGGCAACATCCCAGCTGGCGCTCCCCACCGAGGGCTCTTGCGATATCGTGCGAGCGCCGAGCCGCTGGGAGGGCGATCGACCGCCGACCTCCGAGAGCGCCGGCGAGCTCCCGAGCTCGCAGCGCGCTCATGGCGCGCTCAAGCGCGCGCCCGCTAATGGCTGTGGTCGTGCCCCGAGCCGTCGTGCCCGTGGTCGCCCTTGGCGTGGTCGTGCTTCTCCTCGGACCCGCCGTGCTCGTGCGAGTGGGCGTGCTTGTGGCTGTGCGGGTGCGAGTGCTTCACGCCCCCGTGCTCGTGCTCGTGCGTATGGGTGTGCTCGTGCTCGTGGGCGTGCGAGTGCGCGTGCATCATCGCCGGCTCCTTCCGGTGCCGGAGGATAGGCTCGCGCCGCGACTCGAGCCACGCCTTCCACGCGTCCATGCCCTGGCCGGTACGGGCCGACACCTCGAGCACCTTCGGGTCGGGCATGACCCGCGAGAGCGCGTCGCGGATCTTGCCGAGGTCGACGTCGAGGTGCGGGACGAGGTCGACCTTCGTCACCAGGACGAGGTCGGCCTTCTGGAACATGACCGGGTACTTGAGCGGCTTGTCCTCGCCCTCCGTCACCGAGAGCGCGACGACGTTCGCCTCCTGGCCGAGGTCGTAGATCGCCGGGCAGACGAGATTGCCCACGTTCTCGATGAAGAAGACGTCCATCTCGCTCCACGGGAAGCCGTGGAGCGAACGGTGGACCAGCTCGGCGTCGAGGTGGCAGGCCTGGCCGGTGGTGATGGCCTTCGACGGGATGCCCGCCTTCTCCAGGCGCCGGGCGTCGTTGTCGGTGGCGAGGTCGGCCGAGACGGCGGCGAGCCGGACGCCCTTCATCACCCGCGCCGTGGCCTCCAGCACCGCCGTCTTGCCGGAGCCGGGCGAGCCCATGATGTTGAGCGCCAGCACCCCCGCCTCGCGGAAGTGCTCCCGGTTGTGCGCCGCGGTGCGGTCGTTCCCGGCCAGGATCTTCTCGTGCAGCTCCACCGGGACGAGCTCGGTGTCACCGCAACCACAGGTCGTGCACATCTACGGCACCTCCATGTCGATCGAGTCGAGGAGCAGCCCGTCGCTGCGGGCGTCGAGCTTCGCGGGCGCGCCGCAGTCGCTGCAGCGGAGCGGCTCGCCGCGGGCGATGGGCCTGCCGCAACCGGAGCAGGCCCAGGCGGCGGCGTGGTGGACGACGGTGAGCGGCGCGGCCTCGCACAGCGTGCCGGCGCGGAACGTCTCGTAGGCGGTCTGGAACAGCTCGGGGTCGACGCCGGCCATCTCGCCGATCGTCACCCGCAGGCCGTGGATGCGCGTGGCGTTCCGCTTGCGCGCCTCCTCCTCCACGCGCCGGACCAGCGCCTCGACGAGGGAGTACTCATGCATGCCGGGCCTACTTCCCCTCGAACTTCGGCGGCCGCTTCTCGAAGAAGGCGGTGATGCCCTCGGCGAAGTCGGGCGAGTTGGCGATGCGCGAGAGCTGGTCGAGCTCCTGGTCGAGGTGCCAGTCGAGCCGGTCGACCGTGCCCGCCTGGTTCATGAGCATCTTCGTCACGCCGTAGGAGCGGGTCGGCCCGTCGGCGAGCCGCCGCGCCAGGGCCACCACCTCGGCATCGAAGGAATCGGTGGGGAAGACCTCGTTGACGAGCCCCCACTCCAGCGCCTTCCGGGCGTCGAGGCGCGGGTTCAGGAACGCCATCCCGAACGCCCGCCGCAGCCCGACCAGCCGGGGCAGGAAGAAGGTGGACGACTCGGCGCCGGTGAGCGCCGTCTTCCCGTAGGCCCACTCGAACATCGACCGCTCGGAGCAGACGACGAGGTCGCCCGCCATCGCGATCCCGAGCCCGCCCGCCGCCGCCACGCCGTCGACGGCGCAGACGACCGGCTTCGGCGCCCGCTTCATCTCGCTGATGGTCGAGTGGATGTACTCGAGGATCTGCTTGAAGCGCTCCCCGAACCCGGGGTCCACCTGCCGCGTCTCGGAGAGGAACCTGAGCTCGTCCTCGACGCCGCCGGCGCGGATGTACTTCAGGTCGGCGCCGGAGCAGAAGACGCCGGGGTAGCCGCGCAGCACCATGCAGCGCACCGAGGCGTCGCGCGCCAGCTGCAGCCCCGCCTTGCGCATGTCCTCGGCCATCCTCACGTCGAGCGCGTTGAAGCGCTCGCGCCGGTCCATGGTGAGGAACCCGACCGCGCCGTCCTTCTCCACCCGGATGAAGCTCATGCTCACTCGCCTCGCCTCAGCAGATCCGCGGCAGCGGCTCGCCCTCGATCTCGGCGATGAGGCGCTTGCCGAAGCCGGTGTCGAGGATGAGGTTCCCGGGCCGCTCGGCGATGGCCGTGCCGACGATGGCCGCGCGCCGGCCGAGCGGGTGCTCGCGGATCGCGGCCAGCACCTTCTCCGCCGCGCCGGGCCGGACGCCGATGACCGCCTTGCCCTCGTTCGCCACGACGAGCGGGTCGATGCCGAGGAGCTCCCCGGCGGCCCGGACCTCGGGGTTCACCGGCAGCGCCGCCTCCTCGAGGACGATCCCCACCTTCGCCTTGGCCGCCATCTCGTGCAGGGACGAGGCGACGCCGCCGCGGGTCGGGTCCTTCATGGCCACGACGTCGTCGCCGCCCGCCGCCAGCGCGCCGCGGACGAGCCCGTTGAGCGGCGCCACGTCGGAGCGCAGGTCGCCGTCGATCTGGAGATCGCGGCGCTTCGTCATGATCGCCATGCCGTGATCGCCGATCGTGCCCGTCACGATGATGCGGTCGCCCGGCCGCAGCCCGGCGTCGGAGACCACGCGGCGCGCCACCGCCACGCCGGTCGTGTTGAGCACGATCCCGTCGACCTCGCCCTTGCCCATGACCTTGGTGTCGCCGGTGACCACCGTGCACCCGGCCTCGGCGCAGGCCTGCCTCATCGAGTCGCGGATGCGCTCCAGGTCCTCGCGGGGGAAGCCCTCCTCGATGACGACCGCGCAGGTGAGCCCGAGCGGCTCGGTCGCGCCCATCATGGCGAGGTCGTTCACGGTGCCGCTGATGGAGAGCCGCCCGATGTCGCCGCCCGGGAAGAAGATGGGGTGGACCACGTGCGAGTCGGTGGTGATGACGATCCACTGATCGCCGAGGCGGAGGGCGGCGCCGTCGTCGAGCGCCGACAGGCCGATCCCGTCCACCGGGCCGCCCAGCGACAGGAACACGTCCTCGATGAGCGCGCGCATCGCGCGCCCGCCGGCGCCGTGCTTCAGCCCGACGCGGTCGGCGGGCGACTTGCCGGGGGCGGCCATCTAGCCCACCTCCCGGAGATCCGGGACGCCGCCGTACGTGTGCCAGATCTTGCAGCTCCCCTCGGACGACACCATGCAGGCGCCGACCGGCGACTCGGGCACGCACTCCTTCCCGAAGAGCTCGCAGTCGGAGGGCGTGCGCGTTCCCGCCATGATGTCGCCGCAGATGCACTTCTGGGCGAGCGCGGAGGGGGCCTGGTCCCACAGGCCCTGCACGTCGATGCGGAAGCGCCTGCGCGCGTCGACGTGGGCCCACTCGTCGCGCAGCCGCAGGTTGCCGTTGGGGATGTGGGCGATGCCGCGCCAGCGGCCGCCGATCGGCTTGAACACCCTCCACAGCTTCTCCTGCGCGGGCCGGTTGCCCTCCCAGGAGACGACGCGCGGGTACATGTTCGCGACCTCGGCCCGCTTCTCCTTCACCAGCTCCACGAGCTTCACCAGCGCGGCGAGCACGTCGAGCGGCTCGAAGCCGCCCACCACCACCGGGATCCGGTGCTTGCGGACGAACGGCTCGAAGACCGCGGCGCCGGTGATGGAGGCGGCGTGGCCGGCGGCGAGGAAGCCCTCGATGTGCGTGTCCGGCATCTCCGCCACGATCTCCATGGCGGGCGGGATGTACTTGTGCGCCGAGAGCACGGAGAAGTTCGCGGGCACGCCGTTCGCGAGCACGGCGGCGGTGGCGACCGCGGTGGTCTCGAACCCGGAGGCGAAGAAGACGACCTGCTCGTCGGGGTGCTTGCGGGCGAGCTCCACCGCCTGGCCCACGCTGTAGACCACCTCGATCTTCCCGCCGTCGGCCTGCGCATCGGCGAGCGACCTCACCGTGCCCGGCACCTTCACCATGTCGCCGTAGGTGGCGACGCGGTGGCCGGCGAGCGCCAGCGCCACCGCCTCGTCCACCTCGGGCATGTCGGTGACGCACACCGGGCAGCCGGGGCCCATGATCACGTTCAGGTTCTTCGGGAACACGGCCCGGAGCCCGAAGCGCGCGATCGACTGCTCGTGCGAGCCGCAGACGTGCATGACCGAGACCGGCGCGCGCCCGATGGCCTCGACCTCGCGGGCGAGCGCGGTGGCGAGCGCCTTCGCCCGGGCCGGGTCGCGGAACTTGAGCTGCGAGAGCTGCGCGTCGAGCGCTGCGGTGGTCACGCCTTCTCCTTCGCGAGCGGCGCCGCCTCCATCTCGCCGCGCACGTCCTCGGCCAGGAGGTCGCCGGCGCCCGCCTCGCGCAGCACCTGCTCGAAGAGCGCCAGCGTCTCGCCGACCTCGGAGGGCGGGATGCGGCGGATGGCGAACCCGACGTGGTTGAGCACGTAGTCGCCGACCGTCACCGGCTCGTCCACGATGTCGAGCCGCAGCGTCTTCTTCACGCCGAAGAAGTCGACGGTGGCGTCCATGCCGTCGATGGCGAGCACCTTGCCGGGAACCCCGAGACACATGGCTTCGAGAACCTCCTACGACGGTGCGCCGCCGCGCACCCTGGCGTCGGCGACGAGGGCCTGCCCCAGCGCGATCCCACCGTCGCCGGGGGGCACGGAGCCGTGCAGGTATACAGGAACAGACCGGGGGAGGGTGGCGATGATTCCCTCGGCCAGGTGGCGGTTGGCGAAGCAGCCGCCGGTCAGGACGACCGGCAGGGCGCCGTGTCGCGCGGCGGCCAGACGCAGGAGCTCGGCGCCCGCCTCCGCCAGCCCGCGGTGGAAGCGGGCGGCGATGCGGCCCGCGGCCACGCCCGCCCGCACGTCGGCGGCGGCCGCCCGCACGAGCGGCCGCCAGTCGAGCTGCCAGGGGGAGGCGCCGGTGTCGAGCGCGTACGGGTAGCGCCCGTCCTCGCCCTCGTCCACGGCCGCGTCGAGCTGCACCGCCACCTGGCCCTCGTAGCGGGCGACCGGTCGCGCGAGCGCGAGCGCCCCGACGGCGTCGAAGAGCCGGCCGGCGCCGTGCGCCCGCGGTGCCTGGAAGCCCTGCGCCACCAGCCGGCGCACCACCGCGGCGTCGGCGGGGCGGACGCCGGCGAAGAGCGCGAGCCCGTCGAGCGGCGCCTCGCCCCCGCAGGCGTCGTCGAGCGCCGCGAGCGCGATGCGCCACGGCTGGCGCACGGCCTGGTCGCCGCCGGCGAGCGCCACCGGGCGGAAGGTGGCGACCCGCTCGTACCCCTGGTACGTGGCGAGGAGCAGCTCGCCGCCCCAGGCCGTGCCGTCGTCCCCGGCGCCGGTGCCGTCCCAGGCGAGCGCGAGCACCGGCCCCTCAAGCCCGTGCTCCGCCATGCAGGCGGCGGCGTGGGCGTGGTGGTGCTGGACCGCGACCGCGGGCAGCCCATCGGCGCGCGCGCGCTCCACCGCCCAGCGCGTCGAGACGTAGTCGGGGTGGAGGTCGTGGGCCAGCGCCGCGGGGCGGGCGCGCAGGAAGCGCTCCATGCGCGCGACCGCCGCCTCGAAGGACTCGAGCGTCTCGAGGTTCTCCAGGTCCCCGATGTGCGGGCCGAGGTGGACGGCGTCGCCCACCGCCAGCGCGAACGTGTTCTTGAGGTGCGCGCCGGCCGCGAGGAGCGGGGCGGAGAAGGGCCTCCGCACGCGCACGCCGCGCGGGGCGAAGCCGCGCGAACGCCGGAGCAGCACCGGCCGGCCCGCCACCACCTTCGCCACCGAGTCGTCGGCGCGCGTCTCGATCTCCCGGTCGTGGACGAGGAGGAGGTCGGCGATCCCGGAGAGGCGCGCCACCGCCTCGTCGTTCCGGTACGCGATCGGCTCCTCGGAGAGGTTCGCGCTCGTCATG
>DASTGH010000502.1:0-2116 GCA_035719345.1 Anaeromyxobacteraceae bacterium
GGTGGCGCGGGCGCGCTCGGCGGCGCGCGCGGCGGGGCCGGGGCCGGCGCGCGGCGCGGACCGGTTCCGCTACGAGCTCGCGGTCGACGACGGCGCGCCGGCGCTCAGGGTCGACGGGGAGGAGGGCGGCGAGGAGCTGACGGCGCTGGCGGAGCTCATGGAGGAGCTCGGTGCCAGCGGGTGACGGGGCGCCGCGCCGCGTCTTCCTCCTCTCCCCCGCCCACGCCGGCGGCGAGCGCGCGGCGCTGCTCCTCCGCCCCGCGGCCTCGTTCCCGCTCGCCCGCGCCGTGCAGTCCGCCCCGGGCGCGCCGCTCGGCGAGGTCTTCACCTTCACGAGCGGCCTCTACTTCCGCGGGAAGCTCGCCTACGCGGAGGCGTTCGCGCGCCCGCCGCGCGGCGTGGCGCCGGCGCTCGTCATCGCGCCGGGCGCCGGGCTCGTGCCGCCGGGCCGCCACGTGAACGAGGTCGACCTGCGCGCGTTCGCCGCGGTCCCGGTCGACCCCGCCGATCCGCGCTTCCGCGGGCCGCTCCTGCGGGACGCGCTGGCGCTGGCGGGCGCGGCCCCGCGGGCCGAGGTCGTGCTCCTCGGCAGCATCGCCTCGGGCAAGTACGTCGACGTGCTGCTCGAGGCGTTCGGCGACCGGCTGCTCTTCCCGGCGGACTTCGTGGGCCGGGGCGACATGAGCCGCGGCGGCCTCCTCCTCCGTTGCGTGCGGGCCGGCGCCGAGCTCACCTGCGTCCCGGTGGCCGGCGCGGTGCGGAGGGGGCGGCGCCCGCCGCGGCTGCCGCCGGTGCCGCGCTCCTCCGGCCGCGGCGCCTAGCGGAGATCGGGAGCGAGGAGCAGCCGGGTGTCCTTGCGGCAGCGCGTCCGGTGCGAGAACGACCGGCCGCCCCGCTGCACCAGGATCTCCACCGGCTCGCCCGGCCGGCAGTCGATGCTGGCGAGCAGGGGCGCCGTCCCGAGCTCCCGTCCCGCCGCGAGGACGAGGGCGCCCTCGGCGCCGTCCACCTGCACGCCGAACCCCTGGAACGCACCCAGGCGCTCGCCGCTGGCGGCGTCGACCCGGGCGTCGCGCGGCGCGATGCTCTCGCTGCCCACCCAGCTCCGCTGCAGGGCGGCGAGCTCCTCGGGAGAGGTGGCCGGACGCTCGGGTGCCGTGCGGGGTGCGAGCCCGCCGAGCGAGCCGTCGAGGAGCGGGGTCGCCTGCGCGCGGAGGGCGGCGGCGCGCCGGGCGCCGGCCGAGAGGACCCAGGCCGACCCGCTCACGATCGCGAGCGCCGCCGCCCCGAGGAGCGCCACGCGCCACACCATGCGCCGCTGGCGCGCCTCCTCCCGCCGCGCCGCCGGGTCGGGCAGCGCGCTGCGGTCGAGCCGGGCGTGCTCGGTGCGGCGGGCGGGCGCCTGCATGGCGCGCAGGATAGCGCGTCGTGGGCCGGAGAGGGGCGTGTCGGCGCCGGGCCCACGTCCCCCGCCTTCCACGCATCGGGCCAGCCGGGCTAGCGTCGCGGCATGGCGCCCGCCGTCCGCGCGCGGCACATGAAGACCGTCCTGGCGGCGGTGGACGCGCTCGCGCCGGAGCAGGCCCCCGCCGTGCGCGAGCGCTTCGGCGCGGCCGCGCTGCGCGCGGTCGAGGACGCGTCCGCGGTCGAGTGGCTGGACCTCGGGCTCAACCTCTCGCTCACCCGGGCCATCGAGGAGGTCCTCGGCCGGGCCGGGTGCCACCGCCTCTTCCGCTCGCAGCTCGACGAGGCCCTGCAGACGCCGGTGTTCCGCGCCATCGTCGACGGCGCCATCGCGCTCTTCGGCCTCGACCCCTCGTCGTGGGCCCGCTTCATCCCGTCGGGCTGGGGGCTCGTCTTCCGCGAGGTCGGGCGCTGGTCGGTGGAGCACAACGCGCCCGGCGAGCTCCAGCTCGCCCTCGCCGATCTCCCGCCGGCGACGGTGGTCGACGACGTCTGGCCGGCGTCGGTGGCGGCCTCGCTCGGCGCGCTCGTCGGTCTCGCCAGGGCGGAGGGCGGCGTACAGCTCGCGGCCATGGACCGCGGCCGGCGGCTCGCGCGCTACACCCTCGCCTGGACGCCGCGCGCGCGCCGCTGACCGCGCCCCTCCCGAGCT
>DASTGH010000503.1:0-5256 GCA_035719345.1 Anaeromyxobacteraceae bacterium
GGTGACCGCGGTCGAGCCGGCCCGGGCCATGCTCGCGGCGGTGGCCGCCGCCGCGGCGCCGCGCGTCCGCGCCGTCCACGCCACGGCCGAGGCGACCGGCCTGCCCGGCGGCGCGTTCGACCTGGTCGTCCTCGCCGATGCCGTGCAGTGGGTCGACCCGGAGCTCGCCGGGCACGAGGCGGCGCGGCTCCTCGCGCCCGGTGGCGCGCTGGCGCTGGTCGAGGCCGCGTTCGCCGCGACGCCCTTCATGACGGCGCTGGCGGAGGCGCTCTCGGGGGCGAACCCGAAGGCGCGGCCGCGGCCCGTGGGCGCCGCCCGTCAGCTCATGGCGCTCGCCGCGCCGGGCGCGTCCCCCAGCGCCGAGCGGTTCCGGCAGGAGGCGCCGCTCGCGCCGGGCGCGCTCGAGGCCGTCGTGCGCTCCTTCACCTTCACCGGGCCGGCGCTCGGCCCCGCCGCGCTCGACGCCCTCCTGGCGCGGCTCCGCGTCGCGGCCGGCGACGGCCCCGCCGCCTTCGCGCGCGACGTCACGGTCCGCTGGGTCCGGCGGCCTCGCCGAGCGGCTTGAGGACGGGCGCCTCCGCCTGCCAGCGCGCCAGCGCCGCCCGGCGCTCCTCCGCCTCCGCCGCCAGGTGGCGCCGCAGGGCGCCGTCGAAGCGGCGGTCGAGCACGGCGTGCGCCGAGCGCGTCAGGGCGGGCTCGAAGCCGCGGGTGAGCTTGTGCTCGCCTCCGGCGCCGCCCTCGAAGACCTGCAGCCCGCGCGCGATGCAGTCGTCGACCGAGTGGTAGAGGCAGACGTTGAAGTGCAGGAACGGCACCTCCTCCCGGCAGCCCCAGTACCGACCGTAGAGGCGCGCCGGGGAGGCGAGGTTGAAGGCCGCCGCCACCAGCGTCCGGCCGCGGCGCGCCTCGACGATCTCGACGGACTCGGGGAGCGCCGCGAGGACGCGCTCGTAGAAGGCGCGGTTCACCCACCGCATCCCCCACGCCATGCGCTCGACGCTGCCGCGGTGCAGGTCGAACATCTCCGCCGCCCAGGCGCGGGCCTCCGCCGCCAGCTCGGGCCCGCGCACCGTGCGCAGGGCGATGCCCTCCCGCGCCGGCGCGCCGCGCTCGCGGCGGATCGCGTTGCGCCGCTTCGAGCTGAAGCGGGCGAGGAAGTCGTCCGGGGTGCGGTAGCCCGCGTTCGTCCAGTGGTACTGGAAGTCGATGCGCGCCGCGAGGCCCGCCTCCTCGAGCGCCGCCATCTCGTCCTCCGGCGCGAACAGGACGTGGATGGAGCGGAGCCCTTCGTCCTTCGCCAGGGCGCGCGCGCCGGCGAGCAGGGCGCGGCGCGCCGCCGGCCGGTCCTCCTCCGCCGCGACGAGCAGGCGCCGGCCGGTGACCGGCGTGAACGGCACCGTGAGCACGAGCTTCGGGTAGTACGGGATGCCGGCGCGCGCGGCCGACTCCGCCCACCCGAAGTCGCGCGAGAAGTCGCCGTCGGAGTCGTCGCGGGCGTAAGCCGGAGCCGCTGCGACGAGGCGGCCCTGCCGCCACAGGGTCAGGTGCCGCGGGCGCCAGCCGGTGCGGGCGCAGGCCGAGCGCGACGCCTCGAGGGCGTCGAGGAAGGCGTGCCGGACGAAGGGCGTCGCCGCGGCGGGCTCGTGCGCGATGAGCGCATCCCACGCCGGGGCGGGTACGTCGGCGATGGCCTCGAGGACGCGGAGCTGGAGCGCCGACACCCTCGGGTGATAGCGCCGGGCAGACTCACCGCAACGGGGCGGCTGCCCGCTCGCCGATCAGTCAGCTGCTCGCCACGGTGGCCGCCGGCGCATCCGTTGCGCCGGGCGCGACGCCCAGGTAGCGCAGCAGCCGCGACTCGTGCCGGCCGAGGCCGCGCACGTCGAGCGGCTGCGGGCGGGCGGCGATGGCGCCCGCCAGGAGCGCCAGCCCGCGCCCGTGAAACTGCCGGATCTTCGAGAGATCCACCGAGACGGGCGCGCCCTCCGGCGCGCCGCTCAGCAGTTCCGAGAGTCGTTCGGCGGACCTCTCGTCGAACACCCCTTCGAGGTGGATCGTATAGGGACGAATCGGCTCGACGACCTGCATGTGCAACCCCCCGACGTGATGCGCTGGAGCGGCGTAATGAAAAAATCGTGCCGGAGTCCCACCTCGTGGTCGCGGGTGGTCCTCGACGGTGCGTCCTGGGTTACCACGCACCTGAACGGGGATCAACCGTGCGAGCATGCATTCGCCGGGAGCGGGGCTCGTCGCACCCGCCCGGCGCCTTGCCCTGGACCGGAGCTCGGCGACACGATGGGACCCTCCACCGAAGCCGGAGGCAGGCGTCATGATCCCGACCATGATCGACGCGTACCTGCGCGAGCACGGGCTCAGGTTCGAGCACTTCGTCCACGGCCGCGTGATCACGGCACAGCGGCTGGCGGCAGCCGAGCACGTCACCGGAGCGCGCGTCGCGAAGGTGGTGGTGGTGAGCGTCGACGGCCGGCTCGCCCTGGCCGTCGTCGCCGCCAGCGAGCGGGTCGACGTCACCGCACTGCAGCAGGCGCTGGGGGCCCGCGAGGTCCACCTGCCTCCGGAGGCGCGCTTCGCCGAGCGCTTCTGGCCGTGCGAGGCGGGTGCGGAGCCGCCGCTCTCCCTCTTCGGCATCCCCATCTACGTCGACGCGCGCCTGGCGCGGCAGCCCTGGGTGCTCATGCGCGCCGGCACGCACGAGGACGCCATCCAGGTCGACACCGACGACTGGCTCGTCTCGGAGCACGCCCGCATCGTGGATGGGCTCGGCGTCACCGTGCAGTGAAGGTGACCAAGCCGTACCTGGCGCTCCGCCGGCCGTGGCTCGTCGCGCACCGCGGCGGCGCCGCCCTGGCGCCGGAGAACACGCTCGCCGCGTTCGACCTGGCGGCGCGCCTCGGTGCGGACGCCTTCGAGACGGACGTGCACCTCACGCACGACGGCGCCGTCGTCGTCTTCCACGACGACGAGACGAGCCGGCTCACCGGGGCGCCCGGGACCATCGAGGACCGCACGCTCGCCGAGGTAGGGCGGCTCGATGCCGGGTTCTCCTTCACGTCCGACGCCGGCCGGACCCATCCCTGGCGCGGGCGCGGCCTGTCGCCGCCCACCCTCGCCGAGCTGCTCGCGCGCCACCCCGCGATGCGCCTCAACGTCGAGGCGAAGCGCGACGACCCGGCGCTCGCCGAAGCGCTCGTCCGGGCGGTCCGCGAGGCCGGCGCCGTGGATCGCGTGTGCGTGGGCTCCCAGCACGACGCGGCCGGCGAGCGCATCCGCGCGCTCCTCCCCGAGGCCTGCCACTTCCTGCCCGAGACGGCGGCGGCCTGCCACGTGATGGCCTCGCGTGCGCCGGGGTCGACCGGCTGCCCGGAGGGATGGGACGTCGCCGACCTGCCCTACCGGATGGAGGGGACCGACGTCGTCGTCGTCGACCGGCCGACGGTCGAGTACTTCCACGCTCGCGGCATGGCCGTCTTCGCCTGGACGGTGGACGACGAGCGCGACATGCGCGACCTCGTCGCGGCCGGCGTCGACGGGATCATGACCGATCGGCCCGACCTGCTCGCCGGCGTCCTCGGCCGACTGCCCCCGGGCTGACGCGGGCCGGCGACGCGTCTAGAGTGCCGCCCATGGACGAAGCGAACCGGCTCGCCGAGCCCGAGCGCACCCGCGCGCTCTTCCCGCGCGAGCACGGCGCCTACGGGCAGCTCCTCATGCCGCTCGCCACCGGGCTGGCGCTCGGCCGGCCGGGGGCGGCGGCGCTGCTCATCGCGTACGCCTTCGTCGTCGCGTTCGTCGCCCATGAGTCGCTGCTCGTCCTCCTCGGGCAACGCGGCCGCCGCGCGCTCGAGGGCGACGGCCCGGTGGCGCGACGCGTGCTCGCCATCCTCGGGGTGCAGGCGCTCGGCGCCGGCGGTGCGGGCCTCGTGCTCGCGCCGGCCGCGGCGCGCTGGGCGGTGGTGGCGCCGGCGGTGCTCGTCGCGGCAGTGGCCTGGCTCGTCGTCACCCGGCGCGAGAAGACCATCGCCGGGGAGATCACCGTGGGCGCGGCCCTCTCCTCCGGAGGCCTGGTGGTGGCGCTCGCCTCGGGCGCGTCGCTCCGCGCCTCCGCGGCGGCCTGGCTCACCTGGGTGCTCGCCTTCGCCGCTGCGACGCTGGCGGTGCAGGTCGTCCTGGAGCGGGCCCGCAGCAAGGGCGCGCGCGATCCGGGACTCCGCCACCTGGCGCTGGTGGTGGCGCTCGCGGCCTCGGCGTTCGGGGCCGTCCCCGCGGCCGGGCTGCCGCTGGCGGCGGCGCTGGCGCTGCTCCCGCCGGCGGCGCTCGCGGCAGCCGTATGCGCGGCGCACCTCTCCGCGCGGCGGCTGCGCGAGGTCGGCTGGGCGATGATGGGCGCGAGCGTCGTCACGCTGGCCGTGCTCGTCGCCGGCCTCCGCTGAGGGGGCTCACGAGGGCAGCGGCAGCTCGATGACGAAGGCGGCGCCGCTGGCGGGAGCGTCCTCCACGCGGACCGTCCCGCCGTGCGCGGCGACGATGCTCCGCACGATCCAGAGCCCGAGACCGAGGCCGGCGCGGGAGCCCTCGCCGCGCTCGAACCGCTCGAAGAGCCGGTCCCGGTCGGCCGGGGGGATGCCGCGCCCACCGTCGCGCACCTCGAGCCGGGCCAGCGCCCCCTCGCGCCCGAGCAGGAGCGCCACCGGCGCGCCTCCGGCGTGCCGCGCGGCGTTGCCGAGGAGGTTCGTCAGCACCTGCTCCAGCCGGAACGGGTCGACCGAGGCGCGCAGCGCCGGCGGCGCCTCGATCGAGAGCGAGCAGCCCGCGTCCTGCAGCTCGTCCTGCGCCCGGGCCCCGGCGTCGCGCACCAGCGCGGCCAGGTCGACGTCGGCGAGGTGCAGGTCGAGCTGGCCGGCGGCGATGCGCGAGACGTCGAGGAGCCGCTCCACGAGCGCGGTGATGCGCTCGCCCTGGCGGACGGCCGGCTCCAGCGCGACCGGGTCGACGCTCCGCCGCAGCGCCCGCAGCCTGAGGTGGAGGGCGGCCACCGGCGAGCGGAGCTCGTGCGCCGCGATCGAGAGGAACTCGTCGCGCGCCCGGACCGCGCGCCGCGCCTCGCTGCGAGCGCGCCGACCGGCGCGGAAGAGCGAGGCGCGCTCGAACGCCTGGGCGGCGCCCGACGCCAGCGCCAGCGCCACGCCCAGGTCGCCCGGGCGGATCCCGCCGTGCGGCGGGAACGCCAGCTCCAGC
>DASTGH010000504.1:0-7075 GCA_035719345.1 Anaeromyxobacteraceae bacterium
GCAGCTGCCGGTGGTGGTGCTGGCGACGAAGGAGCCCGCCTACGAGAAGACGCTCGGCAACATGGAGGAGGTCCGCGCGCGCGGCGGCCACGTCTTCGCCGTCGTCTCCGAGGGTGACACCCTCGCCGCCGGCCTGGCCGAGGTGGCGCTCACCGTCCCCCAGGCGCCGCCGCTGCTCGCGCCGCTGGTCTCCATCCTGCCGCTGCAGTTCCTCGCCTACCACGTCGCGGACCTGAAGGGCACGGACGTGGATCAGCCGAGGAATCTCGCGAAGAGCGTGACGGTCGAGTAACGTCGCCGGCGCGTGAAGCCGGCCCAGCGCGTCGTCGTCGCTGCCCTCGCCACCCGGGCCCTCGTCCACGTCGCCGCGGTCGCCGGCACGCGCTGGCCGCGGCCGGAGCGGCTGGTGCACGCCGCGCCGGACGGCCACCGCTACCTGTTCTCGCCGGTGCCGGCGCTCGACGCGCTCGCGCGCTGGGACAGCGCCTTCTACCTGCGGATCGCGGCGCAGGGGTACGTGGCGCCGCCGTCGGGCGCGCCCCACGACGCCGCCTTCTTCCCGCTCTACCCGTGGCTGCTCGGCGCGCTGCAGCGCGCGCTCGGCCTCGACCCGGTGCTGGCGGGGCTCGCCGTCTCCGCGGCGGCGTTCGCGCTCGGCGTCGCCGCCACCTACCGCCTGCTCGCCGACGTCGCCGGCGAGGAGGAGGCGGCGGATGCGACCGTCCTGCTCCTCGCCTTCCCGGGGAGCCTGTTCCTCTCCGCCGTCTACACCGAGTCGCTCTTCCTGGCGCTCTCGGCGGGCGCGCTCCTCGCCGCGCGCCGCGGCCGGCTCGGCGCCGCCGGCGCGCTCGCCGCGCTCGCCGCCCTGACGCGGCCGAACGGCGTGCTCCTGGTCCTGCCCGTGGGGGTGGAGGCGTTCCTCGCCTGGCGACGCGGGGCGCGGGTCCTCCCCGGCGCGCTGGCCCTCCTCCTGCCGCCGCTCGCGCTCGCCGCCCACGCGGCGCGGCTCGGCCGTGCCTACGGCGACCCGCTCGCCTTCGCCCACGTCCAGGCGCAGTGGGGGCGCGGCCTGGCGCCGCCGTGGAGGGCGTTCCTCGCCTTCAACCAGGACCCCGAGCACTACCTCGTGGCGTTCGGGGGCCTCGCCGCGCTGTGGAGCGCATGGCGCGCCCGCCGGCAGCCGGCCTCGCTGCAGCTCCACGCCGCGCTCGCCCTGATCGTGCCCATCTGCACCGGTTCGCTGAAGAGCCTGCCGCGCTTCGCCGGCGTCGCCTTCCCCCTCTTCCAGACCGCGGCCCGCTGGACGCGGTGGCGCGCCGCGCGCGTCGCCTGGCTCGCCGTCTCGCTCGGGCTGCTCGCCTGGTGGTCGTTCCGCTTCGGCCGCGGAGACGGGGTGAATTGAAGATGAGGCGCTACGCCGTCGCCACCGCGACCGGCTCGATGCGGTCGGTCACGTGCCGCCAGATGCGGGACGGGCGCCCGTAGCCGAGCGCGACGAAGCCGGCGCAGACCTGCTCGTGCGCCGCCGGTGCCTGCTCGCCCGGGATCTCCTCGATCGCGCCGAACAGGGCATAGCCCTTGAGCGCCACGAGGTCGAAGACGAGCCGCACCGAGGCCTTGTTCACCTGCAGGTTGCGGAACGTCTTCATGGCGAGGCCGTCGCCGTGGTACGTGACGAGGCGCCCGTGCACCAGCTCGTGGTGGAACATGTGGCGCGGCGAGACGTTCACGTCCGGCCCGACCGCCACCACCCCGTGCCTCACCACCCCGACGGTGCGCTGCACCTCGTCGAAGGGGATCCGCTCGAAGAAGTTGAGGTCGTACGGTCCGTGATGGGTGGTGTAGGCGCGCTTGCCGTGGAGGAGCAGCTCGCCACGCCGCGGGACCTCGTACGCCTCCGACTCCGCGCCGCGCGCGCGCAGGGGAGCGGTCTTGATCTGGTACCCGTGGTACTGCTCGTACTTGCTGATGGAGACCGTGACGCTCTCGCCGACGAGCGGCGGGCGCGGCAGCGCCCCCGAGAGCCGCACGTTCATGTCGCTCGGCGCCGCGCCGGGCGCGAGCTCGACCACGCGCGCCAGCGCCACCGACGGGTGCGTCCCGGAAGCGCCGGTCGTGCCGAGGAAGGTGAGGATCGCGGGGTGCGGCACCCACGGCACCTGGCGCGGCCTCAGCTCCTGCAGGAAGTTGTAGACGGTCTGCGGATCCAGCATCGCTCGCTCTCCCCCGGGCTCACCAGCCCGGTGTGGCCAGTTCGGCCTCGGTCGCGGTCACGCCGTGGCGCTCTCGCAGCACCTCGAGCGCTCCGGCCAGGCTCGGCACCTCGAACGTCTCCACGCCGCAGCCGGCGGCGTTCACGCGCCACCGCCGCGCGCCCAGGTTCGTCAGCGCGCTCCTCGCCCGCACGTTGACGAGCGCGGCCAGGCGGTGCGCGCCGTAGAAGGGGAAGACGGTCTGCGCGAACCAGTCCTGGTCCTCCTGGCTCGGCACCCCGGTCGCCCCCGAGACGTCGATCACGATGAGGCGCACCTCGCCGCGCTCGACGAGCTTCATGTGCTTCTCGATGCAGGGACGGAAGTGCCGGTGCCGCGACAGCTCCTTCCAGCGCGTGAGCACCAGGCCGTGCTCGGGGAGCAGGCTGGAGAGGAGGATGCCGGGAGCCTCGTAGACCGTCTGCATCACCGGGCTCCCGTTTCAAGCGGTGGGCCGCCCGCCCGCCTCGCCGCGACGCGGCGATGACAGGTGCCCGGACCGGGTGTGACCGCACCCCGGGTCGCGGCGGGCGCGCCGGCGGGGTGGCATGATGAGGCGGTGAACCTCCGCCTCTTCGCCGCGCTCGAGCCCAGCGACCTCGTGCGGCGCCGGCTCGGCACGCTCCAGGGGGCGCTGCGGCGCGCGGCCGGGCGCGCAGCCGGTGACGTGCGCTGGGTCGATCCCGCGGCCGTCCATCTCACGCTGCAGTTCCTGGGCGCGGCGCCGGAGGAGCGGCTGCCGGCGATCGAGGCTGCCGTCGCCGCTGCCGCCGCCACCGGCGCGCCCCTGCACCTCCACATCTCGGGCGCGGGCGGCTTCCCCAGCGCGCGCCGCCCGCGCGTGCTGTGGGCGGGGCTGACCGGCGACGTCGCGCCCCTCGCCGCCCTCGTCGCCGCGCTCGGCGCCCGGCTCGCGCCGCTCGGGTTCCCGCCCGAGTCGCGGCCGTTCTCGCCACACCTCACGCTCGGGCGGGCGCGCGACCCGCGCGGCGCTCCCGGGCTCGCCTCGGCGCTCGCCCACGCCGACGACGGCGCACCGCCTGCGCCCTGGCGCGTGGCGGAGGTCGTCCTCTTCCGATCGCATCTCTCGCCGTCGGGCGCCCGGTACGAGGCGCTCTCGCGCGCACCGCTCGGCGCCCCGGCGCTGTCCCCGGGCTGAGCGCGTCAGGGCACCGCCGGAGCCGCGGCGTCGCCGGGAAGCGCGCCCCGCTCCGCGGCGAGGCGCTCGGCGACGAGCCGCCGCAGCGCCGCCGCGTCGAAGGGCTTCTCCAGGATCAGGTTCTTCACCCGCTCGGCGAAGGCGCGCGCCGCCGGGGTGAACAGGCCGCCCGAGAGGAAGACGACGCGCTCGGCGGCGGCCGGCACGCTGCGGGCCAGCGCCTCGTACAGCTCCATCCCCGTCATCTCCGGCATCATCAGGTCGAGGAGCACGAGGTCGAACGCCTCTCCCGCCTCGACGCGACGCAGCGCCTCGCGGGGCGAGGCGAGCGCCACGACCTCGTGCCCGGCCAGCACCCGCGTCAGCGTCGCTCCGATCATGGGCTCGTCGTCCACGACCAGGACCCGCGCCCGCGCTGGCGGGGCCGGCTTCCGCGCGGCGGCGGTCGGGAGCGCCACCCGCAGCACCGTTCCTCCGCCCTCCGCCGGGAGCGCCTCGACCGTGCCCCCCAGCGACCCGACGATGTCGCGGCAGATGTAGAGCCCGAGCCCCGTGCCGACCCCCGCCGGCTTGGTGGTGAAGAACGGGGTGAAGAGCTGGGGGCGGATCGCCTCGGGGATCCCCGGGCCGGAGTCGCGCACCTCCACCACCACGCGGTCGCCCTCCAGCCGCGTGGCCAGCTCGATGGTGTTGCCGGACACGTCGCCTTCCGGGATGGCCTGGACGGCGTTGAGGACGAGGTTGAGGAAGACCTGCCCGAGCCGCGCCTCCTCCCCCAGCACCGGCGGCACGCGGCCGAAGCGCCTCACGAGCCGCGCGCGGTGCCGGATCTCGTTCCAGGCCATCTTGACCGACGACTCCAGCACGCGCTCCACGTCGACCGGTCCGCGGCCGCGCTCGTCGCTGCGCGCGAACGCCTTCAGGTCGCGGACGATCTCGCGCACGCGCTCGGCGCCCTCGATCGCCTCCTGCAGCGCCTCGCGCACCGGCCCGAGCGGCTGGGCTCCTCCCTCCGCCTCCAGCGCGCCGGCGGCGAAGTGGAGGTTCGTGAGCAGGAAGGCGAGCGGGTTGTTGATCTCGTGGGCGACGCCGGCGGCCAGGGTGCCGACCGACACCATGCGATCGGTGGCGAGGAGGCGCGCCTGCGACTGCCGGCGCGCGGCGAGGTCCTGGCACAGCGCCACCGCGCACGCGCCCTCCGCCTCCGGGCCGGACACCGGCGAGGCGGCGAGCTCGTGCGCCCACACGCCGCCGTCGGCCCGCCGGAAGACCACCTCGCCCCCCCACGGCCGGCCCGCCTCCGCCGCCGTCCACGCCTCGCGCAGCCGGAGCCCGTCGCCGTCCGTGGAGGCGAGCGCGGTGGCGGCGTCGCGCCCGGCGAGATCGGCGGCGGAGAAGCCCGTCGCCGCCTCGAGGGCGCGGTTCACCGCCAGCACCGCGCCGCCGCGGCCCATGACGAGCGCCGGCAGGGGGAGCGCGTCGAAGGCGGCGCAGGCGACCGCCACCCGCGGGCGCGCGGGCGGGGCACCGCCCTCGGGCGGGGTCGAGCCGGTCTCGTCGCGCACCTGGTCCACGCGTCCTCCCCTCGGCGCGCCTCCCGGTGCCACGCGCATGCCAGTCGCGGGCGGAGCGGCGGGCGCGCCGACGGACCCGCGGCGCGCGGCTGCGGCCGAGCGCCCGTGGCGCGCCCGGCGGGTATCCGTACACCCGGGTCGGGGACGCCCGGTGCGCGCGCCGGAGGCCGGCAGACGTCACGGCGTTGACATCCGCTCGCGCGTTCAGTATTCATGCGTTCAGTGGAGCGCGGGCGGGTGTCAGGGCCGCCCGGTATGAACGCGGCACCTCGCAGAGAACGGCGCGCCGGGCGCGCCGCACAGGGAGACCAGGATGCCCGTCGGACCGGAGAAGGAGAAGGCGATCGAGCTGGCCGTCTCGTCCATCGAGAAGGCGTTCGGCAAGGGCTCGATCATGCGCCTCGGCAACGAGGAGGCGCTGGTGAAGGACGTCCAGGCGGTCTCGTCCGGCTCGATCTCGCTCGACATCGCGCTCGGCGTCGGCGGCTTCCCGCGGGGGCGCATCATCGAGATCTACGGGCCGGAGTCGTCCGGCAAGACCACCCTCGCGCTGCACGCGGTGGCCGAGGCGCAGAAGGCGGGCGGCATCTGCGCCTTCGTCGACGCCGAGCACGCGCTCGACGTCGGCTACGCGCGCAAGCTCGGGGTCCGCACCGACGACCTCCTCATCTCCCAGCCGGACACCGGCGAGCAGGCGCTCGAGATCGCCGAGACGCTGGTGCGCTCCGGCGCCATCGACGTCCTCGTCATCGACTCCGTGGCCGCGCTCGTGCCCAAGGCGGAGCTGGAGGGCGAGATGGGCGATGCGCACATGGGCGTGCAGGCGCGCCTCATGAGCCAGGCGCTCCGCAAGCTCACCGGCACCATCTCCAAGTCCCAGACGATCGTCGTCTTCATCAACCAGATCCGGATGAAGATCGGCGTCATGTTCGGGAACCCGGAGACCACCACCGGCGGCAACGCGCTCAAGTTCTACGCCAGCCAGCGGCTCGACATCCGCCGTATCGGCGCCATCAAGGACGGCGAGCAGGTCATCGGCAACCGCACGCGCGTGAAGGTGGTGAAGAACAAGGTCGCGCCTCCGTTCAAGGAGGTCGAGTTCGACATCATGTACGGCCAGGGCATCAGCCGCGAGGGGGACGTGCTCGACCTCGCCTCCAACGAGAACGTGGTCGAGAAGAGCGGCGCCTGGTTCAGCTTCGGCGGAGAGCGCATCGGCCAGGGGCGCGAGCAGGCGAAGGCGTTCCTGCGCGAGCACGCCGAGGTCCTCTCGAACATCGAGGCGAAGCTCCTCGAGCGCTTCGGTGTGAAGAAGCCCGCCGCCCCGGCCGCCGCGCCTCCGGCGGAGGAGCCGGAGGAGAAGCAGCGGCCCCGCGTCAAGGCAGTGAAGTAGCGCCCCGCGCGCGGCGCTCGGACGTCGATCGGGCGCGGAGTACACTAGAGGTCGCGCCGTGCCCGTGGACCTCTCGAAGAAGACCTGGCTCGCCGACCTGGTGGACGGCGAGCTCTCTCGCTACGACCCCGCCGCCGCCCTGCTCCGGCTCCCGCCCGAGCTGCGCGGCGCCGACCCCGAGGGGCCGAGCCTGGAGGCGCGCGCGCGGGCGCTGCTGGTCCGATCGCTGCGCATCCCGGCGCCGGCGGAGACTCCGGCCGCAGCCGCCGCGGAGGACGCGGAGCAGGCTGCTTTCCTCGCGCCGGTGCGCGGCGACGTCGGCCTCGCCCTCGACCTCGCCCTCGTCCTGCGGGCTGCGAGCGCCTTCGCGCCGCCGGCCCCCGGCCTGCCCGGCCCGGCCGGCCTTCACCGGCCGAGCTTCGACCTCGACCGGCGCCGGGCCGAGCTGGCGGCGCTCTTCGCGGCGCTGGCCGGCGCGCTCGACGGCTTCGCCGCGCCGGGGCACACGCCCGAGTTCATGCGCGACCAACCCGCCGATGGTGTCGAACTCGTCGTTCGGCAACACCGTGTCGAAGGCCTCGTTCACTGCGGCAATGTCGGTATCACCTGCAACCCGATGGGTGCCGTCGGCCAGGGTGAAGATGCCGGTCTCGCCGTCTTTCTCGTCAAACTCGTCCTCGATCTCGCCGACGATCTC
>DASTGH010000505.1:0-7868 GCA_035719345.1 Anaeromyxobacteraceae bacterium
CGACTACGCGCTCGCCTACCTCGACCGGATGATCGCTGGCATCCGCGAGGGCGCCGACCGCACGCGCAAGATCGTGGGCGACCTCCGGGTCTTCGCCCGCTCCTCCGACGGCGCGTGGCAGCCGGTCGATCTGCACGCGGAGATCGAGTCGAGCCTGACCCTCCTCGGCCATCTCCTGAAAGATCGGATCACCGTCGATCGCCGGTACGGCGAGATCGGGCTCGTGGAATGCGTCCGGTCCGAGATGGACCAGGTGCTCCTGAACGTCCTCGCCAACGCCGCCCAGGCCATCCGCGGCGAGGGAACCATCACGATCGAGACGCGGCGCCACGGCCCCGTCGTGGTGATCCGCATCGCGGACAGGCGTGTCGGACTGGCGCCTCGCCAACGCCGTCGCGCGCCTGGGCGAGATGGGGGTCGTCTCCGGGACCGCGCTCGACGCGGTCCTCGTGCGCCGGCTCCAGCTGGGCGACGCCGGCGGCCACATGCGGCGAGCGATGGCGCGGTTCCCGATCCCGGGCGTCGCGGACGCGGTCCTGGAGCGGTTCTTCCGGCCCGAGGGGCTCGCACCGGGGCAGCGGTTCGCGTCGATCCCGATGCCGACGCAGCGCATGTCGCTTGCCCGCGAGCAGATCACGGTGCTGGCCGCCTTCGTCGAGGTGGCCCTCGCCCGCGAGGGCCATGACGGGCCGGTCGGGATCAACCTGCTCACCAAGATCCAGATGCCGAACCTGGACCTGCTCTACGGCGCGATGCTCGCAGGCGTGGACTACGTCGTCATGGGCGCGGGGATCCCCCGCGAGATCCCCGTCGCGCTCGACGCGCTCACGAACCACGAGCCCGCGTCCCTCAAGCTCGATCTCGAGGACGCCGCGCCCGGCGACGTCGAGGAGCTCCGGATCGACCCCGCCACGCACTGGGCGGGCGCCGCTCCCCCCGCGCTGCGGCGCCCGCAGTTCCTCGCCATCGTGGCGAGCAACACCCTCGCGACCATGCTCGGGAAGAAGGCCGCGCGGCGCGTCGACGGCTTCGTGGTCGAGGGGCCCACCGCCGGCGGGCACAACGCGCCGCCGCGCGACCGCGCCGTGTCGCCCACCACCGGCGAACCGGTCTACGGCGAGCGCGACGTCGTCGACCTCGAGGGGATCCGCGCGCTCGGGCTCCCGTTCTGGGTCGCGGGCGGAGCCGGGTGGCCGGAGCGCCTCGCGGAGGCGCTCCGCGCCGGCGCCGCGGGTATCCAGGTCGGTACGCTCTTCGCGTACTGCGACGAGTCCGGCATCTCCGGCGATCTCCGGCGCTCGGTCCTCGAGAGCGTCGTCCGCGGCGAGGCGCAGGTCCGGACCGACGGACGGGCCTCGCCCACCGGGTTCCCCTTCAAGGTGGTCACCTGGGACGGCGATCCCGCCGCCGGCGTCGCGCGCACGCGCGTGTGCGACCTCGGCTACCTGCGGAGCCCGTACCGGCGCGGCGACGGGACCATCGGGTACCGCTGCGCGAGCGAGCCCGAGGACCAGTTCGTCGCCAAGGGCGGCGGAGCGGAGGAGACGCCCGGCCGCAAGTGCCTCTGCAACGGGCTCTTCTCGAGCGTCGGCCTCGGCCAGCGCCGCGAGGGGGGCGCCGTCGAGCCTCCCCTCGTGACGAGCGGCGACGACCTCGCCCGCCTCGCCGAGTTCCTCGGCGGCCGCACGCACTACTCGGCCGCGGACGCGGTGCGCTGGCTCCTCGCCGGCGCGGCGGCCTGAGGGCCCCGCGGCTCACGCGCCCGCGGTGGCCCAGGTCGTCCGCACGGTGCGCGCCAGCGGCCCCACCACCCGCGCCACCTTGTCGGGCGAGGGCTGGAGCTGGACGAAGGGGACGAAGCGTTGCACCAGGAGGTCGCGCCGCACCTCCACGCACAGGACGCGCGGCTCGAACCGAGCGGCGTACCGGTACCCGAGGGTGCTCGGGTGCAGGGGATACGTGGCGCTCACCTCGGGGTGGAAGCCCGCCTCCGCGAACGCTGCCGACGCGGCCCGGACCAGCGGCTCGGCCAGCACCCGGCCTCCCGGTTCGCGGGCGATGAGGTCCACCTCGGGCCGGAGCGGCCAGGTCGGCTCCACCTCCGGCCGGTAGGCCCGGCGCAGGGAGTCCACCACCTGGTCGTCCACCTCCACCTCGACCGTCCGCGGCGCGTAGGTGTGGGCCATGAGGGCGAGCCCGCCCGCGCCGCACACCCAGGCATAGGCGGCGGCGCTGGCCTCGACCCAGGCGCCGTGGCGCTCCCGGAGCAGCGCGCGATCGGCCGGGTCGCGCACGTAGGGAGGCAGGCCCGGCGTCACCTTGCCGGCGCGGAACTCCTCGGGCGAGGCGTCCACGACGCGGTTGCAGTCGATGAAGGTGCGCGGGATCTCGCTCGCCAGCACCAGCACCGACCGCGCCGGCTCCTCGGCCACCAGGCGCTCGGCCAGCGCCGCCGCGTACTCCGGCGCGCCGGCGTCGGTGTTCACGTGGAAGAAGGCCGCCAGGTCCGCGGGGAAGGGCCCTCGCAGCGCCGCCCGCAGCGCGTCGAACTGCTCCTGGCGCGTGGCGCCGTGGGGCACCTCGACCAGCAGGTCGGGCGGGGCGCCGGCCGGCGCGCGCGCACCGCGCCAGACCCGCGCCTGGCACACCCCGGGGACGGAGGCGACGGGGCCGGGCACGATCACTCCGCGTACATGCGGATGCCGGTGGCGGCGGCGCTGGCCAGGCGGAGGGCCTCGCTCCACTCCGGGTGCCGCACGATGACGTGTCCGTCGGAGAGCAGGGTGTGCTTCCAGTTGCGCCGGGGCGTCCCGGGCCGGAGCAGGCGCTCCTCGACCGCCCACCGCCCGGCCAGCGCCAGCCACTCGCGCAGCCCCTCGACGCGGGTGATCCGGCCCTGGCCCTGGGCCCGCTTGAAGACGATCCCGACGTTGTACCTGCGCTCGGCGGGTGCCTCGAACGCCCCCCAGCAGGCCACCCGCGCCCACTCGCGGAACAGGTCCACGTCGCAGGTGTAGTTCATCTGGTCGACGAGGTGCGCCCCGCCCGGCCGGCACCCGATCTCGCCGAAGACCGCCTCGCCCCGCGGCGTGAGGAACCACTCCATGTGCGTGAAGCCGTCGCCCATGCCCATCGCGGAGAGCACCGCCCGGCCCAGCTTCACCCCCGGTGCCAGCCGCGGCTGATACATGTCGCGGACGGTGACGACCATCGGGCTCACCCACTCCTGGCTGCGCGCCTCGAGCGGCTTCGGCAGGTAGGAGCAGACGTTCTCGAAGGCGGGGCGGCCGGCGATGCAGACGGTGTCGAAGGTGAACTCCTCGCCCTCGACGTACTCCTCGCAGCTCGCCTCGCGCACGCTCCGGGTCGCGGCGATGGCCGCGTCGAGCTCGGCCGGCGAGGCCACGCGGTAGGTGTCGGCGCTCCCCGCCCCGGCGATGGGCTTCAGCACCAGCGGGAAGCCGATCTCCTCGGCAGCGGCCCGCACCTCTCGCTCGCTCGCCACCCGCCGCGAGCGCGGCACCCGCAGCCCGGCGGCGCGCACCCGCTCCTTCATGACCTCCTTGTCCCGGAAGCCGCGCACCACCTCGGGCGTCATGCCGGGCACGCCCCACCGCTCGCGCAACCGCGCCGCCAGCATGACCAGCACCTCCCAGTTGGCGAGCACCCGGTCCACCTCGCGCCCGCGCAACCAGGCGCTGACCCGCTCCATCACGTCGTCCTCGTCCAGGATGGCCGGGACCTGCAGGTAGTCGGTCAGGTGCGGCTTCACCTGCGCGGGGAGCGCCTGCCGCGGCGTGTCGCCCACGCCGTAGACCTCGGCTCCGACCTCGGCCAGCCCGCGGGTGTACTGGATCATCTCCGGCGGATACGACGGGGACAGGAAGACGACGCGCATGGCGGCGCAACCTATCACCACTCGATCCCCCGGTTCAGGCGCGGGGCCACCGGCCCTCGTTTGACGGGCCGCCGCGGCGCCTGCCATGGTGCGCGCCCATGCCCCGCAACGTCATCTTCGTGGCGCCCTTTCCCACCGACGTGACCATGCGCTTCGTGCGCGCCGCGGCGCGCCACCCCGACGTGCGGCTCCTCGGCGTGGTGCACACGCCGCCTTCCGGCGCGGACGCCGGCGTCTACGCCGACCTGGTGCGGGTCACCGACCCGCTCTCGGCCAAGGACGTCGTCGAGGCGACGGGCCTGCTCAAGGAGCGCCACGGCCAGCCCGTCCGCATCATCGGCATCCTCGAGGCGCTGATGGTCCAGCTCGCGCAGGCCCGCGCCGCCTTCGGCGTGCCCGGGACGCCGCCGCGCGTGGCCGAGCTGTTCCGGGACAAGTCGCGCATGAAGGAGGCGCTGCGGGAGGCCGGGCTGCCGGTGGCCCGCTCCGCCCTCGTCCGGAGCGAGGCCGACGCCCGGGCCTTCGCCGAGGCGGTGGGCTTTCCGCTGGTGGTGAAGCCGCCGGCCGGCATGGGCGCGAAGAGCACGTGGCGGGTGAACTCCCTGGGCGAGTTCCTGGGCGCGCTGCGGGGCATGGGCGCCGCGCCGGACCGGCCCGTCCTGGCCGAGGAGTTCCTGCGCGGCCGCGAGTTCAGCTTCGAGACGGTGACCATCGGCGGGAAGCCGCGCGTCCACTCCATCTCCCACTACCTCCCCACCTGCCTGGAGGTGCTGGAGAACCCCTGGATCCAGTGGACCTGCCTCCTGCCGCGCGACATCTCCGGGCCCGAGTACGAGCCGGCCCGGCGCATGGCCCACGGCGCCATCGCCGCCCTCGGGCTCGAGGACGGCATGACGCACATGGAGTGGTTCCAGCGGCCCGACGGCTCCACGGTCATCGGCGAGATCGCGCAGCGGCCGCCGGGCGCCAACATCTCGCTCATGACCGGCCTCGCCCACGACGTGGACATCTACCGGACCTGGGTCCGGGCGGTCGTGGACGGCGAGGTGGACGGTCCGTGGGAGCGGAGGTACGCCGTCGGCTGCGCCTTCCTGCGCGGCATGGGGCGCGGCCGCGTGGTGGGCCTCTCCGGCGTGCACGAGGTGCACGCGGCCATCGGCCGCCTGGTGATGGAGGCGAAGCTCCCGACGCTGGGGGCGCCCAAGAGCGACGGCTACGAGGGCGACGGCTACGTGGTGATCCGCGACCCCTCCACCGACGTGGTGCGCAAGGCGCTCAAGCTCGTCATCGAGAACGTGAAGGTGCACTACGCGGACTGAGCGCCGCGCCGCGCGAGCCCGGCGAGAGCCCCCGCAGGCTCAGGACGCCTCCGGCGCCAGGAAGCGGTAGACGTCGACGTACTCCGCCACCCGGTGACCCCAGCCCAGCGGCAGGCCCATCCCGTTTCGCTGCAGCCGCATCCAGCGCTCCCGGTCGGCGGCGGCGCCCGAGCCCCAGGTGTCGAGCGCGTGCCCGAGGGCCCAGGCCAGGCCGCGCTCGTCGAAGTGCTCGAAGACGAAGCCCGTGCCGCGTCCGCTCCGCGGGTCCCAGGGCACCACCGTGTCGGCGAGGCCGCCGGTGCGGTGCACCACGGGCACCGTCCCGTAGCGCAGGCTGTACATCTGGTTCAGGCCGCAGGGCTCGTAGCGCGACGGCATGAGGAACAGGTCGGCGCCCGCCTCGATGAGGTGCGCCCGGTGCTCGCTGAAGGCCGCGTCGTAGGCCACCTGGCGCGGGAAGGCCCGGGCCAGCTCCGAGAAGAACCGCTGGTGGTGGTGCTCGCCCTTCCCCAGCACCACCAGCTGGAAGGCCCGGCGCCGCAGCAGGGCGGGCAGCACGCGGGCACACAAATCGAAGCCCTTCTGCCAGACGAGCCGCGACACGACCCCCACCACGGGCACCTCGAGGCGGAAGGGGAGGCCGCTGGCCTCGAGCAGATCCCGCTTGTTGCGCGCCTTGCCGGCGAGGTCGGCGGCCGAGTAGTGGTGGGCGAGGTGGCGATCGGTCTCCGGGCTCCACTCGGCCTCGTCGAGCCCGTTGAGGATGCCGCGCAGCACGTCGCGCCGTGCGCGCAGGAACGGGTCGAGGCCGGCGCCGTGCTCGGGCGTCTGGATCTCGCGGGCGTAGGTGGGGCTCACCGTGGTGATGGCGCCGGCGTGGAGGATCCCGGAGAGCAGGTAGCCGAGTCGCCCGGCCGCCAGCTCGTCCTGGTGGAGCAGGTCTCGCGACGGCTCGAGCCCGGTGTCGGGCAGCACCCGCGCGTCGAAGGTGCCCTGGTGGCCGAGGTTGTGGATGGTGAGGAGCGTGCGGGTCCGGGCGAAGAGCTGATCCCAGGCGAACAGGCTGCGCAGGAGCACCGGCACGAGGGCGGTCTGCCAGTCGTTCAGGTGCGCCACGTCCGGGGCGAAGCGCATGATCTGGCACGCCTTGAGCGCCGCCCACTGCAGCACCGCGAAGCGCAGGTGCTCGTCCGGCCCGGTGCCGTAGATCGAGGCACCGCCGTAGAGCGACGGGCAGCGCACGAAGTACACCGGCAGGTCGGTGCCGGGGAGCGGGCTCTCCAGGATGGAGACCCGTACCCGGTGAGGACCCAGGCCGAACTCCAGGTCGGGGATCACCTCCCTGAACACCCGTCCCGGCGTCTCGACGCGCGCGTACATGGGCAGGAAGGGCCGGACGTCGTGCCCGAGCGCCCGGAGCTGGCGCGGCAGCGCCGCCGCGACGTCCCCGAGCCCGCCCGTCTTGGCGAAGGGCGCCAGCTCCGAGGACAGGAAGAGGATCTTCATGAGCGGGGACCGTAGCAGCGGGCCCCTCCTCCCCTATATAGGCAGACCCTCCATGGCCATCGACGTCGCCTTCCTCGAGCCGTCGTTCCCCGCCAACCAGCGCGAGTTCGTGCGCGCGCTCCACGCCGTGGGCGCCCGCGTCGTCGGGATCGGCGAGCGCCCCAAGGACAGCCTCGACCCCGAACTCCGCCACTGGCTCTTCCACTACGAGCAGGTGGGCAACGTCACCGACGAGGGGCAGCTGGAGCGGGCGGTCCGCTGGGTGCAGGAGCGCGCGCAGCTGGCTCGGCTGGAGGCGGTGGTGGAGGCCCACGTGCTGGCGGCGGCGCGCGTCCGGGAGCGCTGCGGCATCCCGGGCACGTCGCTGCGCACCACCTTCCTGTGCCGGGACAAGCCGGCCATGAAGGAGGCGCTGCGAGCGGCCGGCATCCCCTGTGCCCAGTCCGTCGGCTCGGGCGATGCGGCCGAGATCGCCGACTTCGCCGCGCGGGTGGGCTATCCGCTGGTGGTGAAGCCGCGCGACGCCGCCGGCGCCTCGGGCACGGTACGGGTGGACGACGCGCCGGAGCTGGGCCGGGCCCTGGCCGCGTTCGGCGTCGGTCGCGGCGGCAGCGTCGCGGTGGAGGAGTTCATCGAGGGCCACGAGGGCTTCTTCGACACCATCACCATCGGCGGCCGGGTGACCCACGAGTTCGTCACCCACTACTACCCCAACGTGCTCGAGGCCATGCGCACGCGGTGGATCTCGCCCCAGTTCGTCACCACCAACCGGCTGGGGGCCGAGGGCTACGACGAGCTCAAGGAGATGGGCCGCAAGGTGGTGGCCGCGCTCGGCATCGAGACCTCGGCCACGCACATGGAGTGGTTCTACGGGCCGAGGGGGCTCAAGTTCAGCGAGATCGGCTGCCGCCCGCCGGGCGTCCGCGCCTGGGACCTGTACGCAGCGGCAAACGAGTTCGACATCTACCGCGAGTGGGCGATGGCCGTCGTGCACGGCCGGAAGAGCCAGACGCTCTCGCGTCGCTTCGCCGCAGGCATCATCGCCCTGCGCCCCGAGTGCGACGGCCACATCCGCGGCTACGACGGCGCCGACGAGATCTTCGGTCGCTACGGCAACCTGATCATCGATAGCCACCTGCCGCCCC
>DASTGH010000506.1:0-2997 GCA_035719345.1 Anaeromyxobacteraceae bacterium
CATGGGGGCCTGGCACTGGGATATCGCGAGCGGGGAGCTCGTGTGGTCGGAGCGCTGCAAGGAGCTGTTCGGTCTCCGGCCCGAGACGGAGATGAGCTACGAGGTGTTCCTCGCCGCCATCCATCCCGACGACCGCGCTCGCGTCGACCGGACGGTGAAGGCCACGCTCGCGAGCGGCACTCCGTACGAGATCGAGATGAGGGTCCCCTGGTCCGACGGGTCCGTCCACTGGATCGCCTCCAAGGGCGAAGCGTTCCACGCCGACGGGCGCCCGGTGCGCATGGCCGGAATGGCGATGGACATCACGGCGCGCAAGACCGCGGAGGAGGCGCTGCGCCGGAGCGAGACGAATCTCCGCCAGTACGCCGAACTCGTCGAGTACGCGCCGATCCTCGTGCGGAACCTCGGGGCCGAGATCGTCGTCTGGAACGAGGGGATGGAGAAGCTCTACGGGTGGGCACGCGGCGAGGTGCTGGGCAGGGTCACCCACGACGTGCTGTGCACCCGGTTCCCCGCCCCGCTGGCCGACATCATGGCGATCCTCATGCGGGAGGGCCGCTGGGAGGGTGAGCTCGTCCACCGGCACCGCGACGGCTCGGAGATGGTCGTGGCGAGCGTCTGGACACTGCACCGCGACGACGACGGCCGCCCCGCTGCCGTCATCGAGGTCAGCACGGACATCACGGCCCTCAAGCGGGCGGAGGAGGCGCTCCGCGAGGCCGACCGCCGCAAGGACGAGTTCATCGGCATCCTCTCTCACGAGCTGCGGAACCCGCTCGCCCCCATCCGCAACTCGGTCCAGATCCTCCACCGGGTGGACCCGGCCACCCCGCAGGCCGAGAGCGCGCGCGCCATCATCGCGAGGCAGGTCGAGCACCTTGCACGCCTCGTCGACGACCTGCTGGACGTGAGGCGCATCACGACGGGGAAGTTGCGCCTCCACACGGCGGTGATGGACCTGACCGAGCAGGTCAGCGAGACGGTCGAGGACCTCCGGCCGCTGTTCGTCACCCGATCGCTCTCGCTCGACCTGCAGCTCCCGACGCGCCCGGTCTGGGTGGACGGGGACCGCACCCGCCTTGGCCAGCTGCTCGGCAACCTCCTTCACAATGCGGCGAAGTTCACCAGCGCGGGCGGCCGGGTTTCCGTCGTGGTCGAGGCCGAAGAACGCCACGCTCACATCCGGGTGCGAGACGACGGAATCGGCATTTCGCCTGAGCTGCGGCAGGCGCTCTTCGACGCGTTCGTGCAGAGCGACAGGACGATCCACCGCACCCAGGGTGGATTGGGCCTGGGACTCTCGCTGGTGCGGGGGATCGCCGAGCTCCACGGTGGCAGCGTGGTCGCTCGCAGCGAGGGCATCGGAAAGGGTGCCGAGTTCGTGGTGACGCTGTCGACGACCGACCCAGGGCCGGGAGTCGCGGCCGAACCCGCTGCGACGCGCACTGCCACCAGGACCCGCGTGCTCATCATCGAGGACAACCTCGACGCCGCCGAGTCGCTTCGGCAGGTGGTCGAGATGCTGGGCGGCCACGAGGTCGAGGTCGCTCATGATGGCGTGGCCGGGTTCGATGCCGCACGGCAGCTCCGGCCCGACGTCGTCCTGTGCGACATCGGCTTGCCGAGGATGGACGGGTACGAGGTGGCGCGTCGCCTGCGCGCGAGCGGGCTCGCCCCCCAGCCGCGGCTGGTCGCCATCACCGGCTATGCGGCCGCGGACGACGTCGACCGCGCCATGCGCGCCGGGTTCGACTATCACGTCGCCAAGCCGCCGGACATCGACCAGGTGCTGAAGCTCGTCGCCGACCCGCCGAGCAGCAGGCCGGACATCGCGGTTCCCGCCGAGATCGCCACGGGCCACCAGGAGGTGGACGCGCAGCACGCGTGCATCCTCGTGGCCGCGGCGCGCCTTCGCGCGGCGGGACCCGCTGGCGTCCGGGAGGCGCTGCGGTTCCTGCAGCAGCACGCAAGCTCGCATTTCGAGTATGAAGACAAGCTGATGGAGGACGTCGGCTTTCCGAAGGTAGCCGCGCACAAGCAGCAGCACGCGAGCTTCCTCTCGCAGCTGCGCGCCTTCCAGGAAGCCGTCGAGCGCGAGGGGCGCCCCGGCGCGACGCCGGAGAACTTGGAGGCGCTCGCGTCCACTGTCGAGGCGTGGGTGAACCAGCACGTCCTCGAGCAGGACCGGCTCGTCGCTGAGTTCCTCCGGGAGCAGCGGCCCGACCAGGCAGCAGCCACCGGATCTCGTCCGCGGCGCCTTCGCCTCGTCTGATCCTAGGGGCGAGCGCGCCGGGTGTCCCGGCCGGACACATCGATCACGGCTTCGCCCAGCAACTCCTGGGCAGAGCGCGCGGGCTGGTCCGAGACAGGCTTGATCGAGGGCTCCCGATGGCGGTGCAAACAACGACGGGGTCACTGGCGGGCAAGGTGCCCTGCGGTCGCCCGAGGTGCCGCTCGATGGCCTCATCGAGGTCGCGGTCCCCGACCAGCACCGGCCGGACCGTCATCCCGGTCATGAAGGCGACCTCGTCCATGAGGCCGAGGTTCTGCGGCTCTCCGGTGGCGACGAAGAGCGTTCCCCGCCGCTCTGCGGGGCCCAGTGCAATCGGGAAGACTCGACGGGAGCGGATGTACTTCTGCGGCACGAGGCGGACGATCGCCGGGGGCACGCACTGTCTTCCGATCCGGATGTACGACACGCCTTGCTGGCGGGCCAGCTCGCTCAACACCTCTGGCTCGGACACGACCTGCAGCGCCACCAGGGCGTCACCGAGCCTGCCGCCGCAACTCTGCTGGTAAGCGAGGGCACGAATGAGCTGGTCGTGATCGACGAGGCCAGAGCGTACGAGCAGGTGGCCAATCGGGATGCGAGGCGCCACAAGACCCTCCGGAACCCCCGCAGCGCCCAGAAGGTACGCCCCGATGTGTCGCATGCCAGTCCACGCGACCGGTGCCACTCGTCCGGGTGACGGGGCCCATCCGCGCAGCACCCCACTC
>DASTGH010000507.1:0-5446 GCA_035719345.1 Anaeromyxobacteraceae bacterium
AGGGCCTGCGCCTCGTCGAGCGGGAGCTGGAGGGCCTCCAGCGCCGCCGCGTGGCGGCGAGGTTGCTCGTCACGACGACGTTCGCCACGACCTCCGCACCTGCGCTCGCGATGGCGCGGAACCTCGGGCTGGACGTGCGCGTGCTGAACCCCGGTTCCGGCTCGACGTTCCACCCGAAGCTCTACCTTGGTAGGACCGATGCGCGTGCACGGGCAGTCATCGGGTCCGCCAACCTCACCGGCGGCCTGGCGACGAACCTCGAGGCGGCCGTGGCTCTCGACGGCAGGCCGGACGACGAACCCATCGCGCGCGCGTGGAGCTGGGTGGAGTCGCTGTGGGAAGACCAGCGCGTCGAGCCCTGGCAACCGGCCGTGGTGGCGGAGGGCGCCACCGAGACGTTGGCGCCCGAGCTGCTCGCTGCGATCACGCGAGAGTGGAAGCGGGATCCCGTGTTCCTGACGCTGGGCCCGCGGCCGGCGCGCAACGTCGTCGTCGACGTGAACGATGCCGCCGTGTACGTCGAGACGGACCGCTCGCGTGAACGGAGCGGTCGAGCGGAGGAGATCCCGGCCTGGATGTTCAATCTCGCGTGGGATCACCTGCGGACGCACCGGGACCTCTCGAATCGCACGCTGCTCGACGAGCTGCGCGTGCACCGGTCGAGCGCAGTGTGTTCAATCCTGGCGCGAGTGCCGGGAGTACGCGTACGTCCCGGCCGTGTCATCACGCTCACCTGGTCCGGAACGCGATGACCATCGACCAGTTCGTCGAGACGATCCGGCACCTCCGCCGCGACCGCTCCGGCGGGAAGCCCAAGCCCTACAAGCCGCTCATGGTCGCGAGCGTCGTCATCCTGATCCACAAGGGCGAGATCCGAACGCGTGAGGTGTTCCTCGACGGCGGACTCGAGAGCGTGTTCCTGCAGCTTCTCCGGAAGCTCTACCCCGGCGAGTTCGAGACGGCGCGGCCGCTGTACCCATTCTTGCACCTCGAGACGGATCGCGTCTGGAAGTTGGTCCCGAAGGAGGGCGCCTCCGAGAGTCTGCGGATGGCCAAGGCGAGCTGTGCATCGGAGTGGCGCGTCCTGCGGTCGGTGCGCTGCGCCGAGCTCGACGCCGACGTGTTCGAGGCGCTCGCGTCGAGCTTCCAAAACCGCTTCCGGGTGCTCCAGGCATTGATCCAGGCGTACGACCTGCCGCGCGACCGCACCGGTCATCTGTGGGACTTGCTCTCGACGGAGGAGGACCCGCTGCCGGTTCCCCTCGCACGTGAGCCGGCCATCGTCACCGAGAAGGCGCTCGAGCAGCACCTCCAGGACCACTGGGACGCCACGGAGTTTGCGCAACTCGGGATTGCGCTGGCCAACGAGGAGGAGCACGGATTCCCGTGCCGGCAGGTGCTCACGCCGAGGAACTCGATCGACCTCCTCGGCTATCGCCGCGCTGCACGAGAGTGGTGGGTCTTCGAGCTCAAGAAGGGTCGCACGAGCGACGCCGTCGTCGGTCAGGTGCAGCGCTACATGGGATGGATCTCGCGCCAGGCGCGGCCGCGAGAGACGGTTCGTGGGGCGATCATCGTGGGCCGCGCGGACGAGAATCTCAAGTCGGCGGTGGCATCGAACGAGAGGCTCTCGCTGTGGCGGTTCGACGAGGATCTCAGGGTTCGGCGGGTGGCAGTCGACGGGTGACGCGAGAGTTCCGTTCCCACCTGTAGCGGCGCGGGGTGGCGCTGGTGAGCACACTGGCGCGAAAGGAAAGCGCGCTTTACTTTCCCTGCGAGGTGGTAAAGGATTCGACCTCAGCGAAGATCGTATGTCGAGGACCGTTGGCCAGACTCGGCGGGGCACGGTCGCCGGCGAGACGGTGACGGCCTTCATCCCTAACCCGCTCCCACCGTCGGATCCACCGCTCTCGCTTGATCCCCTCCGGGAGGTCCTCGCGCGCGCCGAGCACGAGATCTCGCGCCTCGATCTCGCGGGGGAGATGGTCCCGTCGCTCGACTGGTTCATCTACGCGTTCGTGCGGAAGGAGGCGGTGGTCTCGTCGCAGATCGAGGGGACTGAAGCCACTCTCGATGACCTCCTCACGTTCGAGGCCACGCCCGAGGGGACGAAGCCGGACGCAGACGTGGAGGAGGTCTGCAACTACCTCGATGCGCTCGCGTGGGCCCGGCGCGAACTCGCCCGGCCCAAGGGGCTTCCGCTGTCGATGCGCCTCATCCACGGTGTCCACCGGCGCCTCATGAAGGGAGTCCGCGGCGCCTCGAAGCAACCTGGCGAGGTGCGGCGCAGCCAGAACTGGGTCGGCGGTACGCGGCCGAGCAACGCCGCGTATGTGCCCCCGCCACCGGAGGAGGTCCCGAGGCTCCTGGGCGACCTGGAGCGGTACATCCACGCTGCAGATTCTCTGCCGCCGCTCGTTCGCGCGGGGCTCGTACACGTTCAGTTCGAGTCCATTCACCCGTACCTCGACGGGAATGGGCGGGTGGGGCGGTTGCTCATCGCGCTGCTCCTCCAACACTGGAGGCTTCTCGGCGCGCCGCTGCTCTACCTCAGCCTGTACTTCAAGCGGCGCCGGCCGGACTACTACCGGCTGCTGAACGAGGTGCGGCGGACGGGCGACTGGGAGGAGTGGACCAGGTTCTTTCTCGACGGGGTCGCGGAAATCGCGGAGGAGTCCGCCACGACGGCACGTGACCTGTACCGGCTCGTGGCGACTGACCGAGAGCGCGTGCTCACTGCAAAAGGGTCGTCGCTCACGGCCGCGAGGCTGCTCGAGCTGCTGCCGCGCCGGCCGGTCCTGACGATCCCCGCTGTCGTGAAGATGCTCGAGACGACGAAGCCCACCGCAACGAAGAGCATCGCGTTGCTCGAGATGCTCGGCATCCTCGAGGAGACGACGGGGCGAAAGCGGGATCGCACGTACCGATACCTGGGCTATCTCGACCGCCTGCGCGCTGGCACTGAGCTCATTGGGCCGGGCCGACGAACAACGAAGTGACGTATTTGGCGCGCGAGCCGAGGAATCGCCATGGCGATCGATTGGGAGAAGGTCGACGAGATGACCTTGGCGCTCCTGCACCTGACGACCTTCCAGGACCGCGGCGGGCACCGCGCCTGGAAGGGACACGCGTGGGAGGTGCTCGGCCGGCTTCACGCGAGGGGGTGGATCTTGGATCCCGCGACCAAGGCAAAGTCGGTCGTCCTGTCCGACGAGGGTGAGGAGCGCTCGCGCATGCTCTTCGCGAAGCACTTCGGCGTCGCGGAGGAGAAGCGCACGAAGCGTTCGCGTCCCTGTGATCGCGAGGACGGCCGGTAAGCGGAGCCGAATCGTCGCAGGCTCAATTCGCTGCCGAGGCGGTGACGATCTCCAGTACTTTCGAGACGTCGACGTGGGTTCGATAGCGAACGACGAACGTGTGCTCGGAGACGTCTCCGCTCCCCACGTTCCGGTCCGCATCGATGCAGAGTACGAGGTTGCGAACGCGGGCGTGCCGGAGTCGCTCGAGCTTGCTGGCGAGGTATTCGGGCGTCCAGAAGCCAATGATCTCCACGAACCATCGCCGGGCGGGGTCGAGCCGCGGATGGATGGCGAAGTCAGGGAAGAAGAGGTGGCCGTTCGCGTCGATGGGTTCTGGCTCCCGGACGATCGTCCAGTCGCGAGCGGAGCGCGCGATGTCGCGAGCGAACCGTTCTTCGATTCGGCTGTCGAAGCGCCGCGGTTCCGAAGACGGGAAGATCGGGTCGCCCGTGGCGAACGTCACCTCCGCCCTTCGTCCACGGATATCGCAGGTGGCCTCCAGCTTGAACCGCTTCGTCCAGGCGAGCACGGGCACGATCTGTCCGAGCGCTCGGCCGTAGAGCAGCGTTCGCCGGAAGAGCGCGAACGGTCCCGAGAGCTCGACGCGCGCGACGTCCTCCCCGGCACGTCGCGTGACGCTGCAGATGAGCCCGCGCAGCGCCGCGTGCCGCGCCACCGCGCGCGCGTTGCCCTCGAGCGCGAGCGTCACGGTGTGGGCGCGCGCGAGCAACCCTTGAGCGAGGGCGAGGTTCACGCGGAGGACGAGCTCGCCCGGATCAGGCGAGGTCGGGGCCATCGCGATGCGCTCGGAAGGCAGATCGGCGAAGAGCGACGCCAGCAGCTCGCCGGGAGTGACGCCCAGCTCCGCCGCGGTCCGCGTGACCACCACGTCGCGGGCGTCTGTCGGCGAGCGACTGGCGGCCATGAAGAGGGCTGCCCTCGCCTCGCGAGGTGGCACGGGAGACTGGGTCCGCGAGCGTGCCATGCCGAGAAGGAGATGGGCCGCGAGCCTCCGCTTGTCGTCTGGCGCTCCGTGGATGGGTTCGCGAAGGCGTCCCTCGAGCTCGTGGATCGAGCGACCCGCAAACCGTTCGCACTCGTCCAGCAACACCCGGACCCATGGCAGGTCCGAGTCTCGGAGCAGGCGCGGGATGGCCGTGGAACCGCGGAACTCACAGGCGAGCAGGCTGGCGGGGAGCAAGGCCGTCGCGCCTCCTTCTGGCCTGAGCGACCTCCGAGGTGCCGCGCATGACGAGCTCGTACACGACGGCGGTCTTCCCTTCCTGCGGGCGGAGGAGGCGCCCGATCCGTTGCACGTGCTCGCGCTCTCCTTGCGTTCCCCCGACGATGATCGCGACATCGGCGTCCGGTACGTCGACTCCCTCGTTCAGGACCCGCGCCGACACGAGCGCGCGCAGCTCGCCACGGCGGAAGCGCTCGAGCGCCGCCGCGCGCTCCGCGCGGGGGATGTCACAGGTCATGGGCATGAGCAGGTGCTCGCGAGAGACCGCATACGCCGTGGCGTTGTCCGACGTGAACACGAGGATGCGAGCGCCGCTGTGACGGGCGAGCAGCGAACGGACCGCAGCGCGCTTCGCGGACGGGAAGGCAAGGAGCGAGCGGCTCTCGCGAAACGCCGCGAGGGCCTGCCGCCCTCCCTCGGTCCTCGCGGCGGCTTTCGTGAAGTCGAGCCAATCCGCGCCGGGCGCCTCTCGCATGAAGGCGCGCAGCGCCGATCTGTAGACCGCGACCGCGCGATCCCAAGCGGTGCGCTCGCTCGGGTCGAGGTCCAGGTTCAACGTGACGAGTTCGAAGGGCGCGAGGTACCGTCCGCTGAGATCTCCGACGGAGAGCTCGAACACCGTTGGCCCGATGAGCTCCTCGATACGGGAGGCGGCGTCCCCCGACGGCGGTGTCGCGCTGAGACCGAGACGCGCTGGAGCGGCGCTGAGCTCGAGCACCTCGTCCCGAACCCCGGCGCCGAAGTGATGTGCCTCGTCTACGATCAGGAGCTCGAAACGGTTGCCGAGCCGATCCATCTGCCGCCAGCCACTCTCGAACGTCGCCACCGTGACCGCCTCGATGCGCCGCTCACCATCGCCGAGACATCCCACCGGACCGCCGAACACGGCGGAGAGCTCCCGCAC
>DASTGH010000508.1:0-2247 GCA_035719345.1 Anaeromyxobacteraceae bacterium
GGCGAAGAGCGCCGCCGGCCGGTCCTCTCCGGTGGAGAGGAGGACGGGCGCGAGGAGCCCGCCGGCGCGCGCGGCCGCGAGGACGCGCGCGCCGCGGTGGCGCAGCGCCAGCGCGCCGCCGAGGAGCGCGACGACCGCGGCGGCCGCGAAGGCCGCCGGCGCGGGGACGAGGTGGTAGAGCGCGTGGCTGGCGTAGGTCGCGACGAAGAGGAGCGCGAGGCCGGTCCCGAGCAGCGCGTGCAGGTAGGGCGCGCGGAGCCGCTCGCAGCGCGCCTCGCCCAGCGCGAGGAGGGCGGCGCCGGTGAGCGCGCCGATCGCGACGCGGCCGGCGGGCCCGATCCAGGCGTTGTCGACGGCGAACTTGAAGAACCAGGCCGCGCCGAGGAGGAAGGTGGCGGCGCCGGCGCGGGTGAACCAGACGAGCGCGAGGCGCTCCTCGAGCGAGTCGGGCGGTGGCGCGGTCGGTGGCGAGGAGGGCGTGGCGGGCGCGGGCGCCGAAGGCGCCACTGCCGGTTGGGGTGACGGGGCATGGGTCGCCGCGATGGGCTCTGCCTGCTGCGCTTCCCACACCGGCAGCGGCGGCGGCAGCGCCGCGCCCACCCTCGCCTCCAGCGCCGCGAGCCGCTCCTCCGCCCGCCGCGCGCGCCGGAGCGCCGCGAACCCGAGCGCCCACGGCCCGAGGACGAGGCCCGCCGCCAGCAGCACGAGCATCACCGCCGTGTCCATGGCGCACCTCCCCCGCGAGCACGGGGCGATGCTAGCGCACGCGCGGCGGGGCGCCCTCACGCGCGAACCGGCCCACACTGAACGTCAGAGCAGGGTGAGACACTGCATCTCGGAGGCTCACATGACCGCCGCCCTGGCCAGCTCGCTTTCCAGTGACGCCCTCGCGCGACGGCTCACCGAACTCGCAGGCCAGGAGCGACAGGTCGTCGTCGAGTTCCTGCTCCACCTCGACGAGTTCGACCGGCGGCGCGCCTGGGCGGAGGCCGGCCATGACTCGCTCTGGAGCTACTGCCAGCGCGTCCTGCACCTGCGCGAGGGCCCGGCAGGGCGGCGCATCGGCGCCATGCGCGTCCTGCGCCGCTTCCCTGTCCTCGCCGACGCGCTGCGAGACGGGCGCCTGTGCCTCTCGACCGTGACGGTGCTGGCGTCGGTCCTCAGCGATCAGAATCTGGAGGATGTCCTCGCGCGCGCGGCATACCGGACCAAGGCGGAGGTGGAGCACGTCGTCGCCACGCTGCAGCCGCGCGAGGCTCCGCTGGAGGGCGTCCGACGCCTTTCACCGCGCCCCGCATCGGCGCGCGTCGAAGATCAGCCTCCCGCGCGCCATGCCGAGCCGCCGGTCCAGCACACTGCGGCGGCGCCTGTCCTCTTTGCGGAGCGGCCGACGGAAGCGAACCCGAAGCCTGCGCGTCCTTCGATCCAGCCGGTCGACGCCGGGACGTACTCGCTCCGTGTCACGGTCGACGCCAGCCTCAAGGCGGAGCTCGACGAGCTCACGGCACTCCTCAGCCACAAGGTGCCTCGCGGCGAGCTCGCCGAGGTTCTGCGCGAGGCGATCCGCTGCGCCATCGAGAAGCATGGCAACCGCAAGGGCGCGCGAGCGCCCGCGCAGGAGCGGCGCCGGGAGGGCGCGAATGCGCCACCGCAGGACGCCGCCGGCAATGCCGCGCCCGACGGGGTTTTCGCCGAATCGCGCGCGGGCGGCCGGCAGCACGTCCCCGCCCACGTTCGCAGGGAGGTTTGGGCGCGCGACGGCGGACGATGCACCTGGCTCGGCCCGGATGGTCAGCGATGCGAGAGCCGCTGGAAGCTCGAGCTGGACCACGTGCGACCGGTCGCGCTCGGCGGCACGTCGGACGCCGCCAACCTGCGGCTCTTGTGCCGCGCGCACAACCGGCTCCACGCCGAGCGCGTGTTCGGCGCGGATCACATCGCGAGATTCGCCGGCGACGGACCCGGACAGGTGAGGTTACTCATCCCAGGATAAGCGCACTATTAGTGAATGAAGCCAAGGGACGGCCGAGCTGCACCGCGAGCGCGCGGAACGCTCCCTGCATAAGCTCGCGCAAGGGCTCGCCGCCTCCGGCGGCTCGCCTATCTCGCCTACGCCGTCTTCACCTTCGCGGCCGCCTCCAGCCCGAGCTCCGCGATCGCCTGCTCCCGCATCTTGAACTTCTGGATCTTGCCGGTGACGGTCATGGGGAAGCCGTCCACGAACTTCCAGTAGCGCGGGATCTTGTA
>DASTGH010000509.1:0-2786 GCA_035719345.1 Anaeromyxobacteraceae bacterium
GCGCAGGAGCGCGGCGGCGACGGCGCCGAGGCGAGTGCGCCGGCGTCCGCGGCCGAGCTGGCCGACGCCACGCCCGAGGCCAAGGGACGGTAGGGCATGGCGCCGGGCCCGCGCGGTGCGGCGCGCCTGGCGGCGGCCGGCGCGCGCTCGCTGCTCGCTCCGTTCCGCGGCGCGAGCCTGCGGCTGCGCGCCATGTCGCTCACCTACATCTCGCTCTTCGCGGTCGTCCCGGCGCTGGTCGTCGCCTTCTCGGTCCTGGAGGCGTTCGCCGGCACGGCCACGCTGTCGCGCGTCGTCCACGGCTACCTCCTCGACAACCTCGCCGTCGGGGCACGTGCCTCGATCGAGCCTCAGCTCGAGCGCTTCATCCAGAACGCGCACGCGACCAGCGCCGGCGTGGTCGGCGGCGCGTTCCTCGTCGTCTCGGCGGTGGGCCTCTTCGCCTCGGTGGAGCAGGCGCTGAACGAGATCTGGGCGGTGCGGCGCGCGCGCCCGGTGGGGCAGCGCGCGCTCATCTACTGGGCGGGCCTCACGCTCGCGCCCGTGCTGCTCGCCGGCTCGCTCGCGCTCGGCCACTGGGTGGGTGGGTTCATCGAGGGAGGCTGGGGGGGGCAGCTCCTCGTGCGCGCCGCCGGCGTCGTCCTCTCGTGCCTGCTCTTCACGGCGCTCTACCTGTTCGTCCCCGCGACCCGCGTGCGGATCGGCGGAGCCGCCGCCGGCGGCCTCGCCGCGGGCCTGGCATGGGAGCTCGCGAAGGGGCTCTACACGCTGGCCGTGGCGCGCTTCTTCCGGTACCACGCCATCTACGGTTCGGTGGCAGCCGTCCCCATCTTCCTCCTCTGGCTGTACGTGTCGTGGACGATCGTCCTGTGGGGAGCGCGGGTCTCGTTCGTCGTGCAGCACGCGCGCGTCCTCCTCCGCGGTCACGCGGCGCGCGCGACGCCGCTCGGCCACGAGCTGCTCGCGGCGCAGGCGCTGCTCGAGGTGGCGCTCGCCTTCCGGGCGGGCGCGCCGCCGCCCGACATGGGGGAGGTGGCCGAGCGGCTCGCCACGTTCGGCGAGCCGGTGCGAGAGGTGCTCGGCATCCTCCGCGTCGGCGGCCTCGTCCACGAGCTGTCGGGCGGTGGCCTCGTACCGGCGCGGCCGCTCGCCGAGATCACCCTCGCCGACGTGCGGCGCGCGGTGTCGGGAGCGCCCCCCGGCCGGGAGGGCGACGGGGCGGAGGCGCTGGTCTCGGGTCTCCTCGCGGCGGCCGAGGGCGCGGCGGCCGATGCGCTCGCGGCCTCGACGTACGAGGACCTGTGTCGGCGTGTCGCATCGGTGGCGGCTGTGGCTCCGGCAGCCGAGCAGGCGGGCTGAAATCCAATCCGAGGCCCCCGCCTTCGTGCATGCCTTTGGAACCCTTGTCGATTTCAGCCGCTTGGGCTAGGCTCACCTCAACCTGAACGCCTCGGGGCTCCCGGGACGTTCGCCCCGAGCGGAGCGCTCATGCTCAAGTCCGACCTCATCAACATCCTCGTCGTCAAGCGCGGGGTCACTCAGAAGCAGGCCGAATCGACGATCGAGACGATCTTCGAGTCGATGAAGACGGCGCTCTGCAAGGGCGAGAACATCGAGATCCGCGGGCTCGGCGCGTTTCACGTGAAGCACTACGAGGGCTACCAGGGGCGCAACCCGAAGACGGGAGAGGTGATCCCCGTGAAGCCGAAGCGGGGAATCCTCTTCCGGACGGGCAAGGAGCTGCGCGACCGCGTGAATCGCATCGAGGACACGCCGGGCTCGGGCGAGGGCGGCGGCGGGACGCCTCCCGTGGCCGCCGGCGGCGCCTTCTAGCGCAAGCCGCGATCATCACGGTCGTTTCCAGCTCACGTCGCGCCGCCCAGCGCTCCCACCGGCCGGACCGCCAGCGCGGGCGGGAGCTCCTCGTAAGCCAGCACGGCGATCGCCGGATGCCGCGCCGCGAGGAGCTGGCGCACCGGGCGCCGCAGGTCCGACCCCGTGAGCACGACGGGCCGTCGGCCCGGCTGCCCCGACAGCTCGGCTCCGAGCGCGTCGAGGAGGGCGCGCACCGCAGCCGGGTCGGGTGAGGCCGAAGGGCTTGCGAGCCCCGCACGGAGCGCAGCCTCCGCCGCAGGCTCGATGAGCAGGGCATCGAGCACGCCCGATGCGGCGTGGCGGTGCGCGATCTGGCGGCGCAGCGTCCTGCGGCACCGGTCGGCAAGGGCCGGTGCGGACCGGGTGCTCGGTGCCGCCTCGAGCAGCGTCTCCAGGATGGCGTGGAGCGGACGGATGGCGACGCCCTCCTCCAGCAGGTGCCGGAGGACCTCGGCCAGGAGCGCGGCCGGCACCTGGCGCGCCAGCTCGCCGACGAGCGCAGGGTGTGTCGACTCCATCCGCTCGAGCAGCCCCTGGACGTCCTGCACGCCGAGCAGGAGGTGAGCGTGGGCCCGGAGCGCGGCGGCGAGCGCGGCGCCGAGCCGCTCGCCCGGTCCTCGCAGCGGCCCGAGCGCTGCCGCGCGCGCCGCATCGCACGCGGCGACGACGCCGACCGTGCAGCCCGTGGCGGGATCCACCTCCGGGCGCGCCGCGATCCCGACCGCCTCCAGCTCCTCGATGGGGAGGAGCGCGATGGCCTCGGACACCGGGCAGCGGCCGGCGGACGCGGGCACCTCGTCGACGAGGAGCCGCCAGCCGCCCGCGGGGAGCGAGCGCGCGGTGCGGACGGCGATGGGCGGGAGCGGCACGCCGAGCGCGTGTGACACCTCCGCGCGCGCGTCGGCCACGGC
>DASTGH010000510.1:0-9293 GCA_035719345.1 Anaeromyxobacteraceae bacterium
GTGCGCTGGTTGACGCGCATCGGAGCGCTGATCGGGTTGGCGATCGGCGCGTTCCACCTCGCCGCCTGGATGCTCGGCCTCCCGCCTGCGTGGGCGGCCGCGGGCGCCGTCACGATGAAGACCAACATGGCGCTGGCGCAGGCGCTCGCCGGCGCGGCGCTCCTGCTCCTCCGCGGCGGCGAAGGCGACCCCGCCGGCGCGCGGCGGGGCCTCGCCGTGGCGGCGTCGGCGATCGTCCTCCTCGTCGGCGCCTCGACCCTGGCCGAGTACCTGCTCGGCGTCGACCTCGGCATCGATCAGCTCCTGGCGGAGGAGCCGCCCGACGTCCTGCAGACGGTGAGCCCGAACAGGATGGGTCCGCTCGGCGCGACCTGCCTCACGCTGCTCGGCGCCGGGCTCCTCGCGCTCGCGTCCCGCGCTCGCGGCTTCGCCCTGCTCGGCGCGGCGACGTGCTGCCTCGTCATGGTCCCGGCGGTCGGGTTCCTCTACGGCGTCGCGGCGCTGTACCAGGCTGGCCAGCTCACCGTGATCGCCTGGCCCACCGCCATCGCGCTCCTCGCGCTCGGGCTCGCGCTCGGGTTCGCGGATCCGCGGGACGGGAGCGTCCCGGTCCTGTGGCGCGCCGACTCGGGAGGTGTGCTCCTGCGGCGCGCGCTCGCCCCGGTGGTGCTGCTCCCCGTCGTCGTGGGCTTCATCCGCCTCGCCGGCGAGCGGTACGGGCTGTACGGGCGGTACGTCGGCACGGGGCTCTTCGCCGTCACGCTCAGCGTGCTGTCCCTCCTCTTCCTGTGGCGGACCGCGGCCTGGCTCAGCCGCTCGGCGGTGCGGCGCGCCCGCGCGGAGGAGGAGCTGCGCCGCAGCCAGGAGCAGACGCACGCCCGGGCCGCCGAGCTCGAGGCGACGCTCCGCTGCGTCGCCGAGGGCGTGGTCGTCTACGATCGCGACGGGCGCATCGTGCACTCGAACGCGGCCGCGGACGCCATCCTCGGCTACGACGAGCGGGAGCGGGCGCTGCCCCTCGTCGATCGGCTCTCGCGAGGGCCGAACGAATGGCTGAGCGAGGACGGGCACCTGCTCGATGTGGAGGGCTCACCCGCCTACCGCGCCGCGCGGCACGGCGAGACGATCCGCGGATCGGTGTGGCGGATCCGCTCGAGCGCGGGGGAGCGCTGGGTGACGCTGAGCGCGGCGCCGCTCGTCGTCGACGGCGAGCGCATCGGGGCGGTCCTGTCGCTCGCCGACATCACCGCCCGCAAGCGCGCCGAGGAGCAGCTCCGAGACGCCGACCGGCGCAAGAACGACTTCCTGTCGGTGCTCTCGCACGAGCTGCGCAACCCGCTCGCCCCCATCCGCAACTCGATCCACATCCTCCACCGCGCGCCCGGGGACGGCGAGCGCGCCGCACGGGCGAGGGCGGTCATCGAGCGGCAGGCGGCGCAGCTCACCCGCCTGGTGGAGGACCTGCTCGACGTCACCCGCATCTCGCGCGGGAAGATCCAGCTGCACCGGAGCCGGTTCGACCTGGCCGCGCTCGTCCGCGAGGTCGTCGACGACCAGCGGGCGCTCTTCGCCGCGCGCGAGATCGACCTGGCGCACGCCGGGGGCGACGAGAAGCTGTGGGTCGACGCCGACCCCGCCCGCATCCGCCAGCTCGTCGGCAACCTGCTCCACAACGCCAGCAAGTTCACGAACGCGCGCGGACACGTGGTCGTCACGACCGCGCGCGAGCGCGGCTGCCAGGCGGTGGTGCGGGTGGCCGACGACGGCATCGGCATCGCGGCGGACATGCTGGGCCGCGTCTTCGAGCCGTTCGCCCAGGCGGATCAGGGCCTGCAGCGCACGTCGGGCGGGCTGGGGATCGGCCTCGCCCTGGTGCGAAGCCTCGCCGAGATGCACGACGGCGCGGTCGAGGCGCGCAGCGGGGGCCCGGGAAAGGGCAGCGAGTTCGTGGTCTCCCTGCCGCTCGTGGCCGAGGCGGCGCGCATCCCGCAGCCGGCGCAGCCGGAGGCGCCGGGCCCGGAGCGCGCGGCCCGGCTGCGCGTGCTGGTGGTGGAGGACAACCTCGACGCCGCGGAGACGCTCAAGGACGCGCTCGAGCTCGGCGGGCACGAGGTGGTGGTGGCGCACGACGGCCGGCAGGGCGTGGACAGGGCGCGCGCGCTGCGGCCGGACATCGTGCTCTGCGACGTGGGCCTCCCCGGCGTCGACGGCTACGAGGTGGCGCGGCAGCTGGCGAGCGATCCGCACCGGCCGCCGCTCGTCGCCATGACCGGCTACGCCAGCCCGGACGATCAGCGCCGGGCGTTCAAGGCCGGCTTCGACTACCACCTCGCCAAGCCGTTCCGGTTCGAGGAGCTCGACCAGATCCTGGCGAGCGCCGTGGCGCGGCGGAGACCGCGGCGCATCCTCGTCATCGACGACAACGACGCGCTGCGCGCGAACGTCCGGGAGATCCTGGAGGACGAGGGCTGGGACGTGCGCGAGGCGCGGACGGTGGAGCAGGCGGTGAGCCAGCTCGGGGACTTCGAGCCGGCCGTCATCCTGCTCGACTACCGCCTCCCCGACGCCAATGGCGGCGAGTTCCTCCGCCGGCTCGGGCCCATCAGCGCCGCGCCGCCGGTCGTCCTCATGACGGCGTCGACGCACGTCCGCACCGTGGCCATGGAGCACGGCCTTCGCTTCTACGTGCCGAAGCCGTTCCGCGGCGAGGACCTCATCGACACGGTGGAGCACGCGCGCGCGGGCGCGTGAGGCGGGCGCCTGCCCCCGACCGCCCGGCAGGGCAGGGCACCGACGGCCGGCGACTGCGCAAAATCAGCAGGATTCGAGGGCCCGGCCGGCGCTCTCGCCGGCGCCGGCGCCTCGTGGCACGGTTCGCGCATCAGTCCCCGCCGCCTCGCTCCAGCGCAAGATCTGCGATGTTCGACGCGACCGGTCAGGAGATGTTCGAGCAGTTCCCCGCACCGACCTTCGTGGTCGACGGGGACGTGCGGATCGTGAGCATGAACCGCGCGGCGCGCGAGCTGCGCGGCGGGGACGCCGGCCCGGCGCTGCCTGCGCTGCCCGGAGATGTGCTCGGCTGCGTCCATGCGCGCGGGCCCGGCGGCTGTGGTCGCGAGGCGGCCTGCGGCGAATGCGTCCTCCGCTCGTCGGTGCAGGCGGCGCTGGCGGGCGACGCGGTCCGCCGGGCGCGGAGCTTCCACCGGGTGCGCCGTGGCGGAGGGGAGGTGGACGTCTGCGCCCTGGTGAGCGCGTCGCGCGTCGGCGAGAGCGGGGGCGTCGTCCTCACGCTCGAGGACGTGAGCGACGTCGAGCTGAAGCACGAGGTGATCCGGGCGGAGGCGGCGCTCGGCGCCGCGCTCGATCGCGCCGCCATGCTGGCGCGGTTCCCGGAGGAGAACCCCGACCCCGTGCTCCGGCTGGCCGGAGACCTCACGCTGCTCTACGCGAACGGCGCCGCGCTCTCGGCGCTCGGCGACCTCCGGCTCGAGCTCTCGCGCCCGGTCCCGCCGGAGATCGCCGCTCCGGCGCGCCGGGCGCTGGCGGAGCGAACGCGCGTCCGCGCCGACGTGTCCAGTGGCGGCCGCGTCTTCTCGCTGTCGCTCTGCCCGGTGGGGACGGAGGTCAACGTCTACGGCGACGACGTCACCGACCGGCAGCGCGCCCACGAGGAGCTGGCGTCGGAGAAGGAGCGGCTCGCCGTCACGCTGCGCAGCATCGGCGACGGCGTCATCGTGACGGACGCCGCCGGGCGGGTCACGATGCTGAACGGCGTGGCCGAGGATCTCACCGGCTGGCGCGGGCCGGACGGCGTCGGCGCCGACGTCGAGGACGTGTTCCGCATCGTGCAGGAGGGCACCCACCAGCGCGTTCCCAGCCCCGTCGCTCGCGCCCTGCGCGAGGGGATCGTGGCCGGTCTCGCGAACCACACGGCGCTCATCGCGCGCGACGGCGCCGAGCGCCCCATCGCCGACAGCGCCGCGCCCATCCGCGACGCGTCGGGGCGAGTCCTCGGGGCGGTGCTGGTCTTCCGCGATCAGACGAAGGAGCGGCTCGCGGAGGAGGCGCTCCGGCAGAGCGAGGCGCGCATCCGGCTGAAGCTCGACAGCATCCTCTCCCCGGAGGGCGAGCTCGGTCGGCTGCGGCTGGCCGACATCCTCGACACCGAGGCGGTCCAGGGACTCATGAACGAGCTGCACCGCGCCTCCGGCATCCCCCTGGGCGTCATCGACACCGACGGCAAGGTCCTCGTCGGCGCCGGCTGGCAGGAGGTCTGCACCAGATTCCACCGGGTCCACCCCGAGACGTGCCGGCACTGCATCGAGAGCGACACCCGGCTCTCGGCGGGCGCCCGCCCCGGCGAGATCAAGCTCTACAAGTGCCGCAACAGCATGTGGGACGCCGCGACGCCCATCGTCGTGGACGGCCAGCACCTCGGCAACGTCTTCGCCGGCCAGTTCTTCTTCGACGACGAGACCCCCGACCACGAGCTGTTCCGCGCGCAGGCGGAGCGCTACGGCTTCGACATCGGTGCCTACCTCGCCGCGCTCGAGCGCGTGCCGCGGGTGCCGCGCGACCGGGTGAACGCCGGGATGGCGTTCCTCCTCGGCTTCGCGGGGATGCTCTCGCGCCTGACCTTCGGGAACATGAAGCTGGCGCGATCGCTGGCGGAGCGCGAGGCCCTCACCCGCTCGCTCCGCGCGAAGAAGGAGCAGCTGGAGGAGGCGGACCGCAAGAAGGACGAGTTCCTGGGCATGCTCTCGCACGAGCTGCGCAACCCGCTCGCGCCCATCCGCAACTCCATCCACATCCTGCAGCAGGCGGTCCCCGGCAGCGAGCAGGCGGCGCGCGCCCAGCGCGTCATCGCCCGCCAGACCGATCACCTGACGCGGCTCGTGGACGACCTGCTCGACGTCACCCGCATCGCCCGCGGCAAGATCGAGCTGCGGCGGAGGCGCGCCGGCCTGCGGACGCTCGTCCTCCATGCGGGGGACGACTTCCGCGCCGTCATGGAGGAGCGCGGCATCACCTTCGAGGTGGCGGTGCCGGCGGCCGAGGCGTGGGCCGACGTCGATGCGGCGCGGATCACGCAGGTGGTGGGCAACCTCCTGCACAACGCCGCGAAGTTCAGCGCGCGGGGCGACCACGTGTCGCTGACGCTCGTGGCGGGCCCGCAGCGGGCGGAGATCGTGGTGAAGGACAGCGGCAGCGGGATCGACCCGGCCCTGCTCCCCTCGGTGTTCGAGGCGTTCGTGCAGGGCGAGCACACGCTGGCGCGGTCGAGCGGCGGGCTCGGGCTCGGCCTCGCCCTGGTGAAGGGCATCACCGAGCTGCACGGCGGGGCGGCGCGCGCCGAGAGCGGCGGCGCCGGCCAGGGGGCGCGCTTCACGGTCGAGCTCCCCCTCTCGCCGGAGCCGGCTGCCTCCGACGGCGCGGCCGCGGCCGCGGCCGTGGACCGCGCGCCGGAGCCGCGCCGCGTCCTCGTCATCGACGACAACCGCGACGCCGCGCAGTCCCTGGCGGAGATCGTCGAGATGCTGGGGCATGAGGCCGACGTGGCCTTCGACGGCCCGAGCGCGATCGCCAAGGCGACCGCCACGACGCCCGACGTCGTCATCTGCGACATCGGCCTCCCCGGGATGAGCGGCCACGAGGTCGCCCGCGCCATCCGCGCCGCCCGGGGCGAAGGCGTCCGCCTCTTCGCCGTGAGCGGGTACGCGCAGCCCGACGACGTGAGCCGCGCCCTGGCGGCCGGGTTCGACGGGCACGTCGCGAAGCCCGCGGACATGGCGCAGATCGAGCGGCTGCTGTCCTGACGGCCGTCGCCGTGACCCGGGTCGACGCCCTCTCACGAGACCGGGCGAGTCAGAACGCCTCGCCCATGCCGAGGTAGAACGAGACGTCGCTGCCGTAGGCGACGTCGAGGCGCACGTTCACCGGGACGTCGGCGAGCGGCGCGAAGCGGAGGCCCAGGCCCCCCGCCGCCTTCACCCGCTCGGCGAGGCCCGCCGGGTCGCGCGCGACGTTGCCGGCGGATCCGAAGGCGACCGCGCCGAAGCGGCCGGCGAGCGGCGCGCGGTACTCGAGCTGGGCGGTGGCGAGCTGCCGGTCGCGGTAGCGGCCCGCGTAGTACCCGCGCATCGAGGCGTCGCCGCCGAGCCGCCCCGTGTCGTAGAACGGCGGCTCGCCCCCGCGCAGCTCGAGGACGAGCTGCGTCGCGAGGACGTGGCGCCCCCACGGGAGCGTCAGGTACCCGCGCCCGTCCAGCCGCAGGAGCGAGAAGGCGAAGGACGATCCCATCGCCGGCTGGGCCGTGAGCGCGAGCAGCCGCACCAGGGTGCCGGCCCTGGGGTAGATGGTGCTGTCGCGGGTGTCCCAGGCGCCCGACGCGCCGAGCTGGAGGGTCGTGCCGCCGCCCGACCCGGGCACGGTCCCCTGCGCCAGCTGGCCTCCCGGCGCCAGCTCGACCATCGTGGCGTGCTGGAAGCGGACGGCGGGCCCGAGGTAGAGCGCCGGCGCGACGCGGAGCGCGGGCGCGGCGCTCACCTCGGAGAACATCGGCGTGTAGTGCTCCTCGTCGGCGGTGCGGGTGTCGTTGCCGATCCCGTAGAACAGGTCCGGAAAGCGCGCGAACGCGATCCCACCCGAGAGCAGCAGCGCGTCGCCGGCGAGGTACCAGTCGGGCTGCAGCGCCACGCTGACCTGGCCGCGCACGGTCACCGCGGCCACGAGCGCGAGCTGCGACTCCTTGAGGCCGCTCCCGGCCGGCGGCTGCTGCACGAGGACGGCGGCCGCGCCCAGCATCCAGCTCGTCTCCGGCTGGTACGCGGGGAGCGCGAAGGGGACGAGCCTCAGCGTGCCGTCCGGCGACGGCGCCACCTCGGCCGGCTCTCCGACGGCCGGTGCGGGGGGCTCGGCCCCGGTCGGGTCCGCCGCAGCCGCGGTCCGGGCCGCGCCGGCCGCGGCCAGCGCCAGCGCCAGCGGGAGGAGCCGAGGGCGCGTCGGGCTCCGGGGCGGAGCGTCCTGGCAGCGCATCGCATGCTCCGGTCGAGGTGAATCGAGCCGATGCCTTGAAGCACGTGCTCGAATCGTACGCTCGAATGGGCCCGTCGCCTACCTCACAGGAGCGCCGCGAGCGGCCGGCGGATGGCGGTGGGGACGGTGCGCCGCAGCTCCACCTCGGGCGTGCCGTGCCAGCGCGCGCTCGCGGCGACGGCGCGCGCGAGATCGGCGAGCAGGGCCGCGCCGGCGGGCGCGCCCGCCTCGAGGTGGAGCGAGCGGACCTCGAAGCGGCCCTCGGCCCGGTGCGCCTTGGCGTCGAGCCGCCCGACGAGCGCCCCGCGGCGGAGCAGCGGCAGGGCGAAGTAGCCGAAGCGCCGCCGCGCGGCCGGCGTGTAGCACTCGAGCCGGTAGTCGAACCCGAACATGGCGAGCGCCCTCGCGCGGTCCCAGACGACCGGGTCGAAGGGCGAGAGGAGCGCCGTCCGCGTGGCGCGGAGCCCTCCCGCCGCGGCGCGCTCGGCGAGCGAGAGGTGGTCGCGGTGGACGAACGCCGGCTCGGGCCAGCCCCGCACCTCCACCTCGGCCACGGTGCCGTCGGCGAGGAGCGGTCGCAGGTCGGCGACCGTGAGCCGGGGCCGGGTCCGGAAGTAGTCGTGGATCCAGCGCGCCCTCGTCACCCCGAGCGCGCGCACGGCGCGCTCCACCAGGGCGCGGCTCGCCTCGGCCGCCGTCGGCAGCGCCAGGCCGGCGCCGGGAGGGTGGACCCGGCCGGCGAGGTCGTACACGCGCTGGAAGTTCTCGCGGCGCGCCACCATGAGCTCCCCGAGCGCGAACCAGGCCTCGAGCCAGCGCTTCTCCTTCTTCCAGTCCCACCAGCCGCTGCGGCGGCGGCGCGGATCGGCGAAGTCGGACGTCTTCACCGGGCCGTTCGCGCGGACGTGCTCGAGCAGCGCATCCATGGCCCGCCCATGCCGCCGGCGGACGCGCCGGGCGCGGGTCACGAACCAGTCGCGGCGCGACTCGAGCACGCGCCGGTGGATGGCGTAGTCCTCGATGGGCGCGATGCAGGCCTCGTGGGCCCACACCTCGAAGAGCGCCCCCGACGCGACCAGCTCGTCCAGCCACGACGGCTGGTAGTGGCCGAGCCGCGCGTGCAGGACGAGATACGGGCTCCGCGCCACGACGTGGATCGTGTCGACCTGGAGGAGCGAGATCCTCGCCACGGCCGCTCGCACGTCGTCCCGCGTGGCGCGCCGGGCCGGCGCCGTGAGCAGGCCCTGGGCGGCGAGGTGCACCAGCCGCGCCTGCCCTGCGGTGAGCGAGAGGCGTCGCGCCATGGCCACGTTATGTGAGGCCCATGAGCCCGGGGCCCGCGAATGGGCGCGTCGTCGAGGTGCGCGTCCTGACGCTGAAGGAGGGCGGCTGCGCCGAGTTCGAGCGGCTCTTCACGGAGCGGTCGCTGCCGCTGCTCCGGCGCTGGGGGTTCGACGTCGTGTCGTACGGTCCGTCGCGGCACGACGAAGTGACCTTCTACGTCATCCGCGCCTTCGCCTCGCTCGAGGAGCGGCAGCGCCTCGAGGACGCGTTCTACGGCAGCGACGACTGGCGGCAGGGCCCGCGCGAGGCGATGCTCGCGCTCATCGAGCGCTGGGCGGACGCGGTGCTCGATCTCGACGTGGCCGCGGTCGAGGGGCTCCGCGGCGCGAGGTGACGGGAGAGCGGAGTCACTCGAACCGATCCGCGCACGCGGAACGAACGAGACGCCCGGGGGCGCTGCGGGTACGTTTGGATCCCCCGGACGAGGTCGCGGTCGAGGTCTTGGAGGTCAGCGGCGGATCCCCCTCCCCCGCGTCGGCGGGGGAGGGCCGGGGAGAGGGCAGGTCCCCGCGGCGGCACTTCCTCCGGGAGAAGTGGCCTCGCGCTCACCTCGGCGCCGCCGGTACCTGTCCATGTGCGCGCGGCCGAAGGTCTGTTCCGCGCTGAGGAGCTGATGGGGCCGGCGCAGGAGGCGCCCGTTCGCCACGCTCGCCTCCCCGCCCAGCGCCGCCGCGCGGACGTGGTCGTATTCGACCTGCCACGTGCTCTCGCACCGCCTTCCGTCCGGCCCGACCCAGGCGCAGCGGCCGCCATCGCGCTTCCACACCTGCCGCCGCACCTCGGCCGTGGGCTCGCGCCGCGTCGGCTTCTCCATCGACGCCTCGCGCTTGCGCGCGGGCTCGACGGCGCCCTTCCTCTTGCCGTGCTTCTCGATGGCGCAGCGCACCGCCTCGCGAACGACCTCGTGCAGCTCG
>DASTGH010000511.1:0-6709 GCA_035719345.1 Anaeromyxobacteraceae bacterium
AGGCGCTCGTCAAGGACGTCGCCATGCAGATCGCCGCCGCGGCGCCGCTCTACGTGAGGCGCGAGGACGTGCCGCCCGAGGTGGTCTCGAAGGAGATGGAGATCGCCCGGCACCAGGCGCGCGAGCAGAAGAAGCCGGAGCCCATCGTCGAGAAGATCGCCCAGGGCAAGGTGGACAAGTACTACAAGGAGGTCTGCCTCATGGAGCAGGCCTTCGTGAAGGACGACAAGAAGTCGATGCAGGAGGTCGTGACCGAGGCGGTGGCCAAGATCGGCGAGAACATCCAGGTCCGCCGCTTCGCGCGCTTCGTGCTCGGCGAGGGCCTCGAGAAGAAGCAGGAGAACCTGGCCGCCGAGGTGGCCAAGGCCGGCGGCGTCGCCAAGGCGTAGGCGGGCGCTCCACGGGTTCCAGAGACCCTCCCCGCACGCGCGGCGGAGGGCCATCGAGCATCCGGCGTCATGGCGGCGTCCAGCTGAGTTCAGCCCGGCGTCACTTCCGCCGCCATGATCGAGATCCGGCGCCTTCGGCGCCTCAGTCTGGGGGGAGAAACTCTCCCCCCAAGACCCCCCATCGCGAGGCTCATCTCAATCGGGCAGCGCCATCAGTTCAACTGGTTCGGCTCCACTTGGAAAGGGAACGGTCCCCTCGCCCAGTAACGAGAAAAGCCCCCGGAATCCGGAGGCTTCTCTCGTAAACAACCGCTGATCTGGAGCGGGAAAAGGGATTTGAACCCTCGACCCTCGCCTTGGCAAGGCGATGCTCTACCACTGAGCTATTCCCGCGAAAACCCTTGCGAGGCGGAGGGTTATAGAAGGCGCCGGCGGGGGGTGTCAAGCGCGGCGTGATGGTATCCTCCCGCCCCCCCGATGGCACGGCTCTCGGTCACGGTGGTCACGCTGAACGAGGAGGCGAGCCTGCTGCGGCTCCTCGACTCCGTCCGCGGGCTGGCGGACGAGGTCGTCGTCGTCGACTCCGGCTCGACCGACCGCACGGTCGAGATCGCACGCGCCGCCGGTGCACGCGTCGTCTCCAACCCATGGCCGGGCTTCCGCGAGCAGAAGGCGATCGCGCTCTCGCAGGCGGCGGGCGACTACGTCCTCAACCTCGACGCCGACGAGCGACCCGATCCCACCCTCGCCCGCGCGCTGCGCGCCGAGCTCGATCGCCCGGGCGGGCCACGCGCGGCCGGCTACCGGATCCATTTCCGGCACCGCTTCGCCGGTCGTCCCGTCGGCTTCGGCCAGATGTGGCGCGACCGCCGGCTGCGTGTCGTCCGCCGGGCCGGCGCCGCCTGGACCGGCTCCTCCGTCCACCCCAGGCTCCGTGTCGATGGCCCCGTCGCCGACCTCCCCGGCCACTGCGAGCACGACGGCTTCCGCGACGCCGCCGACGCGTCCGCCAAGCTCGCCCGCTACGCCGAGGGCGTCGCCCGCGAGCGCTTCCGCGCCGGCCAGCGCTGGCGCCCCTGGGACGCGCTGCGCTTTCCGCTCGGCTTCGTCCGCCGCTACCTCCTCTGGCTCGGCCTCCTCGACGGCGCCGCCGGGTTCACGCTGGCGCGTCTCTACGCGCGCTACGACGCCGACAAGGCGCGCTGGCTGCGCCGGCTCGAGCGCGAGATTGGCGGCGCCCGGGGCCGCGGCGCCGTCGCCTCCTCGCTGCGCGCGGCCGGCCGCCGCCTCGTCGTCGCGCTCGCGACCCTGCTCTTCCCCACCCCCCGCCGGCCGCTCCCGCCGCAGCACGCGTTCCGCAAGCTCCTCGTCGTCCGCACGGACGAGCGCGTCGGCAACCAGCTCCTCACCACGCCGCTCCTGCGCGCGCTCAAGCTCGGCATCCCGCACGCGGAGCTGCACCTGCTCGCGGCCGCGCGACAGTCCTCGGTCGTGGCGAGCGGGCACGTCGACCGCGTCCTCCCCTTCGAGAAGCGGCTCTTCTTCCGTCGCCCCTGGCGCCTCGCCGCGCTGCTCGCCGCGCTCAGGCGCGGGCGCTACGACGCCGTCGTGGAGGCGGGCCACTGGTCCGGCTTCTCGCTCACCGGCTCGCTCCTCGCGCGGGTGGTGGCGGCCGGCGCGCCCGTGGTCGGCCACCTCCGCGGCGAGAGCGCGCGCTTCCTCTCCCACGCCGTCCCGCACGACGGCGCCAACGAGAACGAGGTCCGCGCCAAGCTGGAGCTGCTCCGGCCCTTCGGCCTCCTGCCCCGCGGCCTCGAGCCGGAGACGGAGCTGGGCCGCGATCCGGCCCTCGCCGCTCGCGCCCTGGCCGCCGCCGGCGTCTCCGGCGCCTACGCCGTCCTCAACCCCGGCGCGCGCATGGCCGACCGGCGCTGGCCGCCCGCGGCGCATGCCGCCGTGGCGCGCGGGCTGGCGGCGCGCGGCCTCCCGGTGCTGGTGGTGTGGGGTCCGGGCGAGGAGCCCATCGCCCGCGCCGTGGCCGACGGCGGCGGCGCGCGGCTCGCGCCGGCGACGGACCTCGCCGACCTCGCGGCGCTCCTGCGCGGCGCGCGCCTCTGCGTCTCCAACAACAGCGGGCCCATGCACCTCTCGGTGGCCGTCGGCGCGCCCACCGTCGGCGTCTTCCTCTCCGGCGACGCCGTGCGCTGGCGCCACGAGGTGCCCTGGTTCGAGGCCGCCGAGCCGCGCGGCGAGGGCGACGCCGCGGCGGTGCTCGCCGCCTGCGATCGCCTGCTCGCGACCGCTCAGAACCGCGAGGCGTCGCGGCCGGGCTGAACCGCCCCGCGCTCGGGGCGCGCCGGACGCCGCTCCGCCACCTCGTCCGCCTGGGCGTCCGCAGCCGCCTCGCGCGGTCTGTAGACCACGTGCAGGAAGCCGGCGAAGTACTTCCACGCGCTCCACACCGAGAAGAAGGCGCTGATGTAGAGGAGCGCGGTCCCGATGCGGTTCGCGTCGATGTCCGCGGTGGCGACGACGTAGTTGATCGTGTACGGATAGTGGAGGAGCAGGAAGACGATCCCCACGAGCTGCACCGCCGTCTTGTACTTGCCCTCCTGCCCGGCGGCGATGACGATGCCCTCGCTCATGGCGATGGTGCGCAGGCCGGTGACGGCGAACTCGCGCGCCATGACCAGGATGACCACCCACGCCGCGACGCGCCCGAGGTGCACCAGCATCACCAGCGCCGCCATGGCGATGAGCTTGTCGGCGAGCGGGTCGAGGAACTTGCCGATGACGGTGACGAGGTTCTTGCGCCGGGCGAGCCACCCGTCGAGGAAGTCGGTGGCGGCGGTGGCGGAGTAGACGAGCGCGGCGATGAACGAGTTTTCCCGCGACTCCCGGTAGGTGAAGATCAGGAACACGGGGATGGCCGCGATCCGCACCAGCGTGATGATGTTCGGGGAGCTCCACAGCTCCTTCTTGAGGTCCCTCGCCACGGGCGCCGCCTAGGTCGTTCCGAGCGCCGCACCGTCGTCGACGAGCACGCGCCCCTCTCCGGTGAGCTCGACGGCGAGCTCCTCGGCGCCGTTCTGCCCGCCCTCGGCCAGCGCACCGATGCGCGGCGTGAGCGCGCCCGACCAGCCGACGAGCGCCGCGAGCGGCACCCGGACCGGCGCGCCCGGGGTCGCGGCGAGCTGCACCACCTCGCCGCGCACGGCGAGCACGACGTCACCGGGCCCCTTGAGGTGGACGAGGTCGAGATCCGGCGCGCCGCGCGACGCCACCCGGCCGTTCTCGAAGGCGAGCGCGCCCTCGAACGCGAACACGGCCCGCTCGGCGAAGTAGGTGGGCTCGGGCCCGACCGCGACGTCGACCAGGCGCAGACCCGACACCCGGTACACGAGCTCGCCGTCCCCCGAGGCGCGCAGCACGCGGGCCGGCCCCACCCCGAACGGCCGCTCGGTGGGACTGCCGCGGAAGCGCTTCATCTCGGGCACGAGCCGCACCGTCCCGCGCGCCGCGAGGAGCCCGAGCGCCCGCGCCAGCACGTCCTCGCCCACGCGCACCGTCAGCCGCTCTCCCCGCACCGTGAACGTCGCCACGGTGTCCGGCTCCGCCGCCTCGCGCGCCTCCGCGGCGCCGGCGGCCGCCACCGCATCGGCGTCGGTGGCGTGGGCGGGCGGCGCCGTCGGCTCGGGCTGGGGCTCGGAGAGCGCCGCCGCCTCGGCCGCCGGGCGCGCCAGCGCCAGCAGCTCGTCGCAGCGCGCCACCATGGCGTCGCTGCCGGCGCGCTCGAACCACTCCCGCGCCTGCGCGAAGTCGCCGCGCTCGAGCCAGGCGAGCCCGAGGTAGCCCATCGCCTTCTTGTGCCCCGGCGACAGGTCGAGCGCGACCTCGAGCTGGCGGATGGCGGCCTCGTGCCGCTTCGCCTTCAGGCTGGCGAGCCCGAGGTTGACGCGGGCTGCCGCCTCGACCGGGCTCTCGTCGACGAGCCGGCCGTACGCGTCCGCCGCCTCGTCGAACCGGCCCAGGCGGTAGAGCGCCTGCCCGAGGAGCCCGAGCGCCTGCGGATCTCGTGGCCGGAGCTCGCGCGCGCGCGTCAGCGCCGTGCGGGCCGCCTCCAGCTCTCCGCGCGCGAGGTGCTCGCCGCCGCGGTGGAGGTGGAAGAGGAACTCCTCGTCGAGCCCCTCGACCTCGTCGTCCTGCCGCGTGCCGGGTGCGCGGGCCACGGGGCTATTCTAGGGTCCGTCGCCGCGGAAGTGTCGCGATTCGGCGGGGCGCTTCACCCGCCGCGCATGTAGGTCTCGTACAGCGCGATCACCTTGCGGACGTAGGCTCGGGTCTCGGGGATGTTCGGCACCGCGCCCCCGGAACGGCGCACCGCCTCGGGGCCGGCGTTGTAGGCCGCGAGCACCTGCTCGAGGTTGCCGCCGAACCGGTCCTGCAGGGCGCGCAGGTAGCGGGCACCGCCCTCGATGTTCTGGGCGGGGTCGTAGAGATCCACGACGTACATCTCGCGCGCGGTCGCCGGCATGAGCTGCATGAGGCCGGTCGCGCCCTTCACCGAGATGGCCGACGGGTCGAAGTTCGATTCCACCGCCATGACCGCCTTGAGCAGCGGCGGGGCGAGTCCGAAGCGCTCGGCGGCGGCCTGGATGTGCTCGTCGTACGCGCTCGTCCGCCGCAGCATGAGCGGAGGCGCGCGGCCGGCCGGGCCACGCCGCGCCATCTTCACCGCCGGTGGCCGGGCGCCCTTCATGCGCCGGTAGCGGGGATCCTGCGGGACGTTCGTGACGTGGATCACGCCGTCCGCGTCGATGAACGAGTACACGTCGTCCGCCGCCGCGAGCGCTGGGGCGGCGAGCATACCCATGAGGGCCAGAATGGGGGAGAGCCGGGCCATCTCCAGTCGGACAGGCTACCAGGGAAGAAAAGTCGGGGGCAGCTTGCGTTCCAGTACCACGAACAGGGTGCTACACCAGAGCCCATGACCCGCCTCCAACCCCGCGAGCACGCGGACTTCCTCGTCCTCGGAGGCGGGATCGCCGGCCTCTCCTTCGCCCTGGAGGCATCCGGACAGGGATCCGTTACCGTCCTCACCAAGCGTCAGAGGTGGGAGGGATCCACACAATATGCCCAAGGGGGTATCGCCTCGGTCCTCGGGGCGGACGACTCGCTCGAGCGCCACGTCGAGGACACGCTCGTCGCCGGCGCCGGGCTCTGCCACCGCGACGCGGTCGAGGTCACGGTCCGCGAAGGCCCCGAGCGCATCCGCTGGCTGCAGTCGCTCGGCGTCGAGTTCGACCGCGTCACGGGGGAGCAGCTCCACCTGACGCGGGAGGGCGGTCACTCGCGGCGGCGGGTGGCGCACGCCAAGGACGCCACCGGCCGCGAGGTGGAGCGCGCCATGCTCGCCGCCTGCCAGGCGCGTGGCATCCGCATCGTGGAGGACGCGGTGGCGGTCGACCTGCTCGCCTCGGGGCGGCTCGGCCTCGGCGGGGCGAACCGCGTGCTCGGCGCCTACGTCATCGACCGGGAGACCGGCGACGTCTCGACCTTCACCACCGGCGTGACGGTGCTCGCCACCGGCGGCGCTGGGAAGGTCTACCTCTACACCTCGAACCCCGACGTCGCGACCGGCGACGGCGTCGCCATGGCGTTCCGGGCCGGCGCCGCCGTCGCCAACATGGAGTTCTTCCAGTTCCACCCGACGTGCCTCTACCACCCGGCCGCCAAGAGCTTCCTCATCTCGGAGGCGCTGCGGGGCGAGGGCGGGATCCTGCGCAACGGGGAGGGCGAGGCCTTCATGGTGCGCTACGACCCGCGCAAGGAGCTCGCGCCGCGCGACATCGTCGCCCGCTCCATCGACGCGGAGATGAAGCGCCGCGGCGACGACTGCGCCTTCCTCGACATGACGCACCTCGCGAAGGCGTTCCTGCTCGAGCACTTCCCGAACATCTACGCGACCTGCAAGGAGTTCGGGATCGACATGGCGGCGCAGCCGATCCCGGTCGTGCCGGCGGCGCACTACCAGTGCGGAGGCGTGGTGACCGACCTCGCCGGCGCGACCTCGCTCCCCGGCCTCCTGGCGGTGGGCGAGGTGGCCTGCACCGGCCTCCACGGCGCGAACCGGCTCGCCTCGAACTCGCTCCTCGAGGGGCTCGTCTTCGGGCGGCGCGCTGCGCTGCACGCCCAGGAGCTCATCGGGCGCCCGAACGGGAAGCCGCCGCCCGTCCCGGACTGGAACCCGGGCGACGCGCTCGATCCGGACGAGGGCGTGGTGGTGACGCACAACTGGGAGGAGGTGCGCCGCCTCATGT
>DASTGH010000512.1:0-2875 GCA_035719345.1 Anaeromyxobacteraceae bacterium
GGCTTCACGAAGCGCGCGTCCACCACCGTCGCCTCGATCCCGCCCGCCGCCAGCCGCTCCGCGGCCTGGAGGGCGGGGTGCACCGCCGCGCCCGCGGCGAGGAGCGCGACCTCCGCGCGCGGGCTCGCCTGCCGGACCACCCGCCCCTTGCCCAGCGGGAGCGGCGCGGGCGTCCCGTCGAGCGGGAGGCCGAGGCCGGAGCCGCGCGGGAAGCGGAAGAAGGCGGGCCCGTCGTGCGCCAGCGCGGTGGCCAGCATGTGGCGCATCTCGTTCTCGTCCGCCGGCGCCATGACGAGGACGCCGGGCACGGTGCGCAGGTAGGAAAGGTCGAAGGCGCCCTGGTGCGTCTTGCCGTCGGCGCCGACCAGCCCGGCGCGGTCGAGCGCGAAGGTGACGGGCAGCCGCTGCAGCGCCACGTCGTGGATCACCTGGTCGTAGGCGCGCTGCAGGAACGTGGAGTAGATGGCGACCACCGGCCGCAGGCCCTCGCAGGCGAGGCCGGCCGCGAACGTGACCGCGTGCTGCTCGGCGATGCCGACGTCGTAGGTGCGGTCGGGGAAGAGCTTCTTCGCCCGCGCCAGGCCGGTCCCCTCCAGCATGGCGGCGGTGATGGCCACCACCCGCCCGTCGCGCGCCATCTGCTCGCAGAGCGCGTCGGCGAAGAGGTCGGTGTAGCTCCTCACCGCCGGCTTCTTCGCCACCGGCTGGCCGGTGGCGACGTCGAAGAAGGAGAGCGCGTGGCCGCGGGTGGCGGCGTCCGCCTCGGCGGGCTGGTACCCCTTGCCCTTGGTGGTGACGGCGTGCACCAGCACCGGCCCGTCGCAGGCCTGCACCTTGCGGAACGTCTCGACCAGGCCGACGACGTCGTGGCCGTCGGTCGGCCCGACGTACTGGAACCCCAGCCCCTCGAAGAGGATGCCGGGCGAGACGAAGGCCTTGGCGGCGTTGAGGGCGTGCCGGATGACCTTCACCGCCTCGCCGCCGCTCGGGACCTGCGCCAGGACGTCCTTCACCGTCCGGCGCCAGTCGTTGAAGGTGCGCGATGCGAACTTCTTCGTGAACCACTCCGAGAGGGCGCCCACGTTGGGCGAGATCGACATCTCGTTGTCGTTCAGCACTACGAGCAGGTCGCGGCCGAGAGAGCCGGCCTGGTTCAGGCCCTCGAAGGCGATGCAGCCGGTGAGCGCGCCGTCGCCGACGAGCGCGACCACCTTCCCCGGCTCGCGCCGCAGCCGGCGCGCCTCGATCATGCCGAGCGCGGCGGAGACGGCCGTCGAGGCGTGCCCCACGCCGAAGGCGTCGTGCTCCGACTCGTCGCGCTCCGGGAAGCCGGCGAGGCCGCCCTCGGTGCGGAGCGTGCGGAAGCGGTCGCGACGCCCGGTGATGAGCTTGTGGGCGTAGGCCTGGTGCCCGACGTCGAAGACGAGCCGGTCGAGCGGCGACGCGTACACATGGTGGAGCGCGACGACGAGCTCGACGGCGCCCAGCGACGAGCCCAGGTGGCCGCCGTTCCGCGCGCAGGTGGCGACGATCTCGTCCCGGATCTCCTGGCAGAGGCGCGGGAGGTCCCCGGGCGAGAGCCGCTTCACGTCCTGCGGCGAGTCGATGCCGTCGAGCAGCCGGGGCATGGGACCGCGAGTTCTAGCACAGGCGCCAGGGCGGGCGGGCCGGGGGCGGAGCCCCCGACTGCTAAGCCGGCGCGCTCATTTGAAGCGACCCCCGCTCTTCGAGGATCGACCGGATGCGCGCCACGAGCCGGTCCATGTCGAGCGGCTTCGGGAAGTAGTCGATCGCGCCCGAATCGCGGCCGGCGCGCTCGTCCTCGGCGCTCTTCCGCGCCGAGATGAAGATGACGGGGATGTCGTGGAAGGTGGTGTTCTTCTTGATCGCGCGGCAGAGCTCGAAGCCGTCGATCCAGCTCATCATCACGTCGAGCAGGATGACGTCGGGGCGGTCGACGTGCATCGCGGAGATGAGCCGCAGGCCGTTCGCCGCCTGGCCGACGTCGAAACCCTCCAGCTCCAGGGCGAGCGTCAGCATCTCGCGCGTGTCCCGGTCGTCGTCGACGATGATGACCTTCGGCTTGCGCGCGCTGTCTTCCTTCATTCAGGGGCCCTTGCCGCCATCGGGGTCGAATGGCACTGCACCCTCCGAGCCATCGGCGTTGCGCACGAGCAGCTCGACGCGGCGCTCGGCCTCGTCGAGCTTGCGGCTGGCCTCGTTCGCGAGGCGCACACCCTCCGCGAACTTCTCGATCGAGGCCTCGAGCCCCAGCGATCCGGACTCCAGCTCCGCGACGACCTTCTCCAGCCGCGCCACCACCGCGTCGTAAGCTTCGGCCGTCCCCGCCTCCGGAGATCGCTCCGCCGCACCCGTGCCGTTCGCCACCGTGATCTCCTAACCCCTCGCGCGGAGAGGTTCAACCGCCCCCGCGGCCACCTACCTCGCCCGGGGCGTCCGCGCGCCCGGGTAGCGGATCGTCGCCCGAATTCCGGGCGACGACCTGCACGTCGAGCCAGCCGCGGGCGAGCGCGACCCGCAGCGCCTCACCTGCCTCCGCCATGCCGCTGTGCGTCACGAGGTGCGACCCCTTCAGCACGAGCGCGAAGCCGCGCTGCAGCAGCTTCGCCACGTTCGCGGGCTCGAGGCGCGCCGCGAGCCGCTCCACCCGGAGCCGCTCGCGCGGGAACGTCAGCGCCTGCCAGCGGCCGAGCCGGCGCGTGGCCTCCTCCGCCCGGCGCACCAGCGCGCGCAGCCGGGAGCGGGGCTCCACACGCCCGTGTGCGGTTGAGGCACACTGCGCAGCAGGCTCAGGCCCGATTCGGCCCGGTAGGACCATACTGACGTGGTGAGCGACGACTCGCGCTGGCTTCCC
>DASTGH010000513.1:0-30908 GCA_035719345.1 Anaeromyxobacteraceae bacterium
CATCGCGCGCCGCATCTCGGCCTGGACCGGCGCACGGCCCGACCGGCTTCGTCCCCGTGGAGGGGTGCCATGACCTCGCTCCTGCCGTGCCGCCGCCGTTCGCCCGCCGCCGCCGTGCTCGCGCTGGTGCTGCTCGCCTGCGGCGGCAACGACGCGTCGCCGCCTCCCGCTCCCCCTCCCACGGTCACGGGCGCCGCGCCCGCCTCCGGCCCGACCTCGGGCGGGACCGTCGTCACCGTCACCGGGACCGGGTTCCAGCCCGGAGCGACTGCGGTCGTCGGCGGCGCGACCGCGGCGGTCTCGAGCGTCACGGCGACCGCCCTGACGCTGGTCACGCCGTCGGGTGCAGCCGGTGCGGCGACCGTCGCGGTGACCAACCCGGATGGCCAGTCGGGATCGATGACCGGCGCCTTCACGTACATGGCCCGGCCGGTGATCGGCTCGCTCGTGCCGGCGACCGGCCCGACCGCCGGCGGCACGGTGGTGACGCTCGCCGGGTCGGGGTTCCGGCCCGGCGTGAGCGTCACCTTCGGCGGCTCGCCCGCGACGGTCTCCAGCGTCACCCCGTCCGCGCTCGCGCTGGTCACGCCCGCGGGGGCGTCGGGAGCGGTCGCGGTGACGGTCGCCAACACGGACGGTCAATCCGATCAGCTGCCCGCTGCGTTCACCTACGTGGCGCCCCCGTCCATCTCCGGGCTCGCCCCGGCGTCCGGGCCCGCTGCCGGCGGGACCTCGGTCACGGTCACCGGGAGCGACTTCCGCCCGGGCGCGGCCGTCACCGTCGACGGAAGCGCAGTCCCGGTGACGGGACTGACGTCGACGAGCCTCACCATCGTCACGCCGCCGGGGATCGCCGGTCCGGCGGTCCTGACCGTCACCAACCCGGATGCCCAGTCCGGGTCCGCGACGTTCACCTACGTCGCGCCGCCCGTCATCTCCGCGCTCGCGCCGGCGTCCGGCCCCTCGGCGGGCGGGACGGCGGTCCACGTGACCGGCACGGGCTTCCAGCAGGGCGCGACGGCGACCGTGGGTGGAGCGGGCGCGGCCGTGTCGTCCGTGACCGCCACCACCCTGACGCTGGTCACGCCCGCCGGAGCTCCCGGCCCGGCCACCGTGGTGGTGACGAACCCCGATGGCCAATCGGCCACGAGCGCCGGAGGGTACGGCTACGTCGCGGCCCCGGCGCTGACGGGGCTCGCGCCCAGCTTCGGTCCGCTCGCCGGAGGAACCGCCGTCGTGGTCACGGGCACCGGCTTCCAGGCGGGTCTCACGGTGTCCTTCGGCGGCTCCTCCGCGGCGATCGTGAGCGTGACCGCCACGTCGCTCACCGTGACGACGCCTCCGCACGCGGCGGGACCGGTGGACGTCGTCGTCACCAACCCGGACGCCCAGAGCCAGACCGCCGCGGGGGCCTTCACGTATCGTCCGGCGCCCGCGGTCGCCAGCGTCGCGCCACCCTCCGGGCCGGCGCGCGGCGGCACCACCCTCACCGTCACGGGCGCCGGGTTCTTGCAGGGCGCGACGGTGACGGTCGGGCGCGTGAACGCGCTGAGCGTCGTCGTGGCGAGCCCCACCACCATCACCTGCGCCACGCCCCCCCACGGCGCGGGCGGGGCCTCGGTCGTGGTCACGAACCCCGATGGCCAGGCGTCCACCGCCGCCGTGCAGTTCACCTTCGTGGACGCTCCGTCCATCTCGTCGATCGATCCCGGGATCGTGCCCACCGCCGGCGGCGCCGCGGTCGTGATCCAGGGCTCCGCCTTCGCCAGCCCGGCGCGCGCCTTCTTCGGGGGAGTCGAGGCGACGGGCACGACCGTCGTCTCGACCACGCAGATCGCCGCGACCGTGCCGCCGCACGCCGCCGGCGCGGTGGACGTCATCGTGCAGAACCCCGACGGCCAGCAGGCGACCCTGGCGAGCGCCATCAGCTACTCCGACGCGCCGCCGCCGCCACCCGCGGCCAGTCCGCCGACCCTGGCGAGCCTGAGCCCGTCGTCCGGCCTCGACAGCGGGGGCACCCCGGTGACGCTGACCGGGACGAACTTCGACGCCACCGTCACCGTCACCTTCGGCGGCGCGCCGGCCACCGTGATCTCGGTCACGCCCACCACGCTGGGCGTGGTCACGCCGGTGCACGCCGACGGAGCCGTGGACGTCGCCGTGACGAACGCCGCCGGCCAGGCGACGCTCGCGGGCGCTTACACCTACCTCGCTCCGCCTCCGGTCACGCCGCCGCCCGTCCTGTCGGCGGTGAGCCCGGCCCAGGGTCCCGTCACGGGGGGCACGTCCGTGACGCTCACCGGCTCGGCGTTCGATCGCCCCACGGTCACGTTCGGCGGGGTCCTGGCCTCGGTCCTCAGCAGCTCCGCCACCAGCATCACCGCCGTCGCGCCCCCGTCGCCCGCCGGCCCGGTGGCGGTGACGGTGACCAACTTCGACGGCCAGAGCTCGACCCAGGCGGCCGCGTTCACCTTCACGGCCGCGCCGCCGGTCGTCACGGGCCTGAGCCCCTCCACCGGCACCGCCGGCGCGGCGACGCCGCTGACGATCACCGGCACGGGCTTCGTCGCGGGCGCCACCGTCGCCTTCGGCGGCACGCCGGCCACGGGCGTCACCGTGCAGAGCGCGACCAGCATCACCGCCACGTCGCCCGCCCTGCCGGCCGGGACGGTGAACGTCGCCGTGACGAATCCCGACGCACAGGTTTCGGCCGCGTCCAACGCCTCCGCGTTCACGTTCGCGCCGGGCGGCGGCCTGCCGGCCCCGGTCATCTCCTCGATCGACCCCACCACGGCGGTCTTCACCGGCGGCCAGCCCTTCACCCTCACCGGCTCGAACTTCCTGGGCGGCGCCACCGTCACCGTCGGCGGGGTCGCCGCGCTGAACGTGATCGTCGGCAACACGGGCCTGTCCATCACGGGAACGATCCCGGCCGGCGCACCCGGTCCGGCCGCGGTGGTGGTGCGCAACGTGGACGGCCAGTCGGCGACCTTCAACGGCTTCTCGTTCGTGAACCCGCCGCCCGTCATCCTGGCGCTCAACGTCGAGGGCGCGCCCTTCGCCGGGGGCGCCATCTTCATCGCCGGGACCGGCTTCGCCGCGACGGCGACCGTCACCTTCGGCGGCGTGCCCTCGCCGAGCGTGGTGCAGGATCCCAACACCGGGGGCCTGACGGTGGCGGTGCCCGCGTTCACCGGGACGCCGGATCCGGTGCGCGGCGACGCCTTCGTGCCGCTGGTGGTGACGAACCCGGACAACCAGTCGGCCACCTGGTCGAAGCAGTTCCACTACGGTCCGCCGCCCTCGGTGACCTCGCTCGCGAACCCGCCTCCAGGCGGCGGCCTCGCCGTCGTCAAGAAGGGGGACGCCATCACCATCACCGGCGTGAACTTCAGCGCCGACACCACGGGCATCCGCGCCGGGTTGCAGGTGCTGGTGGCGGGTACGGTGGCCACCATCACCTCCAAGTCGCCGACCCAGATCGTCTTCACGGCGCCGAAGGCGAACCCCGGTACCTACCCGGTGTCGGTCACCAACTTCGACAAGCAGAACACCATCACCACGTTTCCGAACCTGCTCACCTACCCCGGCCCGTGAGCCCGCCGCGCGGCGCGCGATGCCGCTACAGCATCGCGCGTCGCATGTCGGCCAGCACCTGGGCGAGGAACGTGGTGAAGCGCGCCGCCAGCGCCCCGTCCACCACGCGGTGGTCGTAGGACAGCGAGAGCGGCAGCACCAGGCGCGGCTGGAAGGCCTTGCCGTCCCAGACCGGCTTGTGCACGCTGCGTGAGACGCCGAGGATCGCCACCTCGGGCGCGTTGATGATGGGCGTGAACATCGTCCCGCCGATCCCGCCCAGGCTGGAGATGGAGAACGTCCCGCCCTGGATGTCGGCGGACTGCAGCTTCCCGTCCCGCGCCTTCGCCGCCAGCTCCCCGAGCTCGCGCGCCACGTCGAGCAGGCCCTTCTGGTCGGCGTTCTTGACGACCGGGACGACCAGGCCGTTCGGCGTATCGGCCGCGAAGCCGATGTGGAAGTAGCGCTTCAGCACGAGGTGGTCGCCCTCGAGCGAGGCGTTCACCTCGGGGAAACGGCGCAGCGCGGCCACGCACGCCTTCACCAGGAAGGCGAGCAGCGTCACCTTGGCGCCGTTCTTCGCGTTCTCCTCGTTGAGCCGGACCCGGAACGTCTCCAGGTCCGTGATGTCCGCCTCGTCGAACTGCGTGACGTGCGGGATCATCACCCAGTTCCGCGACAGCGCCGGGCCGGAGATCTTCTGGATCCGGGTGAGCGGGCGCTGCTCGACCGGCCCGAACCTGGCGAAGTCGACCTTGGGCCAGGCCGGGAGGTCGAGCCCGACGCCACCGCCCGCGCCCGGCCGCGCCTGCGCGGCGCCGGTCATGACCTCCTTCACGAAGCCCTGCACGTCGCCGTGGAGGATGCGGCCCCGCGGGCCGGTGCCGGTCACGCGCCCGAGCTCGACGCCCAGCTCCCGGGCGAGCTTGCGGACGGAGGGCGACGCATGGACGCGGGCGGAGGGCTGCGGCTGGGCCTCGGCGGGCGCGGCCGCCTGCGGCGCGGCCTGCCCTCTCGCCTTCCCTCCCCCGCTCGGCGCGGGGGAGGGGGTCTGCACCCCGGCGTCAGCTTGCGGCTGCGGGGCCTTGGCCGCGCTCGGCGGAGGAGCGGCCTCCTCGCGCTGCTGCCCCTCCGCGTCAGCCGCCGTCTCCAGCACGAGCACGACCGCGCCCTCGCCGACGCGGTCGCCCACCTTGAGCCGGACCTCCTTCACCTTCCCGGCGGCCGGCGACGGCACGTCCATCGTCGCCTTCTCCGACTCGAGCGTGACGAGCCCCTGATCCGGGGCGACCTCGTCGCCCGCCTTCACCAGCACCTCGATGACGGGGACGTCCTTGAAGTCGCCGATCGCGGGGACCTTCACCTCGACCGTGGAGGGCGCCGAGGCCTGGGGGCCCTGCCCTCTCCCCTTCCCTCCCCCGCCCGTGGCGGGGGGGGGCTGGGATGCGGCGGCCGGCTGCGCCTGGGGCTCCTTCCCCGCGGATGCGCCGCCCCGGGATTCCCTGCGCTCGGACGGCGGAGGCGCCTTCGCCTGCGCGCCGTCCGCGCCGTCCTGCTTCCCGTCCACCTTCCCGCCCTTCGCCTCGGCGGAGTCGAGCGTCAGCACCACGCTGCCCTCGCTGACGCGGTCTCCGACCTTGACCCTGAGCTCGCGGACCGTACCGGCGGCGGGCGCGGGCACGTCCATCGTCGCCTTGTCCGACTCGAGCGTGACGAGCCCGTCGTCGGCCTTCACCGCGTCGCCCGGCTTCACCAGCACGTCGATGACCGGCACGTCCTTGTAGTCGCCGATCGACGGGACCTTGACCTCGATGGTGGCCATGCCGCTACACCGTCCAGGGCGCGGGCTTCGCGCGGTCGATGCCGTACTTCTGGATCGCCTCGTCCACCTTGCCCGCCGGGAGCGCACCCTCGTCGGCCAGCGCCTTGAGCGCCGCCACCGTCACCCAGCGCCGGTCCACCTCGAAGAAGCTGCGCAGCTTCTCGCGCGTGTCCGAGCGGCCGAAGCCGTCGGTCCCCAGCGTCACGTACCGCCGCCTCACGTAGGGGCGGATCTGGTCGGCGAACGCGCGCACGTAGTCGGTGGCGGCGACGACCGGCCCCTGCATCTCGGCCAGGCACGCCTCGACGTGCGACCGCTTGGGGGGCGCGCCGGGGTGGAGCAGGTTGTCGCGCTCCACCATCCGGCCGTCGCGCGCCAGCTCGGTGAAGCTCGGGCACGACCACAGGTCGGCGTCGACGCCCCACTCCGTCTTGAGCAGATCGGCGGCCGCGATCACCTCGCGGAAGATGGTCCCCGAGCCGAGGAGCTGGACGCGCGGCGCCTTCGCGCGCCCCCGGTCGCCGGCCTTGAAGAGGTACATGCCCTTGAGGATGTTGGGCGCCGCGCCCTCGGGCATCGCCGGGTGCGGGTAGTTCTCGTTCATGACCGTCACGTAGTAGTAGACGTCCTCCTGCTCGGCGATCATGCGCCGCAGGCCATCCTGCAGGACGACGGCCACCTCGTACCCGAACGTCGGGTCGTACGAGATGCAGTTCGGGATCACCGACGAGAACACGTGCGAGTGGCCGTCCTCGTGCTGCAGCCCCTCGCCGTTCAGGGTGGTGCGGCCGGCCGTGCCGCCGACGAGGAACCCCCGCGCCCGCATGTCGCCCGCCGCCCAGGCGAAGTCGCCGACGCGCTGGAACCCGAACATCGAGTAGAAGATGTAGAAGGGGATGGTGGCGGTCTGGTGGATGGAGTACGAGGTCGCGCTCGCGATCCAGTCGCACATCGCGCCGGCCTCGGTGATCCCCTCCTCGATGATCTGGCCGTCCTTCGACTCCTTGTAGAACATGAGCTGCGCCGAGTCCTCGGGCGTGTAGAGCTGCCCCACCTGGCTGAAGATCCCGATCTGGCGGAAGAGCCCCTCCATGCCGAAGGTGCGCGACTCGTCGGGGATGATGGGCACGACCCGCTTGCCGAGCGCCTTGTCGCGCAGCAGCACGCGCAGGAACTCGACGAAGGCCATGGTCGTCGAGATCTCGCGGTCCTCGGTGCTCTTGAGGAGCCGCTCGAACGCGGAGAGCGGCGGCGCCGCCAGCGCGTCGGGCCCCTTGGGGCGGCGCTTGGGCCGGTCGCCGCCCAGCTCGGCGCGGCGCGCCCTCACGTACGCCAGCTCGCGCGAGCCCTCCTCGAACCTGAGGTACGGCACCTTCTCCAGCTCGCCGTCGGGCACCGGCAGGTTGAAGCGATCGCGGAAGCGCTTGATGGCCTCGACGTGGATCTTCTTCTGCTGGTGGGCGATGTTCATGGCCTCGCCCGCCTCGCCCATGCCGTAGCCCTTGATCGTCTTCGCCAGGATGACGGTCGGCTGCCCCTCGTGCCGCACCGCCGCGTCGTAGGCGGCGTACACCTTGAACGGATCGTGGCCGCCGCGGTTCAGCAGCCAGATGTCGTCGTCGCTCATCTCGGCGACGAGGTCCTTGAGCTCGGGGGAGTCGAAGAAGTGCTCGCGGACGTAGGCGCCGTTCTTGGCCTTGTACGTCTGGTACTCGCCGTCGACGGCCTGCATCATCCGGCGCTCCAGCGCGCCGGTCTTGTCCCGGGCGAAGAGCGGGTCCCAGTGGCGCCCCCAGATCACCTTGATGACGTTCCACCCCGCGCCGCGGAACAGGCTCTCCAGCTCCTGGATGATCTTGCCGTTGCCGCGCACCGGCCCGTCGAGCCGCTGCAGGTTGCAGTTGATGATGAAGATGAGGTTGTCGAGCTTCTCGCGGCCGGCCATGCCGATGGCGCCGAGCGACTCGGGCTCGTCCATCTCGCCGTCCCCGCAGAAGGCCCACACCTTGCGGCCGGTCGTGTCGGCCAGCCCGCGGCCGTGCAGGTACTTCAGGAACTTGGCCTGGTAGATGGCCATGTGCGGCCCGAGCCCCATCGAGACGGTGGGGAACTGCCAGAACTCGGGCATGAGCCAGGGGTGCGGGTAGGAGCTGATCCCCTTGCCGTCGACCTCCTGCCGGAAGTGGTCGAGCTGCTCGTCGCTGAGCAGCCCGAGGAGGTAGGCGCGCGCGTAGATGCCGGGCGCGGAGTGGCCCTGGATGAAGAGCAGGTCGCCGCCCTGCCCCTCGCGCGGGGATCGCCAGAAGTGGTTGTAGCCCACGTCGTAGAGCGTGGCCGCCGAGGCGAAGCTGGCGATGTGCCCGCCGACGTTGGTGTGCTTGTTGGCGCGCACCACCATCGCCATCGCGTTCCAGCGGATGTAGTGCCGGATCGTCTGCTCCAGGCCGAAGTCGCCGGGGAAGCGCGGCTGCTTGTCGACCGGGATGGTGTTCACGTAGGCGGTGTTGGCCGAGAAGGGCAGGTAGGCGCCGTGCCGCCGCGCCCGGTCGATGAGGCGCTCCACGAGCTGGTGCGCCCGCTCGGCGCCCTCCCGCTCGATGACGCCGTCGAGCGCGTCGAGCCACTCGCGCGTTTCCTCGGGATCCACGTCGGGGTTCTGGGCGGTCATGCGGCCTCGGGGGCTTTGAACATCGAGCCGCTAACCGGGCGGGCGCGGACATTCAACCCATGCTGTCGCGCCGCCTCCCGGCTTGCGGTCCCGGCCGGCATCCCTACACTGGGCGGGCATGCCGCGCCCCTCCGCCCGGCCCGCCGCCAAGCTCGTCCGCGCCGCCGGCGGCATCCTGTGGCGGGAGGAGGCGGGCGCCCCGCGGCTCGCCGTCATCCACCGCCCCAGGCACGGCGACTGGTCGCTGCCGAAGGGCAAGCTGGAGGATGGCGAGTCGTTCCCGCAGGCGGCGGTGCGCGAGGTGCGCGAGGAGACCGGCTGCCGCGCGCGGCTGGGCGACTTCGCGGGCTACGCGCTCTACGAGGTGAAGGGCCGTCCCAAGCTCGTGCTCTTCTGGCACATGGCGGCCGAGGGCTCGCCGCGGTTCCGGCCCGGCGGCGAGGTGGACCGGCTGGAGTGGCTGGCTCCCGCCGAGGCGCTGGCGCGGCTCGATCACCCCTCCGAGCGCCGCCTGGTGGAAGCGGCGCTGGCCGACAGGCTCGCCCGCTAGTGAGCGCGCGGCTGCGTCGCCCCGTCCCCCGGAGCATCGGCCGCGCCGTCCCCGGCGGCGGGCGGGGGCGCCGCCGCCAGGTTCTCGTTCAGGAACGCCGGGTCGTCGGTCACGTCGCGCACCACGAGCGGCCGCAGCCAGTCCGGGAGCGGCGGCTCCCCCGCGCGCGCCGGCAGCTCGACCTCGGCCACCACCAGGCCGCGCCCCTCGAACTCGTCCACCTCCCAGGCGAGCCCGCCGTCCTCCACCACCCGCCTCCGCTTCGAGATGCGCCGCCCTTCGGTGAGGGGCCAGAGCACGTCGAAGACCTCGCGCGTCGTCTCCTCCTCCTGCTCCAGCCGGGTGCGCCCCGAGCCCTGCTTCAGCCCGCGCCAGTAGCGCTCGTGCCCGTCGGCGGCGCGCACGCGGCGGATGCGCTCGCGCAGGCGGCTCCCGGGGAGCCAGCCCTGGGCGATCTCGAGCGCGGGCACGGACAGCGCCCGCGGCGGCACGGCCGAGAGGAGGTACTTGCGCTCTCGCTCCAGCTTGCCGCCGGCGCGCGCCTCGAGGGCGCCGGCGATGGCCCGCACCTCCGCTGCGAGCGCCTCGAAGCCGGAGCCCATCCAGGTGCGCTGCAGGTCGGCGTACAGCGCGTCCCGGCGCTCGCGGACGAGGCGGGCGACGGCGAGGAGGCCGGGGCGGGCGCTGCCGCGCAGCTCGTCCCGGAGCGCCGCGCTGCCGCCACCCTCCTCGTAGACCGCCGCGTGAAGCCGGCGCGCGCGCTCGCCGGCCGCGGCCACCAGCGCCTCGCCCACCTCCTCGGCGTGGACGTGGGCGTCGTGCAGGTCGCCCAGGACGTCCTGCAGCCGCTTCAGGCTCTTCACCGCGTCCGAGGCGTCGGCGTGGCGGTGCCCGCGGAGCGGCTCGAGGAGGTAGCGCAGCCGCTTTCCTTCGATCCGCGTCCGGTGCACCACCTCCCGGTCGCCCGGCCCGCCGATCGCGGCCAGGCGATCGCGCATCGCCTCCAGCTGATCCGCGACGAGCGTGGCGAGCACTCCGCCGAGGCTCGATCCGCCCCCCGGGGCCGCGGCGTCGACGCGGCGCTGGTACGTGCCGAGCCGGCCATCCAGCTTCCTCGCCACCGCCCGCCAGCGCGCGACGACGCGGGCGTGGTCGCCGCCGGCCCGCTCCCGGAAGCGGCGCTTCAGCAGCTCGACCCCGGACCGCAGCCGCGCCGGCGCCAGCGCCTGCTCCTTCGACGCCAGCCAGGCGAGCTGCACCTCCGCGTCGCGCGCCGCGTTGGTGGCGTGCGCCACCGCCTTGAGCCGCTTCTCGTGCTTGCGCTTCACCCCGTCCTGGAGCCAGGGCCGGAACGCGCGCAGCGTCGACCGGAGCTGCCGGATCGCGACGCGGAAGTCGTGCAGGGCCTCCTCGTCGTCGCGGCGCTCGAGCCGGTCGGCGGCCTGCTCCGCCTCCTCCAGCAGCGCGAGCGCGACGAGCCGCGCCCCCTCTTCCGCGGGACGGTCGACGACGTCGTCTTCGATCCGCATGGGCGAGATCTGGTGCTCGTGACGAGCCCGTGTCGGACCCGGCGGGGTGCGCCCGGCAGATGTCACGCGACATCGGACGGGCGGGGCCCACCCTGGCGGGAGCCGCGCCGCGTCAGGCCGCGCCGGTGGAGCGGCGGACGACCAGGACGGAGCACGGCGCCTCGTGCACCACGCGCTCGGCGACCGAGCCGAGGATGAGGTGCCCCAGGCCGCGCCGCCCGTGCGTCCCGAGGACGAGGAGGTCGCAGCCGCCCTCGCGCGCGAGCTTCGCGAGCGCGACCGCGGGGTCGCCGGTGAGCCGGCGCACCGAGACGTCGGCCCCGGTCGCGCGCGCGGCGTCGGCCTTCCAGGCGGCGAGGAGCTCCTCCGCCTCCGTCGCCAGCGCCTCGAACGCGAGCGGCGAGTCGAGCATGTCGGCCGCCACCGCCGGCGGCGGCTCGAACACGTTCACGAGCGCGAGCGACGCGCCGTGCTCCCGCGCCAGCGCCGCGGCCTGCTCCATCGCCACACGCGACGGGACGGAGAAGTCCACCGCGCAGGCGATCTTCTTCCACGCAGACGCCATGAGGGATCCCCCCGGACCCACGGTACGCTCTCCGGCGCCGCCCGGGGCGAGCTCCCTCGGGGAGACCTCTGCGCGTGCGACCGGGTGCACCGGGACCGTCGCCCGGTGGCGACGGTGCGTTCTCCTCTCTCGGGTTGCGCGCCCCCACCGCACCCGGCAAGCTCACCTGCGTCGCTTCCGCCGCCATGACCGAGACCTCGCCACGCATGCCGGTGCTGTTCGTGGGACACGGCAATCCCATGAACGCCATCGAGGAGAACGCCTGGAGCGCCGGGTTCCGGCGCCTCGGCGCGCTCGTGCCGCGGCCGCGCGCCATCCTCGCGGTCTCGGCGCACTGGCTCGCGCGCGGCAGCCTGCTCACCGCCGACGAGCGGCCGGAGACGATCCACGACTTCGGCGGGTTCCCGCCGCCGCTCTACGACGTCCAGTATCCCGCGCCCGGCGACCCCGCGCTGGCGCGCCGCGCCGCCTCGCTGCTCGGCGCCGAGCGCGCGCACCTCTCGGACGAGTGGGGGCTCGACCACGGGACGTGGAGCGTGCTCGTCCACATGTTCCCGGCGGCGGACGTGCCGGTGGTCCAGCTCGCGCTCGACGCGCGCCGCTCGCCGGCGGAGCACCTCGCGCTCGGCCGCGAGCTCGCGCCGCTGCGCGACGAGGGCGTCCTCGTCCTGGCGAGCGGCAACGCCGTCCACAACCTGGCGCACGCGTTCCGCGCCTGGTCGCGTGGCGAGACGGAGACGCCCGGCTGGGCGAGCGCCTTCGACGCCGACCTGGCCCGTGCGCTCGAGGCGCACGATCACGCCTGGCTGGCCGGGGCGCTGGAGCGGGAGGGAGGGCGGCTCGCCCATCCCACCCCGGAGCACTACTGGCCGCTGCTCTATGCCGCGGGCGCGAGCACGCCGGGCGAGCGGGTCGACTTTCCGCTCACCGGCTTCGACATGGGGTCGCTCTCCATGCGCGCGGCGATCCTCGGGTGACGGGGGCGACGGCGAGCGCGCCGGGCGCCCCCGCGGCCTCGCGGCTGCGCCTCACGCTCGTGCTCGGCGCCCTCACCTCGCTCGGTCCGCTCTCCATCGACATGTACCTGCCGAGCTTCCCGAGCGTGGCGCGCTCCCTCGGGACGAGCGTCGCGGCGGTGCAGCTCACGCTGGCGACCTACCTCGCCGGCCTCGCCGCCGGGCAGCTCGCCTACGGCCCGCTCTCGGACCGCTTCGGTCGCAGGCCGCCGCTGCTCGCCGGCCTCGCGCTCTACCTCGCCGGCGCGCTCGCCTGCGCCGCCGCGCCCTCGCTGGCGGTGCTGGCCTCCGCCCGCTTCGTCCAGGCGCTCGGGGGCTGCGCCGGCATCGTCGTGTCGCGGGCGGTGGTGCGCGATCGCTTCGACGTCGCCGAGTCGTCCCAGGTCTACTCGTCGCTCATGCTGGTCATGGGGGCGGCGCCCATCCTGGCGCCGCTCATCGGCGGTCAGGTGCTGGCGCACGCCGGCTGGCGCGGCATCTTCCTCGTCCTCGCCGCCGCCGCGGCGGCGCTGGCCGCGGCGGTGCTGCTCCTCCTCCCCGAGAGCCTCCCCGCCTCGGCGCGGCGGCGCAGCGGGCTCGGGGGGACGCTCCGCGCCCTCGGCGCCGCGGTGTCGCACGGGCGCTTCCTGCGGCTCTCCCTCGCCGGCGGCGCGGTGCAGGCCGCCATGTTCGCCTACATCGCCGGCGCGCCGTTCGTGTTCATCGAGCTGTTCGGGATCCGGCCCGAGCGCTTCGGCCTCGTCTTCGGGGCCAACGCCGCCGGCCTCATCGCCAGCTCGCAGGCGAACCGGGTGGTGGTGGCGCGCGTCGGCGTCGTGCGCGGGCTGCGCGTGGGCGTGGCGCTGGCGCTCCTCGGATGCGCGGCGCTCTTCGCGGCGGTGCGGGCTGGCGCGCCGCTCGCGCTCGTGCTGCCGCCGCTCTTCGTCGGCATCTCGTCGGTCGGGTTCGTCCTGCCGAACGCCACCGCCGCGGCGATGGGGCACTTCGGAGCGCAGGCGGGGAGCGCCTCGGCGGTGCTGGGCGTCCTCCAGGCGACGGCCGGCGCGCTGGCGGCGGTGGCGGTGAGCGCGCTCGCCGACGGCACGGCGCGGCCCATGACCGCGGTGATGCTCTTCTGCGCCCTGGCCGCGGCGGCCTTCGCGGCTCGCCGCTAGAAGCGGGACATGGCCTCGCCGCTGTCGCCCGACGAGCTCGCCGAGCTGGCGCGCGCCCGCGCCCTCCTCGAGTCGCCCGGGTTCGCGATGCGCGTCGCCGACCTGGCCGGGGCGCCCGTCGAGGCGCTCCTGCGCCGGCTGCCCTCGGGGGCGAACGCGCTCATCGGCAAGGCGACCGGATCCGCGCTCGACCGCGCGCTCGGGTGGGCGCTGGACACGCTGGCCGATCCCTCGGCGCGCCCTCCCTCGGACGGCCTGCACCGGGCGCTCCTCCTCGCCAGCGGCGCGGCGGGCGGCGCGCTCGGCCTTCCGGGCCTGCTCGTCGAGCTCCCGGTCTCGACGACGCTCCTCCTGCGCACCATCGCGGATCACGCGCGCGCGCAGGGGGAGGACCTCCGCCGGCCCGAGGGACGCCTGCAGTGCCTCACCGTCTTCGCCTACGGCACCCGCGCCGACGCCGACGACCGGGCCGAGACCGGCTACTTCGCGGTGCGGGCCGCGCTCGCCAGGCTCGTGGGCGAGGCGGCGAGCTTCGTGGCCGAGCGGGGCGTGGCCGGCGCCGTGGCGCAACGGAGCGCGCCCGCGCTGGCGCGGCTCGTCTCCGCCATCGCCGAGCGCCTCGGGGTGACCGTCGCCGACAAGGCCGCCGCCCAGCTCGTCCCGCTCCTCGGCGCCGCCGGAGGCGCCGCCGTGAACGCGCTCTTTCTCGAGCACTACCGCAACACGGCCTGGGGCCACTTCACGGTGCGGCGGCTGGAGCGGAGGCACGGGGCGGAGGCGGTGAGGGAGGCGTGGAACGGGGGGTGAGTTGGACCGCGTCCTTCGGGTTCGACGGCCCTGCGGCCGCCGAACCCTCGCGTCCCGACCCCTGGCCGCGAGCGCGCGGCCAGGGGTCCTCCCCGTCCCATCACCCGACCGGCGCCCTCACCTCGATCCCCTCCCTCGCCAGCCTCTCGCGGATCGCCCGCGCCAGCTCCACCGCTCCCTCCGTGTCACCGTGGACGCACACGGTTCCCGCCTCGACGGCGAGCTCCGTCCCGTCGACCGCGACGACGCGGCCCTCTTGCGCCAGCCGCGCCACCCGCTCCGCCACCGCCGCGGGGTCGCGGATCACCGCGCCCGCCGCTCGCCGCGGGACGAGCGTGCCGTCCGCCGCGTAGGCCCGATCCGCGAACGCCTCCCCCACCCAGCGCACCCCGGCCCGGCGCGTTACGTCCTGCATCGGGGAGCCGGCCAGGCCGACCAGCGCCAGCGACGGGTCGACGGCCCGCACCGCCTCGCAGAGGGCCGCCGCCAGCCGCTCGTCGCGCGCCGCCAGGTTGTAGAGCGCTCCGTGCGGCTTCACGTGCCGCAGCGCGACGCCCTCCGCCCGGCAGAACGCCCACAGCGCGCCGATCTGGTAGGTCACGTCGTCCCTCACCTCGTCCGGCGTGGCGGAGAGGTCCCGGCGGCCGAAGCCGACGCGGTCGGGGAAGGAAGGGTGGGCGCCCACCGCCACGCCGTGCCGCCGCGCCAGCCGCACCGTCCGCCGCATCGTGCCCGGGTCGGAGGCGTGGAACCCGCAGGCGACGTTCATGGAGGTGACGAGCGGCGCGAGGGCCTCGTCGTCCCCCATGCGCCAGGCGCCGTAGCCCTCGCCCATGTCGCAGTTGAGATCGATCGCCGCCATGCGCCAGATCCTAGCGCAGGCACCAGGGGCGGTGCCGGAAGCGACGCTCGAACGGGACGTAGGTCATGCAGGCGACGTCCTCGCCGGTGCGCGCGCAAACCTCCTCGCAGATGCCGTAGACGCGGCCGTGCGGACGCTTCAGCGCGGCACCGGTGCCGGTGTCGACCACGCGGTCGTAGGCGGCGCCGTCCGGCCGCTCGGCCGCGGAGTGCACGCTGGTGACGACGCCGGCGGGCACGCCGCGCGCCCACATCCCGGCGCGGCGCCGCTGCGCCCCGGCCTGGAGGGCGAGCAGCCCGGGATCGGCCGGGTGGTCGATCGCGTACACCATCGCGAGCCCGTCGCCCACGAGCGCGGCGGCGACGTCGGGGCAGGCGACGAGCAGCCGTCCGTAGGCGTCCTCCCGGCCGCGGAGCGCGCAGGCCCACGCGCCCGCCGCGGCGGCGCGGGTGGCGGCCTTCGCGTTCGCGAGCAGGTCGCGCGGATCCCATCCTGCGAAGCGGTGGACGGGGCCGTAGCTCTCCAGCGTGTTGTAGCCGTCGAGGCGCGCGCTGCGATCGCGGTGCGGGCCGTCGAGGATCCGGAACGTGTCGCCGTCCACCCAGCGCACCGCGGTGGGGGTGCCATCGAGGACGACGGTCGAGGCGGGCGCGCGGCGGTGCCGCCGCCGGGCGCTCGCCGGCGCCGGGGACGCGAGGAGCGCGAGCGCGAGCGCGGCGGCGAGGGCGCGGAGCGGCACGGGGGAGAGGATACGGCGCGACCCCGACCTCGACGAGGCCGATCGTAGATGAGCTCGTTCACCCTGAGCGTAGCGACGCGACAGCGTCGCGGAGTCGAAGGGCCGACACCCCCCGACCTCCACCCACCGTGCGCACCCCCGCAGCCGTGACAACCCGCTCCCGGCATGGGTGAATAGGCGAGGGCTCGCTCCCGTCCCTCCCCCGTAGCGCCCTACCCGAGAGGCTCGACATGCGTCTCATCCCCGCGCTCGCGCTCCTCCTCTCCGCTTGCTACGTCGTCCCGGACCAGCGCCCGCCGGTCGATGCGCCACCGCCGTCGGCGCCGCCGCCGCCGGTCGTCGAGTCCGCGCCCCCGCCTGCTCCGGCGCCGCCCCTGCCCGCGCCCGCGCCGCGGCAGATGAGCCAGCGCGAGGCGCTCGACCGCGCCAGCGCGTTCTGCCGGGAGCGCGGCTACGACTGCCGGCACGCCAGCGTGGAGCGGCTCGGGACGTACTGGCGGGTCCGGTTCGACGCCGCGAACCCCCAGCGCGAGGGGCTCCTCTACCTCGACTTCGACGGGACCTCGCACGCCCTCGTCCGCGCCGACGAGCCGCCGGTCCGGCCGCCGCCGCCCCCGCCTCCGGCGCCCGTCTACGTCCCGCCGCCGGTGGCGCGCCCGGCGCCGGCGCTGCCGCCGGCCATGACCCGCGACGAGGCCATCACCCGCGGGCTGCAGACGTGCCGCGAGCGCGGCTTCACCTGCGACCTCGTCGCGGCGTCGCGCGGCGGCGAGATCTGGCTCGTCGACTTCGACGCGCGCCGCGGCCATCTGCGCGGCCCGCTCCACCTCGGCTTCGATGCCCGGACGCGCGACCTCATCGCGCTCGACGAGCCGCGGCCGGCCCCCGTCGCCGCGCCGGCGCCCGCGCTCCCTCCCCCGCCCGCCCCGCGCCCCGCGCCCGCACCCCGCGCGATGAGCTTCGACGAGGCGACCGCCCGCGGCGGCCAGGTGTGCCGTGAACGGGGCTACGCCTGCCGCCTCCTCGACGCCGCGCTCACCGGCGACGTGTGGCGGATGCGCTTCGACGCCGAGCGGCCCGGCGTGGCCGGCCGCATGCACATGGAGCTCGACGCCTTCACCCGCGCCGTCGTCCGCCTCGACGAGCCGCGCCCGCTCGCCGCGGCGCCGGCTCCGCAGCCTCCTCCTCCGGCCGCCCCGCCGCCGCCCCAGGCGCGGCCACAGCCGCCGCCCCCCGCTCCGGCCCCGGCCCCGGCGGCGATGCGCGCGGACGAGGCGACCCGCTTCGCGCTCGATTACTGCCGCTCCCGCGGGTGGACCTGCGCCGTCCGCGACCAGGACCTCGTCCGCAAGGGCGCGGCGTGGAAGCTCCGCCTCGAGGTGCTGCCGCCCATGCGCGGGCACGTCAAGCTCGAGATCGACGCCGCCCGCCGCACGCTCCTCGATGCGCACGACGAGGTGCACCGCGACAAGGCCTGAGCCGCTAGGATGCGCGGCATGGCACGAACGCTCCTGGCCGCGCTCGCCCTGGCCGCGGCGCTCCCGGCTCGCGCGGACCTCTCCCCGAAGGTGCCCTGGATCGGAGTGCGGCTCGGCGGGCTGTACGCCGTCGGGTCCGCCGGCGGGGGTGAGCCCGGCGCCGGCGGCGGCACCCTGTACGCGCTCTTCGACGGCCGCGACTTCCTCGCCGACGTCGCCTTCGACGGCTACGGCGGCGACCGGGCGCGCTTCTTCGCGCTCGGGCTCGGCGCCTACTGGCCCATCGGGCTCGGCCGCGTCACGCCCTACCTGGGCGGCGGGCTCAAGGCGGGGTACACGCAGTTCGGGGGCGAGGGCGCGTTCGGCATGATCCCGTTCGCCGCCGGCGGCGTGGTCGTCGGGCGCGAGGGGTACGTGCAGCTCCGCGCCGAGGTGGCCTGGTTCGTGGCGCTCGCGCGCGAGGGGATCACGGGGCAGCCCGACGCGCAGGGCGTCCGCGCCAACGGGCCGATGTTCACGCTCGGCGTCGCGCTCTAGGACCGGAGGCGGCCGGGCGGTCGCCTGCCGCGACACGGCGCCGCCCGCCGGGCCGGTATACTCCCGATCGTGTCGGGAACCCGGCTCGCCCCCGCCCTGGCGGCGCTCCTCCTCTCGGCCGGCGGTCCGCCCGCCGCTCCGGGCCGCGCGGCACCCGAGGCGAAGGCGCCCCCGCCGGCGGCGCGACCGTCGGATCCGGCCTTCACCGCGCTCGAGCAGGGCCTCGAGCTCGCCGCGTTCGACGGCCCCTCGCCTGCGCCGGGGGACGGGAAGATCTGGATCCTGCGCATCGACCCGCGCCAGTTCGAGCTGCGGCTCGTCAACGCGTCCGCGAGCGACGCGCGCCCGCGCACGGTGCGCGCCTGGGCGGTGGGCGCCGGCGCCGTCGCCGGGATCAACGCCGGCATGTTCCAGTCGGACGGGCTCACCGCCGTCGGGCTCATGCGCACGCGGGTCCACCAGAACAACCCGCGGCGGAGCACCCGCTTCAAGGCGGTGCTGGCGTTCGATCCGCTCTCGGGCGAGCTGCCCCCGGTGCGCATCCTCGACGCCGCCTGCGGCGAGCTCGAGCCGGCACTCGGCACCTACGGCTCCCTGGTGCAGTCGATCCGGATGGTGTCCTGCGACCGCCGGAACGTGTGGGCCGCCGACCCGAAGCGCTGGAGCACCGCCGCCGTCGGCGTCGACGGGGCGGGGCGCATCCTGTTCGTGCACGCGCGCTCGCCCTGGCCGGTGCACGACCTCGTCAACGCGCTCCTGGCGCTTCCCGTCGACCTCCGGCGCGCCATGTACGTCGAGGGCGGGCCCGAGGCGCAGCTCTTCGTCCGCGCCGGCGGCCGCGAGGTGGAGCGCCTCGGGCTGCTCGAGGGGACGACCGAGGACCGCGGCGGCGGGCTGGCCTGGGAGATCCCGAACGCGCTGGTCGCCGTGCGGCGGCGCTAGCGCGCGCTCCCGGGCCGCGGGAACGCCACCGTGAAGGCCGTGCGATCGCCGCACGGCGAGACCGCCACCCGCGCGCCGTGCGCCACCGCGATCGCCCGCACGATGAAGAGCCCGAGCCCGATGCTGCCGTGGAGGCTGTCGCCGTGGGCGCGCTGGAACGGCTCGAACAGCGCGGGCAGGTCCTCCGGAAGCAGCCGCAGCCCGAGCGCCTCGACCACGAGCTTCACCTCGTGCTCCTCGCCGTGCACGGCGGCGCGCACCGCGCCCTCGGGCGGCGTCTCGCGCAGGGCGAACCCGAGCAGGTTCGAGGCGAGCTGGGCGAGGCGCGTCGCGTCGCCCCGCAGCGACGCGTCGCCAGCGACCTCGAGCGCCACCGGCCGGCCGCGCGCGGCGGCCAGCTCGTCCGCGGCGGTCCGCACCACCTCGTCGAGGGCCACCGGGCCCGCCTCCACCGGCAGACCGGCGCCCGACCGGACCCGCGCGAAGTCGAGGAGGTCGCCGATGATCCGCTCCATCTTCACGGCGCTGGCGGCGATGCGGGCCAGCGTCTTCCGATCGGCCTCCGGAAGCGCCGCGCGCCGCTCCAGGACCGCGACCCCGAGCGTGATCGCCTGCAGCGGCGTGCGCAGGTCGTGGCCGACCACCGCGGCCAGCCTCTCCTGGAGCCGCTCCGCGCGCCGCGCCTCCTGCTCGGCCGCCTCGGCCCGCGCGCGGGCCGCACGCTCCGCCTCGAACGCGCGCGCCCGCCCCAGCGCCAGGGCGCAGCCACCGGCGATCGCCTCCGCGAACGCGACGTCGCCGCCCTGGGGCAGGAAGCGATCGCTCTCGTAGTTGAGGTAGAGGACGCCCGCGCCCCGCCCCTCCTCCAGGATGGGCACGACCAGCCGCGCCACCGTGCCCCACCGCTGCATCCACTCCGCCTCGAACGGCGCCGCGTCGGCGGCGCGCACGAGCCGCGCCGCCCGGTCCCGGAGCGCGGCGGCCGCTGCGGGGAGCTGCGCCAGGGGCTGCACCTGCCCGACGCGGCCGCGCGGCACGAGCTCGAGGACCCCGCGCAGCGCGCCGGGGCCGTCCACCAGCCAGACCGAGCCGTCCTCGGCCCCGAGCAGCGCCACCGCCCGCGTCAGCGTCGTGCGCAAGACGGCGTCGAGCCCCACGCCGGCGTTGAGGTCGTTCGCCACCGAGGCGAGGAGCTCGGCGCGCTCGCGCGCCCGCTCGGCGTGGGCGAGCGCGTCCTCCAGCTCCGTCGTCTCCCACACCGACAGGACGACCGCCGGGGCGTCGCGGAGCGTCACGCGGCGTGCGTGCCAGGTGAAGCGCCGCGTGAGGCCGTCGGCGCCGGCCTGCGCGAAGCGCTCGAAGCGCGCGGGCTGGCGGGTCGAGCGGACGCGCTCCACCGTCGCGCGCAGCTCGAGGCCGACCTCCGACGGCCAGATCTCCTCGAGCGTCCGCCCCACCGGATCGAGGTCCGGCCTCGGCATGGCGTCGCGGAAGGCGGCGTTCGCCACCGCGACGGCGAGCGCATCGCCGGCGAGCAGCGCCGCGCCCGAGGGCTCGTGCTCGAACGCGGCCAGGCGCAGGTCCTCGGGCGCGAGCGGCTCGGCCAGCGACGGCGGCTCCGCCGGGGCGGAGGGCGCATCGTCATCTTCGGTCGAGCGGTGGGACGCCGCCTGGGACACGGCTCCTCCGGTCAGGGGGTGAGGCAGCGAACGCCCGTACGAAGGCCACGCCCCTCCCGGAGTGCAAGCAAAGGAACCCGCGAGGGACTCTTGCTTTTGTACGGGCTGAGGGGGGTCCCCAGAACGCGGTGCTCCTTGGCCGGCCGCCCCGTCACCGCGGAGCCCACAGGCGGCCGGGGGCGCCGTTCAGGGGCGGGACGGTGTGGCAGCCGTTGCACGTCCCCGCCTTGCAAGGTCCGGAAGCCACCGTGCGCCGCTGCTCCGAGCCGTCGCGCTGCAGGACCACGGCCACGGGGAAGGCGAGCTGCTCGTGGGTCCAGAAGTTTCCGCTTCGGTTGCTGCGCAGCGTCACCACCTTCCCGCGCGCGTCCGTGAGCGTGACCACGACTCCGCCCACGCCGGGCGAGGCGGCGTCGCCGGGGGTGGCATAGGTCGTTCCACCTGCCGTGAATGGCCAGTCTGCCGCCTTCTTGCCGGGCCGATGGCAGCTCACGCACTCCTCACCCAGGTTGCGGAGGGCCTTGGGGTCGTTCGGGTCGAGGGCACACGCCGCGAGCGCGAGCGCGAGGAGGGAGGGCCCGTGGCGCATGGCCGTCCCCTTTAACGCGTCCCGCCGGCGGAACCCATCCGAGCGCATCGGTCCGGTGGCGCCCGCGCCGTGACCCTCCGTACGATGATGGGTCCCCCTTCCCAGGAGCCCAGCATGGCGACGATCGAGAGCCACGTGACCCGGGAGCTCGTCGCGCTCGACGCGGCGACGCCCTGCGCCGAGGCGGCGCGCGTCATGACGGAGGAGCGGATCGGCTCGGTGGCGGTGCGCCAGGATGGCCGTGTGGTCGGCATCGTCACGGAGCGGGATCTGGTGTCGCGCGTGCTGGCGGATGCGGCCCCGCCCGACCTGCCCATCGGCCGCGCCATGCGCACCGACCTGCCGCGCGTCACGACGGGGAGCACGGACACGGAGTGCATCGCGCTCATGCGCGACCACGCCGCGCGCCACCTGCTCGTGGTCGAGGGCGCCGAGGTCGTCGGCATCATCTCGATGCGCGACCTCATCCGGCTCATGCTGGCGGAGAAGGAGTGGCTCATCGACCAGCTGCAGAGCTTCATCGACGGACACGACCGCCCGCGGGCGGCCGCGGGCAACTAGCGCCAAACCCGGTTCCGGACCCCGGACTTCGGGGCGGGAACGCGCTACAACCGGGGGGTGGCGCGCGTGCGGTGGTACCTGCTGTCGGTCGTCCTGGCGGCCGTGGGCCTCTCGGTCTCGGCGGCGCTCGGGATCGACCTGGGTGGGCCACAGCCTTCGCTCATCGCCGTCTCGCTGGCCGCGCTCGGCGGCGGCATCGGCCCTGCCCTCGCCTGCTGGGTGCTCTCGACGCTGGGGTACGCGTACTTCCTGGCGGAGCCGAGGTTCTCCTTCGTCGTGGCGAGCGCGCACGACCGGGCAGACCTCCTCGAGTTCGCGATCGAGGCCGGGCTCGTCGCGGCGCTCCTCGGGGCAGTGCGCGTCCTCCATCGCCGCGAGCAGACGGAACGCCAGCGCGCCACACGCACGGCGGACCGCCTGCGGCGCCTGCAGGCGGTGACCGCGGCGCTCTCGGCTTCCCGGACGGCGGCGGAGGCGGCGCAGGCGGTGCTCGACGAGACGGCGCCGTTCGGCGCGGCCGAGGCGGCGGTCGCCTGGCATGCCGGCCCGGACGCGCTCGAGGTCGTCGCCTGGCGCGGGCGCCAGGGCGATGCGACTCCGCACCGTCGGCGTTTCGACCCCTCGGCAGCCCTCCCGGCGGCCCGCGCCTACCGCGAGGGCCACGCGCTGTTCCTCGAGACGCCGGACGAGCTCGCGGCGTTCCCGGATCTCCCGGCGACCACGGGCGGCCCCGCAGCGCGGGGGGCATGCGCGGCGCTGCCGCTCGTCGTCGACGGCCGGCCGGCCGGCGTCCTCGTCTTCGGGTTCGCCGAGCCGCGCAGCTTCGTCCCGGAGGACCGCGCGCTCTTCCAGGCGCTGGCCGGCTCCTGTGCCCAGGCGCTGGAGCGCGCGTTCCTGTTCGAGGCCGAGCAGGGGCTGCGCTCGGCGGCGGAGCGCGCCACCCGGCAGCGCGACGAGGTGCTCGAGGCCGTGGCGCACGACCTGCGCTCGCCGCTCAACGCCGTCCAGCTCCACGCCGATGCGCTGGCGGCGCGCGCCGCCGCGAAGGACGCCGAGGCGCTGCGGGCCATCGGGACGGCGGCGAGCCGGATGGAGCGGCTGGTGGAGGACCTGCTCGACGATGCGGCGCTGGACGCGGGGCGGCTCGCGCTCGATCGCGAGCGCTGCGATGCGGCCGCGCTCGCCGCCGACGCGCTCGAGGCGGTGCGCCCGGCGGCGGACCGCGCCGGCGTCCGGCTGGAGCTGCGCGCGGTCGCCCCGGCGCCGATCGCCGACTGCGACCGCGGGCGCGCCGTGCAGGTGCTGGAGAACCTCCTCGCCAACGCGGTGCACGCCTCTCCCCGGGGCGCGGCCGTGGCGCTCTCGGTCTCGCTGCGCGAGGGGGCGGTCCGCTTCGAGGTCCACGACGCCGGCCCGGGCATCCCGGCCGGCGAGCTGCCCCACGTCTTCGACCGCCGGCGCCGGATGCGCGGCGCGCGCGGCAAGGGCGCGGGCCTCGGCCTGGCCCTCGCCCGCGCGCTCACCGAGCTGCACGGCGGGCGCATCGAGGCGTGGAGCGGGCCGGAGGGCGGGGCGGTGTTCGCCGTCGAGCTGCCGCTGGCCGTCGGCTCCGGATGCGCCGTGGCGATGCGGTAGGGGCCGCACGCTCGCGCGGCAGCGAGGGCGCGCCCGCAGTGCGGGCGGCCGGACGTGGAGCGCCGCCCCGCCTCCGAGCGCGGGCGCCCCCCGACGCTTCACCCGCCGAGGGCCTCGACTCGGGCGGGGCGGATGGCGGGGGGCGGGCTCGACACCGCCCCCGCGCGCCGCCGCGCCGCTGGCACGCCGGGTGCTCCCCTTCGTGGCGTCAGGCGCAAGAAGGGGGAGGTCGGGGGGCCCGCGCGCGGGCCCTCCGACCGCGCCTGTCATCCCTTCTTCCAGCGCTCGTTGAACACGCCCGCCGCCCTCATGAGCCGCAGCGCGGCGAGGTCGGCGGCGAGCGCCTCCGAGACGAGCGACAGCTCGGCCTGCAGGAGCGCGGTGTTCGCGTCGGAGACCTCGAGGTAGGTCCCGGCGCCGGCGCGGAAGTTCACGTTGACGAGCCGCTGGTTCTCGCGCGCCAGATCGGCCTGCTCCTTCGCCTTCTCCCGGTTCGCCACCGCGCTGTCGAGGTCGAGCCTCGCCTGGCGCACCTCGGTGCGGGCGCGGACCTCGAGCCCGCTGCGGTTCGACTCGGCCTCGCGGATCTGGGCGTCGCTGGTGCGCAGGTCGGACTCGCGCAGCAGGCCGTCCAGGATCGTCCACGTCGCCTGGAGCCCGACCGCCCAGGTGGTGGCGCTTCCGCTGAAGCCCGTGGCGTTCGAGTACTGCCACCGGGCGAACGCCGCGACCACGGGCGCGTAGCGCGCCAGCACCGAATCGCGCGTCCGGCGCTCGGCCGTGATCTGCTCCTGCGCCGCCCGGAGATCGGGGCGCTCCGTGAGTGCCACCGTCTCCAGCGAGTCCGGATCCCCCGGGACGCGCGGCGAGGGCGGCACCTCGACCTCGAAGTCGGCCTTGGGCCGGTCGATGAGGGCCGCCAGCGCCTCCTTCGCGCTCACGTAGGAGTTCTGCGCGCGCTTCAGGTCCTGCTCGGCCCGGGCGCGGTCGATCTCGGCGCGGAGCAGCGAGACCTTCGGCGTCGTGCCTGCCTGGAAGCGGATGCGCGCGTCCTTCTCGCGGTCGAGCGAGATGGCGAGCTGCCGCTCCTGCACCGCCACCACCTGCTTGACGGTGGCGGCGCCGTAGTAGGCCTGCGCCGTCCCGAAGAGCACGTCGCGCCGCACGTTCTCCAGGACCTCGGCGTTGGCGCGCTCGCCGGCGTTCGCCGCGGAGATGGCGAACCAGGCCTGCGGCGCGATGAGCGGCACGGTCGCCTGGATCTGCGCCGCGCGCTGGTTCTGGCTCTGGAGGACGATCGGCGGTGAGCCTGCCGGGAGCGGGAGGAACTCCTGGAGCGTCGAGGTCCCGAAGTCGTTGTGCGTGAGGCTGCCGCTCGCCACGATCTGCGGGAGCGTGCCCGACCACGCCTTCCAGCTCAGCTCGCGCGCCTGGTCCATGCGCGCGCGCGCCGACTGGAGGTCGTAGTTCCTCGCCAGCGCCTGGTCGAGCGCGGTCTCGATGGTGAGCGTGCTCGCGCCCTGCGCGGGCGCGGCGGGGGCGCCCTGCGCCGGCGCCGTCTGCGCCAGGACCAGGGCCACCGCGATGCCGAACGTCGTCATCCTTCCTCCCGGCGGGCCGCGTGCGCGCGGGCGGGCTCGGCCTCGTTGCCGGCCGCCGCGCGGGCGTGCTCGCGGAATGGGTCGTACGTCGCTGCCGACTTCCTCTTCAGGGTGAAGCGGTCGGCCCAGGTATAAACGACCGGGACCACGACCAGCGTGAGCAAGGTGGAGGTCACCACCCCGCCGATGACGGCGATGGCCATGGGCGCGCGGAACTCGGAGCCCTCGGCGCTGGTCACGGCCGTGGGCAGCATGCCGAGCACCATCGCCGCCGAGGTCATGAGGATGGGGCGGAGCCGCGTCGGGCCGGCCTCGAGCAGCGCCTCCACCATCCCCTTGCCGCGGGCGCGCAGCTCGTTCGTGAGGTCGACGAGCAGGATGGCGTTCTTCGTGACGAGCCCCATGAGCAGGATGACGCCGATCATGGCCGGCATGCCGATGGGGTTCCCGGTGAGGAAGAGCAGGAGCAGCGCCCCCACCAGCGCCAGCGGCAGCGCCGCCATGATGGTGAACGGGTGCACGAAGCTCTCGAACTGCGAGGCGAGCACGAAGTAGATGAAGACGACCGCCACCAGCAGCGCCAGCGCCATGTTGGAGAAGGTCTCCTGCATGCGCTGCGTCTGGCCGCCGAAGACGAACGACGTCCCGGCCGGCTTCGCCAGCTTCGCCAGCCCGGCCTGGATGTCGGCGACGGCATCGCCGAGCGCGCGGTTCTCGAGGTTCGCGCTGACGATGATCTGCCGCTGGCGGTTCATGCGCTCGATGGTGGCCGGGCCGGAGCCCGTCTGCGCGTCGGCGACGTCGGAGACGCGCACCAGCCGGCCCGCCGGCCCGCTCGCGCCCAGGCGCCGCCCGGTCTGCGGCAGGACGAGGTCGGAGAGCGTGGCCAGCCGGGCGCGGTCCTCGGGGGCGAGCTGCAGCCGCACGTCCCAGTCGCGGTCGCCCTGCCGGTACTTGGACACGATCTCGCCCTCCAGCGCGAGGCGCGCCGTCTGCCCCACTGCCGCCACCGAGACGCCCAGGTCGGCGGCGCGCGGCCGGTCGACGCGGAGGTTCGCCTCCGGCCGCCCCGGCCGGAAGGAGAGGTCGGCGTCCTTCACGCCGCGCACGTCCTTCACCACGGCGAGCACGGCGCGGGCCGTGTCCTGCAGCTGGCGGTAGTCGTCGCCGCGGACGTAGAGCGTGACGGGCAGCTCCGTGCCAGCGCCCTCGATGAAGCTCACGTCGGCGAGCGTCGTCTTGAGCGCCGGCACGGCGGCGAGGCGGCGGCGCAGGTCGTCCTGGATCTGCCACTGCGACGTCTTCCGCTGCCGCTTCGGCGTGGTGTAGACCCGGATGCTCGCCTTGTTGGCCTCCTCCCCCGGCCCGACGGTGGTGAAGAGGGCGCGCACCTCGCCGTTGCCGCGGATGAGCTCCTCGGCGCGTGCGGTGACCCGGTCCATCTCGTCGAAGGACGTGCCCGCCGGCATCTCCAGCAGCACGCGGAACTCGCCGCGATCCTCCGGCGTCATGAACTCCTTGCCCATGAGCGGGGTGAGCGCCAGCGAGCCGACGAAGAGCGCCGCCGACGCCAGCGCCACCGTCTTCTTGTGCCCGAGCGCCCAGGCGAGGAGCGAGCGGTAGCGGGCGTCGAGCGCGTCGAAGGAGCGGGCGATGGGGCCGGTGAGCCGCCCCTGGCGCAGCCGCTGGTGGTGCCCGGGCGCGATGGGCTTCACCACCCGCGCCGACATCATGGGGTCGAGCGTGAAGGAGATGAAGAGCGAGACCAGCACCGCGGCGGTGACGGTCAGGCCGAACTGCCGGAAGAACTGGCCGACGATGCCGCCCATGAAGGCGACCGGCACGAACACCGCCACGATGGTGAAGGTCGTCGCCATGACGGCCAGGCCGATCTCGGCCGTGCCGCGGCGGGCGGCGGTGATGGGGTCCTCACCGCGCTCCATGTGGCGGTAGATGTTCTCCCGGACCACCACCGCGTCGTCGATGAGGAGCCCGATGGCGAGCGACAGCGCCATGAGCGACATCATGTTGAAGGTGAAGCCCAGCCACCACATGGCGAGGAAGGTGGTGACCACCGAGGTGGGCAGCGCCAGCGCCGAGATGAGCGTCGAGCGCCAGTCGAGCATGAAGAGGAAGATGACGAGGATGGCCATCGCCCCGCCGAAGACGATGGCCTCGGTCACCGACCCCACGTTCTGGCGGATGTAGGTCGACTGATCGATCGCCTTCGTGAGCTTCACGTCGGCGGGCAACGTGCGCTCGAGATCGGCCACCACCCGGTAGACCTGGTCGGCGATGGCCACCGTGTTCGTCCCGCCCTGCTTCTGGATCTGGAGCGAGACGGCGTCCTTGCCGTCGAGCCGCGTCCGGACCCGGACCTCCTTCCAGCCGTCCTCGACGCGCGCCACCTCGTCGAGCCGCACCTGCGCGCCGGAGGGGAGCGACGCCACCACCACCCGGCGCAGCTCGTCCAGGCTCCGGTAGCGACCCAGCGTCTTCACGTTGAGCTCGGCGGCCCCGGCGGAGACGCGGCCGGCCGGCACGTCGAAGCCGTCGGCGGAGAGCGCCTGGGAGAGCGAGGCGAGCGACATGCCCAGCGCCTCGAGCCGCGCGCGATCGGCGTAGACGTGGACCTCGCGCTCCAGGCCGCCGTTCACGGTGACGGCAGCCACGCCGTCGATGGCCTCGAGCCGGGGCTTCACCACGTCCTCGGCGATGCGCCGCGTCTCGGCGGCGTCGCGCGAGGAGGCGACGGCGTAGGTGAGGATGGGCTGCGCGGTGGGGTCGACCCGCTGGATGACGGGGTCGTCGATGTCGCGGGGCAGCTTGCCCCGGATCCCGGCGACGCGGTCCCGCACGTCGTTGGCGGCGGTCTTCACGTCGACGCCGAGCTTGAACTGGACGAGGACGGTGGAGACGGAGTCGCGCGACCAGCTGCGCACCTCGTCCACCCCGTTCACGGAGGAGACCTGCTCCTCCACCGGCTTGGTGACGAGCTGCTCCACCTCCTCCGGGCCTGCGCCGGGGTAGGTGGTGGTCACGGTGACGACCGGGAAGGAGACGTCCGGAAAGAGGTCGACGCCGATGGAGCGGGCGCCGAGGATGCCGAGCGTCATGAGCGCCACGGTCACCATGACCGTGAACACCGGACGGCGGATGCTGATCTCGGAGAGGAACATGGCGGGCTCCCGGGGCGGGCGGCGCTAGCGCGCGGCGCTCGCCTCGCGCAGGCGGGGCGCGACCGTCACCTTCGCGCCGTCGGAGAGCGCGGCCAGGCCGCTCGTCGCCACCTCGTCGCCCTGGGCCAGCCCGGAGAGGACGACGACGCGGGCGGCGTCGCCGGGGCCGAGGCGGGGCTGGACGCGCTCGGCGCGGCCATCCCTCAGGCGGAAGGCGATGGGCCCGCCGGCGGCGTCGAGCAGCGCCTCGCGCGGCACCACCAGTCCACCGCGCACCGTGCTCACCACCACCTCGGCGTGGGCGAACATGTGGGGCAGGAGCCGGCCCTGCGGGTTCTCGATCTCGAGCTCGACCGCCGCGCGGCGGGTCTGCGGGTCGAGCGCGGGCGAGAGGAGGCGGACCGATCCGCGGAAGACCTCGCCCGGGCGCGCGTCCACCGCGACCTCGGCGGCCTGCCCCGGCGCGAGCCGCGCGAACGCGGCCGCCTCGACGCTCGTCTCCAGCTTCAGCGCCGCGACGTCCTGGACGGTGAAGAGCGAGGTGCTGGTGGTGACCTGCGCGCCCACGTTCACCGGACGGCGCGTCACCGTCCCGGCGATGGGCGAGACCAGGCGCGCGTCCTCCAGCCGCTGGTGGGCGAGCCCGGCGCTGGCCTCGGCCTGCGCCAGCTGCGCCCGGCCCAGGTCGAGCTTGACACGCATGGCGTCGAGCTGCGCCGGGGAGGCGGCGCCGCCCTCGGACAGCGTGCGCGTGCGCTCGAAGTCGAGCTTCGCGCCGTCGAGGCCGGCGCGGGCGATCGCCACGGCGGCGTCCGCCTGCCGGGCCTGCCAGGCGAGGTCCTCGTGCTCGAGCGTGGCGAGGAGCTGGCCCTTCCTCACGCGGTCCCCCACCTCGGCGTGCACCGCCTCGACGCGGGCGGCGACCTTGGGCTGGATCTCCACCTCGTTGCGCGGCCGCACCGAGCCGGTGAGGGCGATCCGCTCCGGGAGGTCGGCGCGCGCCACGCGGGCGCTGGTGACGAGGGCCGCCTCCTCGGCGCGCTCCGGCGGCTTCACGGCGGCCCGGCGCACGGCGGCGACGCGGACGGCCACGATCGCGACCAGCGCGGCGGCGGCCAGGACGAGGGCGATGCGGGTCTTCATGGCTTCCTCACGTGCGGCGCCGCGGGGGCGGCGGGGAGGGCGGCGATCTTCTCCAGGATGCGGAACAGGTCCCTGCGGTCGGCAGCGTCGAGGAGCCCGAGCAGCGCCCCGAGCTTCGCGTCCACGTGGCGGTCGATCTCGGCGCGCGCGGCCTGCCCGTGCTCGGTGAGGCGGGCGCGCACCACCCGCCGATCGGCGGCGTCGCGCTCGCGGACGAGGTAGCCGGCGGTCTCCAGCCGGTCGACGAGGCCGGTGATGGTCTTCTCGGTCACGCCGAGGCGCGTCGCCAGCTCGCCCATGGTGAGCGGGCCGTCCTGCCCCAGCCACATGACGGCGTGGATCTGGGGCGGGGTGAGCTGCGCCTCCTCGCACATGGCGGCGAGCGGGTCGCGCAGCGAGGCGCGGCGGGAGAAGTCGACGAGGAGCGCGCGCATGTGGCGCACGTCGGCGTCGAGCGGCGTCGCAGACTTTCCGCGTGATGGATTATTCCGCATTGCGGAGCATCTCTAAAGCAGATGGTCCGGAGGGTCAAGGGCAAAGGTGGCGCGGGGCCAGCGAGGGGCCCGCGACGGGTGTAGGTCGACGGTCGCCACCAGACCCCCTCTCCCCGCGACGCGGGGAGAGGGACGGGGTGAGGGGCGGGACGGGGAACGGGGACGGGGTCAGGTACCGGGACGAGGACGCGGTCGAGAGCCGCCCTACCTCACCCGCCCCCCCAGGTCCTCGATCTCCCGCTCGATGTCGGTGCGGTCGTCCGCGTCCGGCTTCTTCGCGAGGTAGGTCTTGAACGCCTCGACCGCCCGCGCGCGCTGGTTGCGGTCCTTGTACGCGAAGCCGAGGTAGTACCAGGCCATCGGCTCGGGCGGCTCCTCGCGCGCGGCGCGCTCGTACCAGGGGAGCGCGTCCTTCATCCCGCTCGCCTCGTGCGCGGCGCGGCCGATCTTGAAGGCGAGCCCGCGCTGCCTGGGGTCCGCGTCCAGCGCGCGGCGGTACAGCGCGATGGCGGCCTCGGGGCGGCCGAGCCGCATCTCGCAGTCGCCCTGCGCCACGCGCAGGCGCTGCTCCCTGGGCGCCAGCGCCACCGCGCGCTCGAGCTGCTTCAGCGCGTCCGCGCACCGGTTCTGGGAGGCGAGCAGCGAGGCCATCGCCTCCCACGCCTCCACGAGGTCGGGCGCGCGCGCCTGCGCGGTGCGGTAGGACTCGGCCGCCTCGGCCAGCGCGTTCTGCCGCTCCAGCACCTGGCCGAGCAGCAGGTGGTTGCGGCCGTTCCCCGGGTCGAGCTCGACCGCCTTGCGGAGCTGCTCCGCCGCCGGCGGCAGGTCGTTCTTGGCGAGGAGCGCCCGCCCCAGCCACACCCGGATCTCGGCCGAGCCCATCTCCATGTTGCTGGCGGCGAGGAGGTCGGTGATGGCGGCATCGATCTCGCGCTGGTCGAGCTCGACCGCGCCCAGCCGGGCCCGCGCCCAGGCGTCGGACGGGTCGAGCGCCACCGCAGCCGCCAGCGCCTTGCGGGCACCGGGGAGGTCGCCCGCCTTCCAGGCCAGCTCCCCGAGCAGCGCCTGCGCCTGGCCCAGCCCGGAGTCGAGGCGCAGCGCGCGCTCGAGCGAGGCGCGCGCCGATGCGGAGTCGCCGCGCGCCAGCGCGACGCGGGAGAGCCCGACGAGCGCCCGCGCCTCCGCCGGATCGAGCGACAGCGCCCGGCGGTACCCGGCCTCGGCGGCGGGGAGATCCTTGCGGGCGAGGAGGAGGTCGGCCGAGCCGACCACCGCCTCGGCCTCGGCCGGCGCCCGCTCCACCGCCAGCTGGATGGGCCTGGCGGCGGCCTCCACGTCCCCGCGCGCCAGCGCGGCGCGCCCGAGCAGGAGGTGCGGCTCCCAGCCGCGCGGGTCGCGCGCGGCCGCGTCCGCCCACAGCTTCTCCGCCTCCGCGCGCTTGCCGCTCTGCGCCAGCACCAGCCCCTTGGCGGTGAGCAGCCGGGCGTCGCCGGGAGCGCGCCCCAGGGCGGCGTCGATCAGGTTCATCGCGTCGAGGACCCGTCCCTGGGCCGCCATGGCCCGCGCCTGCGCGTCGACGACGCGCGGATCGGAGGCAGCCGCGGCCGCCACCGGCGCGAGCGCCGCCGCCGCCTTGTCGGGCGCGCCGCGATCGAGCTCGAACCCGGCGAGCGCGAGGCGCGCCTCCACGTCCGACGGATCCTCCTCCACCGCCCCGAGCAGATCCCGCTCCGCGGCGCGGAGCCCCGCCTCGGCGTCGTCGCCGAGCCGGCGCGCCTGGGC
>DASTGH010000514.1:0-11421 GCA_035719345.1 Anaeromyxobacteraceae bacterium
CAGGACGGGACGGCGATCGACCTCGGAACGCTCGGCGGCAGCCACGCCGGCGCGAGCGCCGTCGATGTCGCGGGCCGGGTCGTCGGCTCCAGCGAGACGGCAACGGGCGACTCGCACGCCTTCATCTGGGAGGCCGGCGTGGGGATGCGCGACCTGGGAACGCTCGGTGGCCGGTTCTCCGGCGCCTACGCCATTGCGGACGGGCAGGTCATCGGCTGGAGCAGCACGGGCGGCGATGCGGACGACAACCATGCCTTCCTCTGGCGAGACGGGGTGATGACCGACCTCGGGACGCTCGGCGGCAGGTGGGCGAACGCGTTCGACATCAACGCCGCCGGCGACATCGTCGGCAGCGCCGCGGCCGCCTCCGGCGAGGAGCACGCGGTCCTGTGGACGACCCGGAGCACCCCCGCGCTGCTCGACGACCTCGTCGCGTTCGGCAAGACCCTCGCGATCCCGAAGGAACTCACCGCAAAGCTGACGAGCGCCGCGGCGAGCCTCGCGGCCGGGGACACGCTCCAGGTCTGCTCCGCCGTTACGTCGTTCATCCACATGGCGAACGCGCGGAGCGGCAAGGTGATCCTGGCCTCCCAGGCGAGCCAGCTCACCGCCGCGTCGAGCAACATCGCGCGCCTCGTCGGCTGCCGCTGACGCCGCCGAGGCCGGATCCGAGAGCGTCACAGATCGATGACCAGGTCGTCCCTCGGCCTCGAGCAACAGATGAGGAGGTTGCCGCTCGCAGCGGGATCGAGCGGTTCGGGGGCGTACGCGATCGATCCCGAGACGAGGCCGCTCTCGCACGTGCGCCACACGCCGGTCCGGCACGACCTGTGTCTACCGAGAAGTGCATCCTGCGGGAAGGCCTTGAGCCGCTGCCGCCTCGGCGGATACGGTGTTCGTCCCGAAAATATCGAACCACGTGAGATGATGCGAATCCGTGTTCGACAGAGGGGACAGGCACGACAAACGGAGGAAGGCGGATCCGTTCTTTGCCATCCTGGCGCCATTCTCGTGCTGGAGTGGGCCTGAACCGACCGGACCTAGCCGGAATGATACGGAACGGCGGACCGGCGGAGAGGCGCGAGTAGACTGGGAAAACAGCGCTCCCGCGCCAGGTCACGAATCAGCCATCAATTGGTTCAAATCCCTTTTCCCGCTCCAGATCAGCGGTTGTTTACGAGAGAAGCCTCCGGATTCCGGGGGCTTTTCTCGTTACTGGGCGAGGGGACCGTTCCCTTTCCAAGTGGAGCCGAACCAGTTGAACTGATCATGACTCACCTTCGCGGAGGGGTCGGACGCTCTGCCATCCATGCGCCATTCCCGACGACCTAGCGAGTTCCACAACAGCGTCCGCGCGCAGTTCGTCGCACCGGAGCGCCGCCGGACCGCGCTCGTTGGGCGCTGCTCGGGCGTGGGTCGGTGGAGCGACGGGTCGACTCTGCCTCTCCCGTCGGGCACCGCGGGAGGGCCCAGGCCTTGCGCCTTTCCCGGTAGGCCTGGAGCCTTCCCCGCGAAGTACCGCGGAACACCGTTTGTGAACCGCCTCACCTCTCGTGCGGAGCAGTACGAGCGACGCTGCGCAGCCGGCGGCTAGAGCGCCAGCTTGCCGTCCAGCATCTGCTGCATGATCTCTTTGTACGGCATGGTCTTCCCCGGCACCTTCTCGTTGGCGAGCTTGGGCCAGGGCGCGGTGCCCTTGCTCATCCAGACCTTCGGATCGCTCTCCGGGTTGAGCTTCGGGCCGCACTCGCCCTGCAGGCCGGAGCGCCCGATGCGGTCCATGACCTCGTCCTGCGCCTTGGCCAGGTTGTCGAGCGCCTGCTCCGGCGTGACCTCGCCCGCGACCGCCTCGCCGATGTTCTGCCACCAGAGCTGGGCGAGCTTGGCGTAGTCGGGGACGTTGAGGCCGGTCGGGGTCCAGTACTTGATGCCCGGGCCGCGGAAGAACTGGATGAGACCGCCCCACTTGTCACCCTGGGGATCGTCGAACGACTTGTGCGTGACGGTGCTCTTGCGGATGAAGGTGAGCCCTACGTGCGACTTCTTGAGGTCGACGGTCTTGGACGTCACGAACTGCGCGTAGAGCCAGGCGGCCTTGGTGTTCTTGACGGGCACGTTCTTGAGCAGCGTCCAGGAGCCCTCGTCCCGGTAGCCGGCCTTCATGCCCGCCTTCCAGTACGGTCCGTGCGGGGTGGGCGCCATGCGCCAGAGCGGCTTGTCGTTCGCGTCCACGGTGTTGTTGCCCTTGCTCTTGGGCTCGACCATGTTCGCGGTGAACGCGGAGTACCAGAAGATCTGCTGGGCCACGTTGCCCCTGGCCAGGCTGGGGAGCGACTGGTAGAAGTCCATGCCGAGCGCGCCGGGCGGCGCGTACTTGCGCAGCCACTCGAGATACTTCCGCAGCGCGTACTGGGCGGCCGGGCCGTTCACGTCGCCGCCGCGGCTCACGCTGGCGCCGACCGGGCGGCAGCCCTCCATGCGGATGCCCCACTCGTCCACGGGGTAGCCGTTGGGGATCCCCACGTCGCCCTCGCCGGCCATCCCGAGCCAGTCGTCGGTGAACCGCCAGCCGAGGTCGGGCGCCTTCTTGCCATAGTCCATGTGGCCGAAGACGGCCTTGCCGTCGATCTGCTTCACGTCGTTGCTGAAGAACTCGGCGATGTCCTCGTACGCCGACCAGTTGAGCGGCACGCCCAGGTCGTAGCCGTACTTGGCCTTGAACTTCTCCTTGAGCTCGGGACGGTCGAACCAGTCCGCGCGGAACCAGTACACGTTGATGAAGGATTGGTCGGGCAATTGCCACAGGCTGCCGTCGAAGCCGCGCTCCTTGAGCCCCGTCGCGTCGGCCAGACCGAGGAAGTCGTCCAGGTCGAAGAACGGGTCGGTGACGTCCTTCCCGTCCTCCTTCATCCACTTGGAGAGGTTGATCGTGTACGGGTACCGGGCGTGGAAGCCGATGAAGTCGTCGTCGTTGATGTAGGCGTCGTAGATGGGCCGCCCGGTCTGCACCTGCGTCTGCAGCTTCTCGACGACGTCGCCCTCCTGGATGGTGTCGTGGACCACCCGGATGCCGGTGATCTCCTCGAACGCCTTGGTCAGCGTCTTCGACTCGTAGGCGTGGGTGGGGATCGTCTCGGAGACCACCTTGATGGTCTGGCCCTTGTACGGGGCCGCCGCCTTGATGAACCACTGCATCTCCTTGAGCTGGTCCTCCTTGCTCAGGGCCGACGGCTGGAACTCGCTGTCGATCCACTTCTTCGCCGCCGCCTCGTCCGCCAGCGCCGGGGTCGAGGCGGCCACCGCCATCCACCCGACCGTGCAACCCAGTACCAAGCGCCACCCTCGCTTCCCGCTCCACGTGCCGCGCATGCTCTCTCCACGCTCCGGCCCTCGCGTCCGAGCCGGTGTCCCGGCGCGCGCCGTCGGTGCGAGGGCCATGGACCGACGACGCCAACCCTGTGCTCGGCGCGCGCCCTAACCCCAGCGCATGACCACCCCCATCCAGACGAGCGAGACGACGAGCGAGATCCACAGGCTCGCGTGCGTGAAGCCCAGCCAGGCCAGCTGGAAGTAGGCCGTCACGAGGAGCCCGATGAAGAGCCGATCGCCGGGCGTGGTCGGGATGGGCAGGAACCCTCGCCGCTCCGGGCTCGGGGCCAGGGCCTGCCAGACGGTCATCGCCACGATGACGGCCCCGATCACCGCGAAGAAGATGGCGGTGGGCACCGTCCAGACCATCCAGTCCACGAGGGGCATGGTCCCCGCCTCCCGTCACACGCGGCCGAGGGCGAAGCCCTTGGCGATGTAGTTGCGCACGAAGTAGATGACGAGGCCGCCGGGCACGATGGTGAGGATGCCGGCGGCCGCCAGGAGCCCCCAGTCCAGCCCGGAGGCGCTCACGGTGCGGGTCATGACCGCCGCGATGGGCTTCGCCTCGGTGATGGTCAGCGTGCGGGCGAAGAGGAGCTCCACCCAGGAGAACATGAAGCAGAAGAACGCGGTCACCCCCACGCCCGCGCGGATGAGGGGGATGAACACCGTCACGAAGAAGCGGGCGGTCGAGTAGCCGTCGATGCGCGCGGTCTCGTCGATCTCGAGCGGCACGCCCGACATGAAGCCCTCCAGGATCCACACGGCGAGCGGGACGTTGAAGAGGGTGTGGGCGAGCGCCACCGCGATGTAGTGATCGATGAGCCCCAGCGCCGAGTACAGCTGGAACACCGGCAGGAGGAAGACCGCCGCCGGGGCCATGCGGTTGGTCAAGAGCCAGAAGAAGAGCTGCTTGTCGCCGAGGAAGCGGTAGCGCGAGAACGCGTAGGCGGCCGGCAACGCCACCGCGAGCGTGATGACGGTGTTGATGCTGACGTAGGCGAACGAGTTGACGTAGCCCCAGTACCACGAGGGGTCGGTGACGATCTGGACGTAGTTGGCGAGCGTCGGGCGGACCGGGACGAAGGCGAGCTGCGACATGATGTCGTTGTTGTCCCGCAACGACATGTTGAGCATCCAGTAGATGGGCAGCAGCAGGAGCGCCAGATAGGCGATCAGCACCGCCGCGCGCGCGCGTGGCATCAGCGGACCTCCCCCGTCCCGACGCGCTGCAGCGCCTGGTAAAACGCGTAGCTGAGGGCGAGCACGATGAGGAAGTAGATGATGGAGAAGGCGCCGGCACGGCCGACGTCGAACTCGCCGACCGCGATCTTCACCAGGTAGATGGAGAGGAAGGTGGTCGACTCGCCGGGTCCACCGCCCGTGAGCACGAACGGTTCGGTGTAGATGAGGAAGCTGTCCATGAAGCGCAGGAGCACCGCGATGGTGAGGACGCCGCGCAGCTTGGGCAGCTCGACGTGGCGGAACACCGCCCAGCCGGAGGCGCCGTCGATGTGCGCCGCCTGGTAGTAGGCGTTGGGGATCGCGCGCAGGCCGGCGTAGGCGAGCAGCGCGACGAGCGGCGTCCAGTGCCACACCTCCATCAGCATCACCGAGAGCCAGGCCTCGATGGGCACGGTCGGGTAGTCGAACCGGATCCCGAGGGTGTGGTCGATGAAGTGCCCCAGCAGGCCGATGTCGGGCCGCAGGAATACCACCCAGATCGTGCCGATCACGTTCCAGGGGATGAGGAGGGGCAGCGCGATGAGGACCATCGTGACGGAGGTCGCCCAGCCGCCCTTCCTCGGCATCAGGAGCGCGATGGCCAGGCCCAGGGGGAGCTCGATGAGGAGCACCAGCGCCGAGAAGACGAACTGGCGGCCGAGGGCGTTCTGGAGGCGCGTGCTGTGCAGCATCTCGCGGTACCAGCCGGCCCCGACGAACGAGCGGTGGGTCGGGTCGAACACGTCCTGGACCGAGTAGTTCACCACCGTCATGAGCGGGATGATGGCGTTGAACGCGACGAGCGCGAAGACCGGCAGCACCATCAGCCAGGCGCGGTTGTCGAAAGGCTTCTGCACGTCACCTTCCTCTCAGTCCAGGGCGGTGCCGCCCGCGTAGAGCAGCGTCCACTCCGGCGGGAAGACGACCCAGCCCGGCCCGGGGGCGATCTCCGCGCCCTCCTTGAGCTTCGCCTTGACCAGGTGGCTTCCCAGGCGCGCGGTGGCGATCACGTACTTGCCCAGGTCCTCCACGGAGGTGATCTCGGCGGCCTGCGCGTCGGCCGAGGCGCGGGCCTGGCAGCGGACGAACTCGGGGCGGATCCCGAGGACCAGCTCGCCGCCGGCGCGCCGCGCCCGCTCCAGCCTGGCGGGGTCGACGCGGAACGCGTGCCCGTCGACGCGCACGCCATCCGGTCCGAGCTGGCAGGGCAGGAGGTTCATGCCGGGGCTGCCGATGAAGTGGCCGACGAAGGTGTGCGCGGGGTGCTCGAACAGGTCGGTGGGGCTGCCGACCTGCAAGACCCGCCCCTCCGACAGCACCACCACGCGCTCGGCGAAGGTCAGCGCCTCGGCCTGGTCGTGCGTCACGTAGATGAGGGTGAGCTTGAACTCGAGGTGGATCTGCTTCAGCTTGAGGCGCAGCATCCACTTGACGTGGGGGTCGATGACTGTCAGCGGCTCGTCGAACAGGATCGCCGCCACGTCGCTGCGGACCAGCCCCCGGCCGAGCGAGATCTTCTGCTTCGCGTCGGCCGAGAGCCCGGCGGCGCGCCGCCGGAGGTCGCCCGCGAGGTCGAGCAGCTCCGCGACCTCGTGGACGCGCGCCTTCACCTCCCGCTCGCCGACGCCGCGATTGCGCAACGGGAAGGCGAGGTTGTCGAAGACCGTCATCGTGTCGTAGACGACCGGGAACTGGAACACCTGGGCGATGTTGCGCTGCGCAGTGGAGAGCCCGGTGACGTCCTTCCCGTCGAACAGGATCCGGCCGCGACTCGGTCGCACGAGCCCCGAGATGAGGTTGAGGAGCGTGGTCTTGCCGGAACCGGACGGCCCCAGCAGCGCGTAGGCGCCGCCGTCCTTCCACTCGAGATCGGTGGCGTGCAGCGCCCAGTCCTCCGGCGCGGACGGGGACCCCCGGTAGCTGTGGGCGAGGCCCTGGCACTCGATGCGCGCCATCAGCTCGCCCCTCCGCCGGCGTGCCGGTTCGGCGCAGCGGCGAGGCGGCCCGCGCCGTCGAAGACGAAGAGCCGGTTCGCGTCGAAGCGCAGGTTGACCGGGGCGCCGAGGGCGAACTCGTGCACGCCCTCGAGCTGCGCGATGACCGTGAAGTCCTGGTGGCGCGCATGGACGTAGGTCTCGGAGCCGTTGATCTCCGCCAGCTCGACCGTGGCGCGGACCACCCCCGCGTCGCCGGCGCGGCCGGCCACCTCGAGCTGGTTCGCGCGCAACCCGACGCGGTAGTCGCCGGGGGAGAGCGAGCGCATGTGCTCCCCGAGCGGAAAGATCACGTCGGACGAGAGGCGGCAGCCGTCGACGCCGATGCGGGCGGGCACGAGGTTGATGGGTGGATCGCTGAAGACCTCGCTCACCCTCGTCGTCGCGGGCCGGTGATACACCTCGATGCCGGGCCCGTACTGCAGGAGGCGCCCCGCGTCGAGCACGCCCGTCCGACCGCCGAAGAGCAAGCCCTCCGCCGGCTCGGTCGTGGCGTACACGACGGTGGTGCGGCCGTGTCCGAAGAGCTGGCGCAGCTCGCTGCGCATCTCCTCGCGCAGCTTGTAGTCGAGGTTCAAGAGCGGCTCGTCGAGGAGCAGCAGGCGCGCGTCCTTCACGAGCGCCCGCGCCAGGGCCACGCGCTGCTGCTGCCCCCCGGACAGCTCCGCCGGGAGGCGATCCAGGAGCCGATCGATCCGCAGCGTCTCCGCGGTCGCCCTGACCCTGGCGTCGACCTCCGCCCGCGGCAGCCGCTTGGCGACGCGCAGCGGCGCGGCGATGTTGTCGTAGACCGTGAACGACGGATAGTTCACGAACTCCTGGTAGACCATCGCCACGTTGCGCCTGCGCACGTCGACCCGCGTGACGTCGACGCCGTCCTCGAGGATGGCCCCCGAGGTCGCGTGGTCGAGGCCTGCCATCAACCGCAGGAGTGACGTCTTGCCGGCCTGCGTGGGGCCCAGGAGGACGCTGAAAGAGCCAGGCTCGAGCTCGAGGTCGATCCCGTGCAGGTGGACCTCGCCGTTCACGACCTTGCGCACCTGGCGCAGCGTCAGGCGCATCGCCGCGCCCTCGCCGGCCCGGACGGGCCCCCGGTCGCCGGCGTGTGCGTCGCTCGCCTCATCGGCTCCTCCGCGGGGCAGCAGTTCCCCGCTGCGCTGGGTTCGAGCGGGCCAGTTTGCGCCATCGCTGGCGTTCATCAGCGTTCGTTTGAGAGCCAGCTCCTTTCCCTTTCGGGCAACCTCGCTGCCCGCAACTGCGTGAGGCCGCTCATCTGGGGCCCTCGAGGCCGGCTGCGACTCCTGGTGTGGCACCGCGCCGAAGTACTCCGCCCGCCTCGCCTCGGCCGCGTCGCCGAAGAGGACGCGGCAGGCATCGCGAAGGCCGGCCGAGGCGCGCAACGCGTCGCGGCACACCACCTGCGCGAGCGCCGTCCTGCGGCGCAGGAAGTCGTCGAGCGAGGTCACCATCTCGCTGCGAGCCGCCTCCTCGACCTCGCAGCGCAGGACCTCGCCGCCCTCGAGGACCTCCCGCGCCAGCGTCGCGTCGCGCCGCACGGAGTCGAGGAGCCGCGAGGCGCGCTCGCCGTAGCGGCGCCACAGCCGCTCCGCCGCGCCGGGCGGCGCGAGGTCGTCGAGGCCGAAGCGCGCGGCGTCCTCGAGGAAGCTCCGTCGCGCCGCCGCATCGGGCTCGCCGAACCACCCGCCGTCGGCGTGGGGCAGCGCCACGCCGAGCCGCCGTATCTCCGCGCAGATCTCCTCCCCGACGTTGAGGCAGTCGGTGAGCTTGCCGCCGAAGATCGTGACGTGGCGCCGCGCTGCGTCGACCTCGATGACGTGGCGCCGCGAGAGCTGTACCCAGTCGCGCCCGCCTGCGAAGTCGGCGTCCACCACGAGCGGGCGCACCCCGCAGCGCTCGGCCACCACGTCGGACTCGGAGAGCGGCCGGGGCAGCCGCAGCCGCTTGTTGATGTTCTCGAGCACGAATCGCCGGTCGCCGGCGGTGACCCCCTCGTCGGGCGAGTCCACCGGGGTGTCGGTGGTGCCGATGCAGGTGCGCGCGCCCATCGGGAGCGCGAAGAAGAGGCGCCCGTCGTCGGCGAAGAAGGTGAGCGCGCGGTCGGTCGGGACGAGCCGGTCCACCACCAGGTGGATGCCCTTCGAGAGCACGTGGCGGTGCCCGGTGCGGACGCCGGTCCGCGCGTTCACGCCGTCGGCGTAGGGTCCGCAGGCGTTGATCAGGACCCGTGAGCGGATGGTGAGCTCGCGCCCGCCGACGCGGTCGCGGGCGGTCGTCAGCCACTCCTCGCCCTCGCGGCGCGACCCGAGCGACTCGACGTAGTTCGCGGCCGCGCAGCCGCGCTCGACCGCGGTGCGGACGAAGCCCCACACGAAGCGGGCGTCGCTGTCGGGCAGGTAGGCGTCGGAGTACTCGAAGCCGCCGTCGACGCCGTCGAGCGCCACCCGCGGCTCCTCGCGGGCGATGTCGCGCACCGTGAGCAGGCGTGGACGGCGCGTGAAGGCGGAACCGAGGAGCCAGTAGAGCCACGCGCCGAGCACGAGCAGCCACAGCGGCCAGCGGAACCTGAGCGGGTGCGAGGTGAAGAAGCGCAGCTCGCGCACGGACGAGGGGTAGGAGCGGAGCAGCGCGTTCCGGGCGCGGCACAGCTTGCGGACCAGGCCGAGCTCGTACGACTCGAGGTACTTGATGCCTCCCCAGATCAGGTTCGAAGACTCCTGCGACGTGGCGCAGGCGAAGTCGCCCCTGTCCACGAGCGCCACCTTCGCGCCCCGCGACGCGAGCGCGGCGGCCGAGACCGCGCCGTTGATGCCGCCCCCGACCACGAGCACGTCGAAGCGCTCGCGAGAGAGCACCTCGACGTTGGCCTGGCGGAGCGAAGGAGAGCCGGGAGCCACGGCGCGACTCGATCGAGTGGCGATTTGAACGCGACATGCTATGGATCGAACACAGTCCGTCAAACACACCTTTTCGAGTGCTTTCGTTTGCGTGATTCACTCGACGACCCGGAGGGGGCGAGAGGGCGCCCCGGCCCGGCGCCCCCGCTGGGCCCTGCGGTGCGCATGACGCCGCGGCGGCGAAAGATCCTGGAGTTCGTCCGCCAGCACGGCGACGCGTCCGTCGCCGACCTGGCGCGCGTGCTGCGGGTAACGCCCCAGACGGTGCGGCGGGACGTGCGCTCGCTGGAGAGGGCGGAGCTCGTCGCGCGCTACCACGGCGGTCTGGGCCTGCCCTCGAACGTGGAGAACATCGACTACACACAGCGGCTGTCGATGAACGTGGAGGGCAAGCGGCGCATTGCGCAGCTGGTGGCGCGCCACGTCGAGCCCGGCCGGTCGCTCATCATCGACATCGGGACCACCACCGAGGAGGTGGCGCGGGCGCTCGTCCGCCACCGCGGCGTGCGGGTCGTCACCAACAACCTCAACGTCGCGGCGATCATGGCGAGCAACGGCCAGGCCGAGGTGTTCGTCGCTGGCGGCCTGGTGCGGCAGCGCGACCGCGGTATCGTCGGCGAGGCGACGATCGACTTCGTCCGGCAGTTCAAGGTCGACGTCGCCGTGATCGGCGTCTCGAGCATCGAGCTAGACGGCACCCTGCTCGACTACGACTACCGCGAGGTGAGGGTAGCCCAGGCGATCATCGCCCAGGCCCGGGAGACCTGGCTCGTCGCCGACCACTCCAAGTTCTCCCGCGGCGCCATGGTCCGCCTTGGCCACCTGTCCCAGATGTCGCGCTTCTTCACCGACGCGCCCGTGCCTGCGCCGGTGCTGAAGGTACTCGACGAGTCGCGGGTGCAGCTCCTCGTCGCGGAGCCGGGGCCGCCGGGCGGGTAGGCGAGCTGCGACGCCGCATCGGGACTGAAGGCGAGGGACATCGTGGAGCCGCGGGAATGGAAAGCCATCAATCGCCGCAGTCGCGACCTGGGGTCACGACCGCAGTACGCACGCTACTCGTTGCGAGGGTGGGATCGCGGGCAAAGAGGGGGTAGTACGGGAACCCGCTGTCAGCGGCCTCTCGCAGCCACCGCACCGCCTCGACCACCTTGCGCATGCGTGCCGACGCACACGCAGCGAGGCATGCCGAGTGATGAGAGGGGTTGCCCGCCGTCCTCCGCGCGGCGACGGCGTCGATGAGCGCCTCGCGTCCCGGGGCTCCGATGCGGTGCGCAGCACCGCCTCCATCCCTCGCAGGTTACCGTTGGGATCGTGCGGGTGCTCGCGCAACGCGCCTCGCAGGCGCGACCACGCCTTGTGCCTACCGAGAAGTCCATCCTGCGGGCGTTGAGCCGCGGCGGCTTCGGCGGATACGGTCCCGGAGGCGTGGGCGCTCCTATCCCGTCGCGAAAACCGTGCGAAGAGCGTACTGCGACGAACATGAGGAACGTTCGAGGTCACGCGTGGGCACCACTGCCGCAGTACGCGATCCGTGCTCTGCCATCCTGGCGCCATTCTCGTTCTGGAATGGGCCTGAACCGACTGGACTCAGCCGGAACGATCCGGAACCACGGCTGGCTCAGGGGCGCCGAACACATTGGGAAAACAGCGCTCGTTCGCGACCTTACGAATCAGCCATCAATTGGTTCAAATCCCTTTTCCCGCTCCAGTTCAGCGGTCTGCCGGATGGACTTCTCGGCAGGGACAGGGGGTTCTTGTAGGACCCAATGGCACCGGCGAAGAGGTGAGCGAGCGCCTCCCGCTCGCCTTCGGGCTGCGCCTGGTCTGCGAGCGGTCCCGACTTGGGGTTGAACGCCTTCCGCATCAGGTCCGTACCGATGTCGGTGGCAGCGAGACCAGCCGCCTTGCGGACAGACACC
>DASTGH010000515.1:0-4194 GCA_035719345.1 Anaeromyxobacteraceae bacterium
GGAGCGAGCGAGCTGCGAACTGGCGCCAGCGAGTCGCGCCCGCGGCCGCCGGCCGGGCCCGCCTCGCCGCCGGCCGACGGCGCCGCGGCCTCCCCCTACCCGCCCGTGCCGGCCTCCGCGCCCGGCGAGGAGGCGTGACCATGGTCAGGGGGTACCTCGCGCTCGTCCTGCACGCGCACCTCCCGTTCGTCCGGCACCCCGACGATCCCACCGTCATGGAGGAGCGGTGGCTGTTCGAGGCGATCACCGGCACCTACCTGCCGCTCCTGCAGGTGTTCGAGGGGCTCGTCGCCGACGGCGTGCCGTTCCGCGTGACGGTGTCGCTCTCGGCGCCGCTCATCTCGATGCTGGCGGACGACCTCCTCAAGGAGCGCTACGCCGCGCACCTCGACGACCTCATCGTCCTCGCCGGCAAGGAGCTGGAGCGGACGAGGCCCGAGCCGCACTACCACCGGCTGGCGCAGATGTACTCGGACCGGTTCCAGGGCCTGCGCCACACCTGGCGAAGCCACGAGGGGAACCTCGTGCGCGCCTTCCGCGCGCTGCAGGAGGCGGGCCGGGTCGAGGTCATCACCTCGACCGCCACCCACGCCTTCTTCCCCATGATGGACCGCAACTGGGCGGCGATGCGCGCCCAGGTCCACGCCGCCGCCGACCTCTACGAGCACCACCTCGGGCGGCGGCCGCGCGGCATGTGGCTCGGGGAGTGCGGCTACGTCCCGGGCTGCGACGAGCTCCTGCGCGAGGCGGCCATCCGCTATTTCATCGTGGACGGCCACGCCCTGCTCTACGCCGATCGCCGCCCCGTGCACGGCGTCTACGCGCCCGTCTACTGCCCGACCGGCGTCGCCGCCTTCGCGCGCGACCCCGAGTCGTCGCAGCAGGTGTGGAGCGCCAAGGACGGCTACCCGGGCGACCCGCAGTACCGCGACTTCTACCGCGACATCGGGTTCGACCTGCCCATGGACTACATCGGCCCGCACGTGCACCCGGAGGGCATCCGGATGTACACGGGCATCAAGTACCACGCCATCACCCACGACCGGCTCCACGACAAGTGGGTCTACGACCCCGAGGCGGCGCGTGGACGGGTGGGGATGCACGCCGCGCACTTCCGCGGCAACCGCGAGAAGCAGGTCGAGGCGCTGGCGGCCCAGATGGACCGGCCGCCCATCGTGGTGAGCCCGTACGACGCCGAGCTGTACGGCCACTGGTGGTTCGAGGGTCCGCTCTTCCTCAACGACCTCTTCCGCCAGCTCCACTTCGACCAGACGGCGGTGGAGAGCATCACCCCGGGTGACTACCTCGAGCGCCATCCCACCAGCCAGATGGCCACCCCGAGCTTCTCCTCCTGGGGCGCGAACGGCTACGCCGAGCACTGGTGCAACGAGACCAACGCCTGGATGTACCGCCACGCGCACGTGGCGGCGGAGCGGATGGTGGAGCTCGCCCACCGCCACCCCTCCGCCAGCGGCCTGGAGCGGCGCGCGCTGAACCAGGCGGCGCGCGAGCTGCTCCTGGCGCAGTCGTCGGACTGGGCCTTCATCATGACCACGGGAACCACCGTGCCCTACGCCACGCGGCGTTTCAACGAGCACACCGTCCGCTTCACGCGCCTCTACCAGGACCTGAAGGGCGGAAGCCTCGACGAGCAGTACGTGGCGGAGCTGGAGGCGTCCGACAACATCTTCCCGCACCTCGACTACCGCATCTACGCGACCTGAGCCCATGGCACCGCGGCAGCCGCTCAAGGTGCTGGTGGTGGCGTCGGAGGTGGCGCCGTTCGTGAAGACGGGCGGCCTGGGGGACGTGGTCGGCGCGCTCCCCAAGGCGCTGCGCGCGCGCGGCATCGACGTGCGGGTGGTGGCCCCGCTCTACGCCGGCCTCCGCTGGGACGAGCTGGAGCGCCTGGAGGGCACGCTGCACGTGCCCATGTGGTGGGGCACCGCCCGCGCCGCGACGCGCCTCGGCCACCTGCCCGGCAGCGAGGTGCCGGTCTACTTCGTCGAGTACAACCGCTACTTCGACCGGCCCCACCTCTACGGGCCGCCGGGCGAGGCGTACGACGACAACCTGGAGCGCTTCACCTTCCTGTCGCGCGCGGCGCTGGAGCTGTGCAAGGCGCTCAAGTTCATCCCGGACGTCATCCAGGCGAACGACTGGCAGACGGCGCTCGTGCCCGTCTACGTGAACACGGTGGAGTGGGCCCAGCCGCTGCACGGGGCGGCGACCGTCTACACCATCCACAACCTGGCCTACCAGGGCGTCACGGGCGGCGACGCCATGTTCGTCACCGGGCTCGGGCAGGCGCACTACCACCCCGGCGAGTTCGAGCACTTCGGGGCGCTCAACCTGGCCAAGGCGGCGCTGGTGCACTCCACCCTGCTCTCCACGGTGAGTCCCACCTACGCCCGCGAGATCCAGACGCCCGAGTACGGCAGCGGGCTCGACGGCGTGCTGCGCGGCCGCAGCGGCGACCTGTTCGGCATCCTCAACGGCATCGACGTGGACGAGTGGAACCCGGCCGGCGACCCCTACATCGCGGAGCGCTACTCCATCGGCAAGGCGGCGGGGAAGGCCGCCTGCAAGGCGGCGCTGCAGCGCGAGGCGGGCTTCGCCGAGGACCCTCGCCTGCCGGTGTTCGGCGTGGTGGGCCGGCTCACCGTGCAGAAGGGGTTCGACGTCCTCGCCCACTGCATGGACCGGGTGCTCGAGCAGGCGGTGCAGGTGGTGCTGCTCGGCACCGGCGACCGCGACGCGGAGCGCTACTTCGCGGGCCTGTCGGCGAGCCGGCCCGACCGCTTCCGCGCCTGGATCGGCTTCGACAACGCGCTCGCCCATCGCATCGAGGCCGGTTCGGACTTCTTCGTCATGCCGTCCCGCTTCGAGCCCTGCGGCCTGAACCAGCTCTACTCGCTGCGCTACGGGACGCTCCCCATCGTGCGCGCCACCGGCGGCCTCGCCGACACCGTGCAGAGCTACGTCGAGGCGAGCGGCGACGGCACCGGCTTCGTCTTCAAGGACCTCAACCCGGACGCGCTGCACGACACCATCGGCTGGGCCGTCTCCACCTGGTACGACCGGCCGGCGCACGTCGCCGCCATGCGCCGGCGCGCCATGGAGCGCGACTCGTCCTGGGCGGTGTCGGCGGAGGCGTACGAGCGGCTGTTCCTCGACGCCTACCGGCGGCGCCGCGGTCACGAGTTCCCGGGCTGGGTACTCGGCCGCGACGGGCCGGGCCGCGCCGCCTGAGAGGAGAGCGCCATGCGCCGAGACCGCAACGCGAAGATCGTGGCCACGCTCGGGCCCGCCAGCTCGGAGCGCGCGGCCATCGAGGCGCTGTACCGCGCCGGCGCCGACGTGTTCCGGCTCAACTTCAGCCACGGCACGCACGAGGATCACGCGAGCCGCCTCGACACCATCCGCGCGGTCGAGCGCGAGGTGAAGCGGCCCATCGGCGTGCTCCTCGACCTCCAGGGCCCGAAGCTCCGCATCGGCACCTTCCGGCGACCTCCGGTGCAGCTGCCGGCGGGCGCGGCGTTCCGGCTCGACCTCGACGCCGCGACGCCGGGCGACGAGACGCGCGTGGCGCTGCCTCACCCGGAGGTGCTGTCGGCGCTCCAGCCCGGCACCGACCTGCTCCTCGACGACGGCCGCGTGCGGCTCCGGGTGGAGCGCTGCACGGCGACGCAGGCCGACACCCGCGTCGTCACGGGCGGCACGCTCTCCGATCGCAAGGGCGTGAACGTCCCCGGCGCGCTCCTGGCGCTCTCGGCGCTGACGGAGAAGGACCGGCGGGACCTCGAGTTCGGGCTCTCGCGCGGCGTCGACTGGGTGGCGCTCTCCTTCGTGCAGCGGCCGGAGGACGTCTCCGAGCTGAAGGAGCTGGTCCGGGGCCGGGCGTCGGTGGTGGCGAAGCTGGAGAAGCCCGCCGCCATCGCCAGCCTGGACGCGATCGTGGCGGAGTCGGACGCGGTGATGGTCGCCCGGGGCGACCTCGGCGTGGAGATGCCGGCGGAGCAGGTCCCCGCCATCCAGAAGCGGATCGTCCGGGCGTGCCGGCGCCAGGGCAAGCCGGTCATCGTCGCGACCTACGAGGGATCTCCCTTGGGTGGCTACGATCTGGCCCTGGCGCGGGTGGGACGTCTGCTGCAGGAACACCGCGTCCACTTCGTCCCGGGAGTGAACGAAGAC
>DASTGH010000516.1:0-8638 GCA_035719345.1 Anaeromyxobacteraceae bacterium
CCAGCCCGGCGACCGTGACGAGGAGCGCGTCCTCGGCTGCCGGGCGAGCCGCCGTGGAGCCCATCGCCGGGTAGGGATCCCGGCGGTCGAAGAGGCCCATGTCTTCCCGGCGCCCCGCCACCAGGCCCTCCTGGATCTGCAGCGGCAGGCGGCCGTCGTCGAAGCGCGCGGTGTGGCCGCCGGCGCCCGTCGCGGCGAGCTGGAACCCCGCCGCGGCCAGCTCCTCGGCGAAGCGGGGCCCGTCGTCGCCGCGCACCGCGAGGCGCAGCTCGCCGAGCGGGCGGAAGGCGAGGTGGGGGTAGAGCCAGTCGACGTAGGCGGCGCCCTCGAGCAGCACCACCGGCACGGCCACGCCCTTGAGCGCGCCCTTCAGCGTCATGAGCCGGAAGACGTTGTCGTTCACGACGCCCTGGTAGATGGGGAGGAGCCGCTCGCGGAGCCCCGGCGGAGCGGTCGCGCCGATGCGGTGGCTCTCGAGCTGCCAGGAGGCGAGCGGCGCCACGCCGTGCGCGTCGAGCACGTCCGCCAGCTCCGCCGGATCGCACGGGGGCAGCGAGGAGGGCGGGTCGAAGGCGGTGAGCGCACGCAGGGCATCGAGCAGGGGCACGGCCGGGTCTTAACGGCCGCAGGGCGCGTGACCACCGTTCGCTGGACATGACCGATCTCGAGCTGAGGCGAGCGCTCCAGGACCTCTCGAACGTCCGGAGCGACGCGGAGCCCGTCGTCACGCTGTACCTCGACACGCGCTGGAACGACGAGAAGCAGCGCGAGCGCGCGCGCCTGTTCGTGCAAGACGGGATGCGGCTGGCGATCGACCGGCACGCCGCCCACCCGCAGCTCGACGCCCTGCGGCGCACGCTGGCGCGCGTGGCGCAGGTCGCCGCGGAGCGCAGCCAGGAGCCGGACGGCGAGAGCCAGGGCCTGGCCGTCTTCGCCTGCAAGGCGATCGGCCTGTGGCGCGTGCTCGGGGTGCCGCGGCCGTTCGAGGACGAGCTGTGCGTGGACGGGCGGGCGCACCTGCTGCAGCTGGCGCGGCTGCGCGACGACGTGGAGCCGGCGCTCGTCGCCTTCGTGCACGACCGCGGCGCGCGCCTGTACGAGGTGGTGCTGGGGGCGATCGTGGCGGAGTCGTCGGTGGAGCGCGAGGCGCCGCGGCGGCACGGGCAGGGCGGCCGCGTGCGCGGCGGCGCGAGCGCGTCGCCGCAGGGCGCGTCGGGCGGCGCCTTCGTCGAGCGGGAGCGGAAGAACCCGCGCCACGTCGACGAGCTCGTGCAGCGGGTGCGGCGCGAGGCGATCGACCTCCTGCGCCAGCTCTGGGAGCGCGACCCGCGCCAGCACCTCGTGCTCGTGGGGACGGCGGAGAAGGTGGCGGTCTTCGAGCGGGAGCTGCCGCAGCGCCTGCGGGAGAAGGTGCTGGCGCGGCTGCCGCGCCCGCCGGGCCAGGTCGCGCGCAGCGGCACCGGGAAGGCGGCGCTCGTCGAGCAGGTGGTGGCGAGGCTGGCGGAGCGCGAGCGGATGGTGGAGCAGGAGCAGGTGGACCACGCCATCGGCGAGGCGCTGCGCGGCGGCCTGGCGGTGCTCGGGCCCGAGGACGTGGTGCTGGCGGTGAACGAGCGGCGCGTCCACAAGCTCATCGTGGAGGAGGACTTCCAGCGCTCGGGCTGGCGCTGCCGCAACTGCGGCGCGCTCGGCATGAATCACGAGGAGGTGTGCTCCTTCTGCCAGGGTCCGCTGGCGCGGGTGGAGGCGCTCGGCGAGGAGCTGGCGGGACACGTGCTGGCGGAGGACGGCGAGGTGGAGGTGGTCGCGCACCAGAACCGGCTGCACTCGTACAGGGGCATCGCCGCGCTGCTGCGCCAGACCCGCGCCACGGGCCTCTCCGGGCACGCGCCGCCGGCGTCCTAGCCGCGGTCGACGGACGCGGTCCCCGGCCCGTGCAGCGAGAGGAGCACGAGGCCGCCGATGAGCCCGGCGTTCTTGAGGAGCTGGACCGTCTGCGCCGCGTCGCCGCGCAGCGCCGGGTGCAGGTGGAAGAGCCAGCTCGCCACCACCACGTAGGCGGCGAGCGCGAGCGCCACGGCGCGCGCGCGGATCCCGAGCACGAGCATGAGCGCGCCGACCAGCTCCAGCGCGCACGCGGCGTAGGCGAGCGCGGTGGCGTAGGGAAGGCCGCGGCCGGTGATGGCGGCGGCGGCGCGGCCGGTGACGGTGAGCTTCTGCCAGCCGGACCAGGCGAAGATGGCGGCGAGCAGGACGCGCGCGACGAGCGGGCCGAGCCCTGCGAGGAGCCGCTGCATGGCGCTCGTTTCTACCCGCGCGCGGCCTCGCGCCGCAACTTCCTGGACCCCGCACCGGCGCGCGTGCTCTCCTCGCGCGGTGCCGCTCGCCGCGCTCCTCGCGCTCGCCGCCGCCGCGGCGCCCGCCTCGCCGCTCCTCCCGCCCGACCACTGGGCGGCGGCCGCGGCCGAGCGCGCGCACGACATGGGCCTCGCGCCGCAGTGGATGCCCGCGCAGCGCGCGGTGCCGATCGCGGTGGTGGCCGAGGCGTTAAAGGCCGCGGCGGCTCACGCAGAGACCTTCTCCCTCCCGCTCGTCCACGCGTGGTGGCGCCGATTCCAGGAAGAGTTCCCGCGTTGGCCTGTGGAAGAGACCCGCTCGCCAGCGTCACCGGTCGCGACGTCGGAGGTCGGACAGCGATCCCCCTCCCCCGCGACAGCGGGGGAGGGCCGGGGAGAGGGCCCCTTCCCCGCGCTCCTCTACGCGAACACCGCGCTGGGCTACCGCGCCGGCTGGCTCCACGAGCTCCCCCCCGCGGTCCCCGAGCGCCCCTGGGCGCTCCACCTCACCGCTCCCGACTCCGAGCCCTTCCTCGACGCCTCCGCCGCGGCCGCCTACGGCCCGCACCTCGCCGCCGCGGCCGAGCTCCTCCTCACCCCCTCCGCGGTCGACCTCCCCTCCCTCGAGCTGGTCCTCGCCGCCGGCCCCGTCTCGCTCTCCGTCGGCCGCGCCCCGGTCCGCTACGGCCCGGCGCAGGTGGGGGGCGTGGTGATGGGCGGCGGCGCCGCGATCCGTCGGGTCGAGGCGATGACGACCGAGCCGGTCCGCCTGCCTTATCTGGAATGGCTGGGCGCGTTCGCGCTCGACCTGGCGCTGGCGCGGTTCGAGGAATCGCGGCACCCGTACACGCCGCTCCTCTGGTCCTTCCAGCTCTCCTGGCGCCCCCACCCGCGCCTCACCCTGGCCGCCATCCGCGGGTTCATGTTCGGCGGCGCGATCTGGGAAGGCATCGGGGCATCCGACGGCGCCCTGGCGATCCTCGGAATCAAGAACGTCCCTCACAGCGGGAACAACGTCTATTCCGGCTCGGTGCGCTGGCGCCTTCCCACCGAGGCGGCGCTCCCGCTCACCGCGCGTCTGGAGTGGGGCACGGACGACAATCCCGGCGCCGCGTTCAACTGGCCCGGCCTCCTCGCGGGCCTCTCGACGCCGCTCGTCCCCGGGACGCCCGTCGCGCTCGGGTTCGAGTGGGCCTTTTTCGACAAGAGCGGCATCGGTCACCACAACGGGCCGATCACGTGGTACTCGCACGGTGAATACGTCGGCGGCTGGGCCACCGGCCAGGCGCCGCTCGGCGATCCGCTGGGAGGCAATGGCCGCGCCTGGCGCCTCGTCGCCGCCGCCGATCTCCTCGACGCCCGGCTCCACCTCGACGCGGTGGGCGCCGTGAACGAGCGGCGCCCGGACAACCTGTACGCACCGCAGGCCGGCGGCCGGAGCGTGGGCGCGTCGGGCCAGGCCGAGTGGCGGCAGGGGCGCTACGCGCTCGGTGTGCGCGGGAGGTACGAACAGGGCGACGCGGGCTGGCACCGGGGCGACCTGACGATCCGGGCGAACGTGTCACTCTGAGCGCGCGCTCCGCGGTCCTCTCGCGCTTGCCCGCACCTCGCGCCAGCCACTAGAGTCCCGCAAGGGAGTATCCCGCCGTCTCACGGAGGCCGACGTGCCGTCTCAGCGCAAGGGCATCATCCTGGCCGGCGGATCGGGCACGCGCCTCTACCCGGCGACGATGTGCGTCTCGAAGCAGCTCCTGCCGGTGTACGACAAGCCGATGATCTACTACCCGCTCTCGGTCCTCATGCTGGCCGGGATCCGGGAGGTGCTCGTCATCTCCACCCCGCAGGACACGCCCCGCTTCCAGCAGCTCCTCGGTGACGGCAAGGCGTGGGGCATGCACCTCGAGTACACGGTCCAGCCGAGCCCCGACGGCCTGGCGCAGGCCTTCCTGCTCGGCGCCGACTTCGTGAAAGGCGGGCCCTCGGCGCTCGTCCTCGGCGACAACATCTTCTACGGCCACGACTTCCAGCAGATCCTCGCCGCCGCGAGCGGACGGCCGGATGGCGCCACCGTCTTCGCCTACGCCGTGCACGACCCCGAGCGCTACGGGGTGGTCGAGTTCGACGGGCAGCGCCGCGCCGTCTCCATCGAGGAGAAGCCGGCGAGGCCGAAGTCGCGCTACGCGGTCACCGGGCTCTACTTCTACGACGAGAACGTGGTCGAGCTGGCGCGCCTCGTGAAACCGTCGGCGCGCGGCGAGCTCGAGATCACCGATCTCAACCGCCTCTATCTGCAGGCCGGAAAGCTCCACGTCGAGATCATGGGCCGCGGCCACGCCTGGCTCGACACCGGTACGCACGACTCGCTGCTCGAGGCGGGGCACTTCATCTCCACGCTGGAGAAGCGGCAAGGCCTCAAGGTCGCCTGCCCGGAGGAGGTCGCCTGGCGGCAGGGCTGGATCGACGACACCGGGCTCCAGCGCTGCGCGGCGGCGCTCGGCAAGTCGTCCTACGGCCAGTACCTGAAATCGCTCCTCGAGGCGCAGGTGTTCTCGTGAACGTCCGCTCCACCGACCTGCCCGGCGTCCTGGTCCTGGAACCGAAGGTCTTCGGCGACTCCCGCGGCTTCTTCCTCGAGAGCTACAACCAGCGCCTGTTCGAGCAGACGATCGGCCGGGCCGTCCCGTTCGTGCAGGACAACCACAGCCTCTCGGCGCGCGGCGTCCTGCGCGGGCTGCACTACCAGCTGCCGCGGCCACAGGGAAAGCTCGTGCGCGTCGTGCGCGGCGAGGTGTTCGACGTCGCCGTGGACCTGCGCCGCGGCTCGTCGACCTTCGGCCGCTGGGTGGGCGAGGTCCTCTCCGCCGAGAACAAGCGGCAGATGTGGGTCCCGGAGGGCTTCGCGCACGGCTTCTACGTGCTCGCCGACGCCGAGTTCCTCTACAAGACCACCGACTACTGGCACCCCGAGCACGAGCGCTGCATCCGCTGGGACGACGCCGACCTCGGCATCGCCTGGCCGCTCGCCGGTGGCGCGCCGAACGTGTCGGCGAAGGACGCGGCGGGGGTCCGCTTCCGGGACGCCCTCGCGTTCGACGGCGGAGCGCGCTGAGGCGGGCTAAACGACCGTCGGCGATCAGGCGGCGTCCGTTCGCCCTGAGCCCTTGGACTGCGGCCTCGCCTCGTTCGCCCTGAGCGTAGCGAAGCGGAGTCGAAGGGCGCTGCGACTTCACGGGAGGACCTCGATGGCCAAGGTGGCGGTGCGCCGCTTCGCGGCGGCAGGCGTGGGCTTCGGGACGAGCGGGGTGCGCGCCACCGTCGACGCGCTCACCGACGAGGTCTCGTTCGCGTACGCGCGCGCCTTCCTGCAGGTGCTGGAGCGCGGCGGTGCGCTCCAGCCCCGCGGCGCGGTGGCGCTCGGCCACGACCTGCGGCCCTCGAGTCCCCGCATCACGGCGGCGTGCGTCGCCGCCTGCTGGGCCGCCGGCGCGCGGCCGGTGCTGTGCGGCGCGATTCCCACGCCGGCGGTCGCGTTCTACGCGCTCCAGGCGCGCGTCCCCGCGATCATGATCACCGGCAGCCACATCCCGTTCGACCGCAACGGGATCAAGTTCTACCGGGCGTCCGGCGAGATCCTGAAGGAGGACGAGGCGGCGATCGCCGCCGCCGAGGTGGAGGTCGATGCGGAGGTGTTCGACGAGCGCGGGGCGCTGCGCGCGCCGCCGGCGCTCCCGTCCGTCGAGCCGACCGCGCGCGCCATGTACCTCCGCCGCTACCTCGACTTCTTCCCCGAGGGCGTGCTGCACGGGCGGCGCGTCGGCGTGTACGAGCACTCGAGCCTGGCGCGCGACCTGGCGAAGGAGGCGCTCGCCGCGCTCGGCGCGGAGGTCGTCTCGCTCGGCCGCACCGACACGTTCGTGCCCATCGACACGGAGGCGGTGAGCGAGGCCGACCAGCGGCAGGCGGAGCGCTGGGTCGCCGAGCACCGCCTCGACGCGCTCGTCTCCACGGACGGCGACTCCGACCGGCCGCTCGTCGGCGACGAGCGCGGCAGCTACCTGCGCGGCGACGCCGTCGGGATGCTCTGTGCGGGCTACCTGGGCGCCGCGACGGTGGTGACGCCGGTGAGCAGCAACACGGCCGTCGAGCGCTGGGGTCGTTTCAGGCGCGTCGTCCGCACCCGCATCGGCTCGCCCTACGTCATCGCCGCCATGGAGGAGGCGGCGCGCGCCGGCGATGCGTCGGTGGTGGGCTACGAGGCGAACGGCGGCTTCCTGCTGGGAAGCCCGGTGCAGCGCCGCTCCGCCTCGGGAGCGAGGACGCTCGCGCCGCTCCCCACGCGCGACGCGATGCTGCCCATGCTCGCGATCCTGTGCATGGCGGCGGAGCGGGGCTGCCGGGTCTCCCAGCTCATGGAGGGCCTGCCGGAGCGCTTCACGGCCAGCGACCGCGTGCAGGAGGTACCGACGGCGGCGTCGCGGGCGCTCCTCGACCAGCTCTCGGCCGACGAGGCGGCGCGAACGGCCTTCTTCGGCCCGGTGGGGAAGGTGAGCGAGGTGAACCGCGTCGACGGGGTGCGCGTCACGCTCGACGGCGGCGACGTCGTCCACCTGCGGCCGTCGGGCAACGCGCCGGAGCTGCGCTGCTACGCCGAGGCGGCGACGCCGACGCGCGCGGCGGAGCTGTGCCGGTGGGGACTCGGGGCGGCCGCGGCGAGGGTGCGCTCGACGTAGCTGGGCGCGAAGGCGGTGCGGATCTTGGAGGTCGGCGGCGGATCCCCCTCCCCCGGCTCGCGCCGGGGGAGGGCCGGGGAGAGGGCCGCGTTCCTATCCGTGCCGCGACACCGCCGGCCCCGCGCCCGCCCGCTGCTCCCGCTTCGCCAGCTCCAGGTCCGACTCCATCATGAGCCGCACCAGCTCCTGGAAGCTGGTGCGCGGCGTCCACCCGAGCTTCTGCCGCGCCTTGGAGGCGTCGCCGAGGAGGTGGTCCACCTCCGTCGGCCGGTAGTAGCGCGGGTCGATCTCCACGTGCTTGCGGTAGTCGAGCCCCACGTGCCCGAAGGCGGCCTCGCACAGCTCGCCCACCGAGTGCGCCTCGCCGGTGGCGACCACGTAGTCGTCGCCGTGCGGCTGCTGCAGCATGAGCCACATCGCCTCGACGAAGTCCTTGGCGTAGCCCCAGTCGCGCTTCGCGTCGAGGTTGCCGAGGTAGAGCTTCTCCTGCAGGCCGAGCTTGATGCGCGAGGCGGCGCGCGTCACCTTGCGGGTGACGAAGGTCTCTCCGCGCCGCGGCCCCTCGTGATTGAAGAGGATGCCGTTCGAGACGTGCAGCCCGTACGCCTCGCGGTAGTTCACGCCGATCCAGTAGGCGTAGACCTTGGCGCAGCCGTAGGGGCTCCGCGGGTAGAAGGGCGTCTTCTCGTTCTGCGGCGGCGGCGAGGCGCCGAACATCTCGGACGACGACGCCTGGTAGACGCGCGTGTCCGTGAGCCCCAGCTCGCGGATCGACTCGAGGAGCCGGCAGGCGCCGAGCCCGGTGACCTCGCCCGTGTACTCCGGGACGTCGAAGGAGACCTTCACGTGGCTCTGGGCGCCGAGGTTGTAGATCTCGTCGGGCCGGAGCTTCTTGAGGAGGAGGTTCAGCGACGAGCTGTCGTTGAGGTCGCCGTAGTGCAGGAAGAGCCGGGTCCCGGGCTCGTGCGGGTCCTGGTAGATGTGATCGATGCGGCCGGTGTTGAAGGACGACGAGCGGCGCACGATGCCGTGCACCTGGTAGCCCTTCTCGAGCAGCATCTCCGCCAGGTAGCTGCCGTCCTGCCCGGTGATGCCGGTGATGAGCGCCTTCTTCACTGGATCTCCCCGCGGTGCGCCTCGAACCAAGCCACCGTCTCGCGAAGCCCTTCCTCGAAGCCGATCTTCGCCTTCCACCCGAACTCGCGCTCGGCGCGCGAGGTGTCGAGCATGCGGCGAGGCTGGCCGTTGGGCTTGGTCGTCTCCCAGACGATCTCGCCCTCGAACCGGCAGGCCTTCGCCACGATACCTACCAGGTCGCGGATGCGGATCTCGCGCCCGGCGCCGAGGTTCACCGGGTCGCTCCGGTCGTAGCGCTCGCAGGCCGCGAGGATCCCCTGGGCGGCGTCGCGGGCGTGGAGGAACTCGCGCGTGGGCGAGCCGTCGCCCCAGACGACCACCTGCTGGTCGCCGCGCTCGCGCGCCTCGACGCACTTGCGCACGAGCGCCGGGATGACGTGCGAGGTCTGCAGGTCGAAGTTGTCGCGCGGGCCGTAGAGGTTCACCGGGAAGAGG
>DASTGH010000517.1:0-2812 GCA_035719345.1 Anaeromyxobacteraceae bacterium
GTGCGCAAGGGCGACGTGACGCCGGCGCCCGAGGCCCAGGCGGCCAAGGCGGAGTAGCGCCGGCGCCTGACGACGCGTTTCCGGGGCGGGTCTCGCGAGGACCCGCCCCGTTTTCTTGAACTTCGGAGCACACGAGGAGAAGGACGACATGGCCGAGATCACGGCGAAGCTGGTGCAGGAGCTCCGCGAGAAGAGCGGCGCGGGGATGATGGACTGCAAGAAGGCCCTCACCGAGGCGGGCGGCGACCTGACCAAGGCCGAGGAGGTCCTGCGCAAGAAGGGGCTCTCCGCCGCCGCCAAGAAGGCGGGCCGGGTCGCCAGCGAGGGCGCCGTCCAGAGCTACATCCACATGGGCGGCAAGATCGGCGTGCTGGTCGAGGTGAACTGCGAGACGGACTTCGTGGCGCGGACCGAGGGGTTCCAGGCGCTCGTCAAGGACGTCGCCATGCAGATCGCCGCCGCGGCGCCGCTCTACGTGAGGCGCGAGGACGTGCCGCCCGAGGTGGTCTCGAAGGAGATGGAGATCGCCCGGCACCAGGCGCGCGAGCAGAAGAAGCCCGAGCCCATCGTCGAGAAGATCGCTCAGGGCAAGGTGGACAAGTACTACAAGGAGGTCTGCCTCATGGATCAGGCCTTCGTGAAGGACGACAAGAAGTCGATGCAGGAGGTCGTCACCGAGGCGATCGCCAAGATCGGCGAGAACATCCAGATCCGCCGCTTCGCGCGCTTCGTCCTGGGCGAGGGGCTCGAGAAGAAGCAGGAGAACCTGGCCGCCGAGGTCGCCAAGGCCGTCGGCGTGGCGAAGGCGTAAGGCACCGCGCCCGCCGCGGATCGCGAAGGCCCTCCCCGCGCGCGCGGCGGAGGGCCTTTCCGCGTCAGCCCGCGAGCTCGGCCCGCGCCGCGTCCGGGTCGAGGCGCGCCAGCTCCGGGCCCTCGACGTTGGCGGCGAGGAGCCAGAGCGTCGCGCGATCGAGCGGGCAGCGGTACACGGCGCGCTCGCCGGGCGTCGACCTCACCAGCGCCAGGTGCTCACGGGCGTAGGTGGCGGCCTCGAGGCCGCGCATCCGCTGGACGGCGCTGCACGCGCAGGTCATGTCCGGAACTCCCCCCACGGCCCTCCGGGCCGCCGCCGCCCGCCGGAGCGAGCGTGCGCGCACCGTAGCGCGAAACGCCGTGTGCGTCTTCACCCCAAGCGTGGATACGCAGCGCGTCGGGGCGGCGTACCGCGCGTTCGGGACAGCCGCCGCGAGCCGGGGACGGCACCGCCGGCGGGGGAGCGTTACTTGCGCGCGCCGACGATGATGGCGACGTAGACCGCGTTCTTGCCGAGGACGTTGTTGAAGCCCTGGGCCACGCCCACGCCGAACGCCTTGCCCGCGCTGGCCACGCCCGGCTCCTCCACGATCTCCAGCGGATCGAGCTTCGTCCCCGCGGTCACGCTCACCACGCGCATCGCCTTGTAGAGCGGCGAGACGACGTCGTTCAGCGTCTGTTCGGGCGGCTTGCCCTTCCCCGAGGCGAGCGCCGCCGCGTACTTCTGCGCCACGTCCTCGAGCAGCGGGTCGGGCTTCACCGGTTCGGCACGGGCGTCGCGGCGGCGGGTGGCCACCGCCTCGCGCAGCCGGCCGCGCATGGCCTCGGTGTCGATGACCGGCAGCTCGCGCACCAGGAGCTCGGTCACGTAGTAGACGGGGATCGCCACCTCCTTGCCCTCCCGGGCCGCGACCACGCCCACCCCGGCGTGCGTCGCGTTCGGGTTCAGCATGTTCGACCGGTGCTGCGGGCTCGTGGTGAGGCGCCACTGCGCCTCGTCCGGCGTGAACGCGGCGGCGGGGTTGAGGAGCACGAGCGGCGAGGGCACGTCCGCCTTCGCCAGCGCGCCGGCGACGTCGAAGTCGACGGCCGAGCCGGTGGCGCGGCTCTGCGCCTGCGAGGCGTCGCGCGCGACCTTGGCGACCGCCTCGTCGAGCGCCAGCGGACGGACGCCGGCCGAGGCGCGGAGCGCGTTCACCGCGTCGAGCAGCTTCTTCTCGGAGGCGGCGGGATCGACCGCGGCTTCGGCCTGCGGGATGGGCGTGGAGCGCGGCAGCTCGACGCCGCAGCCGATGGGGAAGCGTGCCGCGGCGGTGGCGCCCGCGCCCTGCTCGCCGCGGACCTCCACCAGCAGCACCCCGGGCTTGTCGCCGCACTTCAGGTCGGCGGCGAAGGCCGGGCCGTCCTTGGGCCCGATCGTCTCCAGCTTGCCCGAGGGGTCTCCGACGAGGACGGTGGTCCTGGCGACGTCGCCGAGCACCTTGCCCTCGAGGCGGGTCGTCCCGCCGGCCGGGAGCTGGCGCGGCACGGGCTGGGTGAGCTCGACCCCGGCATCCTGCATGGCGAGCACGAGCCGGGTGCGGGTCTCCTGGCGGCCGCCCGCGCGCCGGTCGCCGCGGGTCGTGGTCTGGGCGACGAGGCCGAAGCGCGGCGCCCTGGAGCCGCTCGCGAACTGCGAGAGCGGCTGGACGAGGCGCTCGGCGATGACGCGCGCGTCGCCCGTCTCCAGCACGGCACCCAGGATGCGGAGGCTCGGGGTCGGAGAGCCGAAGTACCAGGAGGCGAAGCTGGAGACGCTCTCCGGCGGCAGCGCGGCCGGGTCCTTCCACGTCATGAACGCCTCGGCCATGGCGCAGAGGCGAGGATCGAGGGTGGGCGCGGGGCCCTTGCTCTCCTTCGCCAGGTCCCCCAGCTCCGCCTTGAGCTGGTCCATGACGCCGCCCGTCGGGCACGAAGCGCCCGCGGTCGAGCCGTACTGGGCGCTCGGCGGCTTGGAGGG
>DASTGH010000518.1:0-3166 GCA_035719345.1 Anaeromyxobacteraceae bacterium
GGGCGAGCTCTCGGCCGCGGCGTCGTGGGGGCGCGCCGGCGCGGCGGCGCGGTGCGCGGGCGGCGCGCATGCCGCCACCGCGGCGACGAGCGCGATTGCGAGGGCGCGAGCGTGTGCCATCGCTCCTCCGGGTGCCGCCGAGCAGTATACCGGCGGGGCCGCGTGAGATTCGGCGTGTCGCATCCCTCGCGCCTTCGGCCTAGCGCGGATGCGCGAGCAAGAGCGCGGCCCGCGCTCTGCTGATTGATCGAGCGCAATTCATGAAACATCATGACGCGTGGCGGGGTGATTGTCGCTGCACCGTGGCGGCATGCGCCGCGGCGCTCGCGACAGCGGGCGCGATGACGCGAACCTCTTGAAACGCAAGGGTTAGACGGCCGGCGGGCCCCGAGCGCGCGCTCCGACCCAAGCGGGAGGCGTGCAATACGTCGCCGGAGGCGTACGACTATTCCGTACCATTCACCAAATGTGTTCAGCTCGACGCTCCTGGAGCTCGGGGGCAGTGAGCACGCAGGGCCGCCGTCGGAAGCGTCAAGTCTCCTCGCGTCGGAGTCGGGACGAGGACTGCGCCTCATCGAACAGAGGGAGGGTCGCCGTGAAGATCGTGTCGAAGGTGGCTGCGGGCGCGTCGCTGGCCGCCGTCATGGTGTGGTCCGCGCCGACGCCGGCGCAGGTGTGGCCTTACCCGGGGCAGGTCGCCGGTCCGGCGGCGCCGCTCGATCTCCCGCTCGACCCCGCCACGCAGCCGAAGTTCGTGAACGCGATGCCGCAGACGGTCGACTTCATCCCCGACCAGACGACGTATCCGGGCTGGGACTACTACGAGATCGCCGCGGCGCCGGTCACGGGCACCGCTGCGTTCCAGTCCGCCGGCGCGCCGGCCGGCACGCAGTGGCTCGGGCTCGTCGACCCCGTGAGCGGCGCGAAGCTGTACACGCCGCTCTGGGGCTACGGACAGGTCAACATGGGCGGCGGCCCACTCGCCGGCGCCGCGACCTACCCGTCGCTCGACTTCCTCGCCACGAAGGGGAGGCCGGTGAAGGTGAAGTGGGTGAACAACCTGCCCGACCAGCACCTCTTCTGCCCTGACCCGATGAACTTCAACTGGCCGTGCGCCATCGACCGCACGCTCATGGGCACGAAGGCCGGGACGGGCGTCGGGCCGTACGGCGGGTCGCAGCAGCCCGACAACGCGATGGTGGTTCACTTCCACGGCGGCGAGATCCCGCCGGAGTCGGATGGGTTCGCCGAGCTGTGGTTCGGCAACGCCCACACCGCCGCGGCCTACTCGCCCGGCGGTGTCGCGCAGCCGATCGATCCGCCCCAGTCCCTCGCCGCGGGCGGCACCCCGCTCACGATGACGCGGCCCGTCGGCAACAGCATGCTCTACAACTATCCGATGGTGAACGAGGCCTCGACGCTCTGGTTCCACGACCACGCGCTCGGGAAGACGCGCCTCGACGTGGCGGCGGGCCCGGCGGGCTTCTTCACCATCATCGACCCCGCGAACGAGCCCGCGAACCTGCCGAGCGGTCCGTACGACCAGAACATCGTCATCCAGGACCGCGCGTTCAACGCGCCGCAGCCAGGCTCGAACCTGGCGACGATCAACTTCCCGAACGGCCTCAACCAGACGCAGATCGCGCCGCTGCCCGGTCAGGCGCCGCTCACGCCGGGTGGCAACGCCGGCGTTCACCCGCAGTGGGTGCCCGAGTACTTCGGCGATCACTCGATCGTGAACGGGATGGCGTGGCCGTTCATGAACGTCGAGCCGCGGAAGTACCGGTTCCATCTCCTCGACGGCTCGAACGCGCGCTGCTGGGCGCTCGCGCTCTCGAACGGCCAGACATTCATCCAGGTCGGCACGGACCAGGGTTACCTCGCGGCGCCGGTGCCGGTCGCGAAGCTGACGCTCTGCCCCGGCGAGCGCGCCGACGTCGTCATCGACTTCACGAAGCAGAAGGTCGGCTCCACGATCGTCATGACGAACAACGCGCCGGCGCCGTACCCGAAGGGCGTCTCGCCGACGGCGAAGGACGTCGGCAAGGTCATGGCGTTCAAGGTCGTGGCGCTCAAGGCGCCCGACACGAGCGTCGTCCCGGCGACGCTCGTCCCCGTCGCGCCGCTCGCGGTGGCGGGCGCCGCCACGCGCGAGATGGTGCTGAACGAGGTGCTCGACGCGATGACGCTCTACCCCCTGCGCGTCCAGATCGACGGCAAGCCGTTCGAGGGCGGCATCACCGAGACGCCGAAGAAGGGCGCGACCGAGGTCTGGAAGCTCATCAACACGACGGGTGACATGCACCCGATCCACCTCCACCTCGTGAAGTTCCAGATCGTCTCCCGGCAGAAGTTCGACCTGAACAAGTACTCGAAGGCGACCGGCTTCGCGGTGCCGGGCAACGCGACGTTCACGAAGCTCCCGATCGCGCCGTACCTCATCGGGCAGGTGGCGCCGCCGCCCGCCAACGAGGCGGGGTGGAAGGACGTCGTGCAGACGTTCCCTGGCGAGGTGACCACCATCGTCGCGAACTGGGACGGAAAGTGGAACACCACGATGGCGGATCCCGATCCGCTGGCCGGCGGCGCGCCGGCGTTCCTCCCGGTCACGAGCGGGCTGTACGTGTGGCACTGCCACATCGTCGACCACGAGGACAACGAGATGATGCGGCCGGTCATGCTGCAGTGACAGGCGCTCACGTGTCGTGAAGATCCAGGGGCGGCGTCCGCGAAGGCGCCGCCCTTCGGTCGCCGGCGCTACGGCGTGAGCTGGTACGGTAGCCGGTACCGCCGACCCGGCGCCGCGCCGGGCGCGACGAAGCGGAAGCCCCGCAGCACGTCCTCGCAGCAGGCGACGAGCTCCTGCGACGAGCCCCCGAGCTCCTGGAGCGGGAGCGCGACGATCTCGAGCGCGCCGTCGCGCGACTCGATCTCGAGCATGACGACGGCGGAGCCGAGCTCGTCGCTCGCGGGCACGCGAGCCCGCTGCCCGGCTCTCGAGCGCGCGTCGGCGGCGTAACAGGGCTCGAGCGCGTCGCGTGCGCGGCCGAGGCCCTCGTGCACGGCGCGGGCGAGCGGCCCGAAGGACGAGAGGCGCGGCGCGACGGGGACCTCGCTCCAGGCCGGCGGCGCCGGCGCGGCGTCGGTCGACGCGGCGGCGGGGACC
>DASTGH010000519.1:0-2357 GCA_035719345.1 Anaeromyxobacteraceae bacterium
GGCGGGCGGCCGTCGCGGGAGCGGCCTCGTGCCGCGCCACGAGCGCGCCGACGCGCTCGGAGGCGGCGTGGATCGCCTCGAGCCAGCCCGGACCGGCACCGGTCGGCGCCAGGTCCCCGGCCGGCGCGAGGGGCGCGACGAGCGCCCCGCCGCGGCGCTGGTAGATGAACGCCCCCCGCGTCTCGCGGACGTCGAAGTCGGTGGAGAGGCCGAAGAGCGTCTCGGCGTGCCCGAGGAAGAGGAAGCCCCCGGGCACGAGGGAGGCGGCGATCCGGGTGAGCACCGCCCGCGCCACGTGCGGCGGGAAGTACATGGTGACGTTGCGGCAGAAGACGACGTCGTAGCCGCCGGGCGTCCACAGCGCGGGGTCGTCGTCGACGAGGTTGCGCTCCTCGAACTCGACGAGCGACGCCACCTCGGGCGCGACGACGTGCTCGCGGCCGTCCGCGACGAAGAAGCGCGCGCGCGCCTCGTCGGGCGTCTGCCGCAGGGACCATGCGCCGTAGCGGCCCCTGCGGGCCCGCTCGATCGCGGCCGGGCTCACGTCCACCGCGCGGATGCGCACGTCCCACCCGGCGAGCTCGGAGGCGCCGACCACCAGCATGGCCAGCGTGTAGGGCTCCTCGCCGGTGGCGCAGCCGGCGGAGAGGATGCGCAGCCGGCGCCCGGCGGCGCGCGCCGCGCGCAGCTCCGGCACGGCGAGGTCCGTGAACGCCCGCAGATCGTGCTCGTTGCGGAAGAAGTAGGTCTCGCCCACCGTGAGCCGCTCCGCCAGCAGCCGCAGCTCGCCGGCGAGCTCTCCGGCCTCGATGCGGCGCGCGTAGGCGGCCAGCGAGGGTGCCCCGGTCGCCTGGACGCGCTCCTGGGCGAGCGAGGCGAGGACGGCCGGGTTCGCCCCCTCCAGGTGGAGCCCGAGGCGCTTCGAGACGGCGGCGCGGAGGAGCTCGAGCCCGGCGTCGTCGACGGGCCGCCTCATCGCGCGCCGGCCCCCGCCGGAAGGGCGCTGGACGCCTCGTCGGGCAGGATCCGGCTCGCCTGCAGCACCGTGACGAGGTCCGAGCCGGAGGTGGCGAGCGCCGCCACGGCACCCGAGCCGCTCGCCAGGAGCGGCTCGCCTCGCGCCAGGTCGAGCCGCCGCACGCCCAGGACCGCCTCGACCGCGAGCGCGGCGATGCGTGCACCGCAGCGGACCGTCACGAGGCGGGCGGCGGCCGAGGGCGGTGCGCCCAGCACCTCGCCCAGGCCCACGACCGGCACCGGCTCGCCGCGGATGACGGCGGCGCCGCGGACGAAGGCGGGCGCGCCCTCGATCCGTGAGACGGGCAGCGGGCGCATCGTCTCCACCACGTCCCGGACGGGAACCGCGCACAGGTGCCCCCCGGCGCGGACGAGCAGGACGTCTTCTGGGCCCGCGTCTCTCAACGGTCGTCCTCGGACCTTACTTGCTTACGCGAGGGCGGCCGACCCCCGCAAGAGGCTGGTTGCGCGCACGCCGGGGAGCGCGCCGGGGGGCCCGCCGGCGTGCGCAAGGGCGCGTGCGGACGGGTGCGAGCGCGGCCCACCTCGACGCACGCGCACGCCTGCACCTAGCTTGGTAAGAAGGAGCGCCTCGAGCGGCGTGAGGTCGAGCGCTCGGCCGTCCGCCCGTCGACCGGAGGATGCATGAGAGTGTTCGCCTCGTTGCTGCTGCTCGTCCTGGTCGCGCTCGGCGCATTCGTGGCGCTCAACTGGTCGGCGATCGTCGCACCGGGACCCGTCTCGCTCGGATTCTTCGCGGTGCGGGCGCCGCTCGGGGTGATCCTGCTCGGAGCGTGCGCCGCCCTGATCGCCCTCTTCCTGCTCGCCGCGGCATACGAGAAGACGGTGGCGCTGGCGGAGGCGCGCCGGCACGCGCGGGAGCTGCGCGCGCAGCGCGAGCTCGCGGACCGGGCGGAGGCGTCGCGGTTCGCCGAGCTGCGCACCGCCATCCACGCCGACCTGGACGACATCCGGAGCGCGCTCGGCGCGACCGGGTCGTCGCCGACGGTGGGGCTGGGAGGGCTGGAGGGCCGCCTCTCGGCCCGGATCTCGGACGAGGCGAACGGGCTCGCGGCCCACATCGGCGAGATCGAGGACAAGCTCGACCGAGCGCTGCGATGGAGTGCCGGCGGCGGCGACGAGATCACGGCGGGTCACTGAGGCGAAGCCGCTCCTGCTCCACGTACCGGAACCACGTCAGCCGGTCGAGCTCGGGGTCGCCGGAGCCGGGGTTCCAGGCGGGCGGCTCGGACGCCCAGCGCGCCCGCAGGCGCGCGGCGAGCGCGCGCGCCTCGGCGAGGTAGCGGGCGCGGTCGCGCCGCAGCAGCGCCTCGTCGGGC
>DASTGH010000520.1:0-3571 GCA_035719345.1 Anaeromyxobacteraceae bacterium
GCCTCGACCACGTCTGCGCCTACAGCGGGACGACCTGCGACAGCTCGTCGGTCATGTTCCCGAACACCAGGCCAGGGGCGGTCGTGCGCACGCTCGGGGCCGACGACGTCGCCGGCGTGTGCGACATCTACCCGGCGGGCGGGACGCCCAGCCCGTCCGCGGGCTGCCTGGGGCAGCCGGCGCCCACGAGCTCGTCCGGCTGCAGCAGCGGCGGCGCGGCCGGCGGCCTCGCCGCGCTCGCCCTGGCGGCGCTGGCGCTCCGGCGTCGCCGCTCGCGTCCCTGGAACCCCCGGGTTCGCGGCGACGCGCGTTCCATTGTAGAGTCCGGCGCATGGCCCGCCGGAAGACGGTGCTCATCGTCGACGACTCCAGCGCGCTGCTCGACGCCCTGACCGCGGCCTTCGAGGACGCGGGCTACGAGGTGGGCGCGGCCGCGGATGGCGAGGAGGTCTTCCGCAAGATGGCCGGCCTCGACCCGGACGCGGTCCTCCTCGACATCTACATGCCGAAGATCAACGGCGCCGACGTGTGCCGGCTGGTCAAGGCGCACCCGCACTGGAAGAAGACCTTCCTCGTGCTCATCAGCGCCCGCATCTCGGACCGCGAGATCGACATGTACCGGCGCATCGGCGCGAACGAGATCATGCGCAAGCCGTTCGAGCCGTCGGTCGCGGTCGAGACGGTGCGCAACGCCATCGGGCCGCCGGGCCCCGTGGCGTAGCGCCGCCGCCCTCCGGCTTCGGGTCTCCCGCCCGCGGGGCAGCGTCGCTGTCCGTGAAGGTGGGGACTTGACGCACAGCGCGAGCTCGCCCGCCTCGCTGCTACCATGGCGTCGTCACCCGTTCCGGAGACGCCATGCGCCGCTCGATCCTCTTCTCGACCCTCGCCACCGTCCTCGGGCTCGGGATCATGGGCGCGTCCACCTGCAGCACGACCGGCCCTGCCGCCCGCTCCTTCGCGGCCGGATCGCTCGTGATCCCGATGGACAACTGCTACCAGAAGCGCGACGGCGCGGCCGGCACCGCGCCGTGCAACGCGAGCGCGGACGACGGCGTCCTGCGCGCCTACGGGCTCGTCTACTTCCTGCTGAAGCACGGCGTCACGGTGTACTGGGCCGTCGACGGCGCCAGCCCGAAGCTGACGGTCACCGCGCCCGACCTCGTCGTCCCGGCGCCGGCGTCCGGCACCGCGGCGCAGAAGCTGAGCTGGTCGAACGGGTCGTTCGCCGACTTCGGGCTCGGCGCCGGCGCGGGCATCAGCTACATCGGCGGTCCGTTCGTCATCGACGCCGCGGACGCGTCCCGCGCCGTGGCGATGATGACGAGCGCGTCCGATCCGGTTCACGGCGACTTCGCGCGCTTCCAGTCGGAGGCGACGATCGAGATCCACAAGGTGCAGGTGGCGTTCGACGCGATGCAGGTCCGCCCGCTCACCACCGCGCCCCCGCGCATCGCCATCCTCAACGTGACACCGCCCGCCGGGAAGAAGACGGCGAGCAACGTCATGTACCAGTACGCGGTCGCGGCGGGCCTCTCCTGGCCCTGCGCCGGAAACGGGGACTGCGCCGGCGGCCTCGGGCCGAGCTGCAGCAAGTCGGGGGTGCTGGCGTACCTGGCGAGCCCGGCGGGCGACCCGCAGATCCCGCAGTCCTGCGACGCCTCGAACCCGCCCCTGTGCGCGCCGAACTTCAACAGCGGCCCGGGGCTCATCTACGACCTCCTCTGCGACGACGACTTCGTCCCGCCCGGCACCGGGAAGGGTTACGCCGACACCCAGCTCGCCAAGGGTGACTACAAGCTCCTCTGGATCCCGCACTGGGACACGAACGGTACGACGCCCACCGGGGCCACCGACGCGAACACCGTGCCCCCGCTGCCCGCGACCACCGCCGCGGACAAGCTCGCGTGGACGCTGCGCTCGATCGCGTCCTACGTGCAGGCCGGCAACAACGTGTTCGGCGAGTGCCTCGCCATCCAGGCGATGGAGGGCGTCGCCGGCCAGGACAACGTCAACGGGCAGCCCGTCGGCATCCCGGCGACGCGCTTCCAGACGCCGAGCGGCATCCAGAAGTGGAACGGGAGCGGCGCGACACCGACGTTCCTCGACGCGGCGCACCCGAACATGCAGGTGGGAGACTTCGCGTTCTCCGTCGTCACCGGCGCGATCACCACGTACTACCCGCGCGCGACGGGCGCGCCGGCGGACCTCTATCTCGCCGGCACGAAGCGGCTCATCACCGAGACGACCACGACCACCCAGCCGAACTGGGACGTCTCCGGCACGATCCAGGTCTCGGGCAACGACGGCCCGAAGGGCAGCGTCGCCTACCTCGGCGGCCACAACTACTCCCCCACCGTCGATGCGTGGCCCCACACCACCGCCAACCAGGCCACGAAGGGCCAGACCGCCGGCACGCGCATCGTCCTCAACACGCTCTTCAACCTCGGCTTCGCCTGCGCCGACCCCAACACCACCTGCACCACCGGCCTCCTCGGCGCCTGCGCGCAGGGCGTGCTCAGGTGCGCGGGCGGTGGGGGCCTGCAGTGCGTCGCGCCGACGCCGGGGGCGCCGCTCTGCGACGGGAGCGACGCCGACGCCAACTGCAATGGCATCCTCGACAAGTACGAGGCCGAGTGCCAGCCCAAGCCGGCCTGCACCGAGGGCGCGCAGCAGGGCTGCTACGACGGCCCGGCGGGCACCCAGGACAAGGGCCTCTGCAAGGGCGGCACGAAGACCTGCACCGGCGGCGTGTGGGGCGCGTGCGTGGGCCAGGTGCTGCCGCAGCCGGAGGCGTGCAACGGCAAGGACGACGACTGCAACGGGAGCGTCGACGACGGGAACCTGTGCGGCCCGAACGCGACCTGCACCAACGGCCTGTGCCTGCCCGGCTCGTGCAACAGCGAGACGACGCGCTGCCCGAACGGCTTCACCTGCACGTCGGTGGTGAGCGGGACCTGCCAGCCGCTGCCGTGCCCGACGAGCGCGTGCCCGGCCGGGAAGGTGTGCCAGGCGGGCGCGTGCGTCGATCCGTGCGCGGGCGTGACCTGTGGCCCCGGGTCCTCCTGCTCCGGCGGGACCTGTGTGGCGGGCGGCTGCGCCGTCACCGGCTGCGCCGACCCGGCGGCCCCGGTGTGCCTCGCCGGCCGATGCGTCGCCGACCCGTGCGCCGGGCTCCTCTGCGCTCGCGGCACGTTCTGCCGCCTGGGGGATTGCGTGCGCTCGTGCTCCTACGTGAGCTGCGCCTCCGGGCAGCACTGCGACGTCGACGGCTTCTGCCAGCCCGACTGCTCGCCTGCCTGCGGCGCCGGCCAGACCTGCGTCCAGGGTGCGTGCGTCGCGGACCCCTGCGCCGGGGTGCAGTGCGGCGCCGCCCAGGAGTGCCACGCCGGCGCGTGCGTCGACGCCGGCTGCAGCCACGTCACCTGTCCCGAGGGCGCCTGCCAGGGCGGCCAGTGCTTCGGCGGCGTGACCCCCACGCAGACGATGCTCGCGCCCGCTGCGCCCGCCGCCCCGGCGGCGGCCGCGCCGGCCGCGCCCTCAACCGCCAGCAGATGCAGGACGAAGCGAAGGC
>DASTGH010000521.1:0-7594 GCA_035719345.1 Anaeromyxobacteraceae bacterium
TTGTTCACGCCGTGCGCCACGCCGGCCGCGAGCTGGCCCGCCAGCGCCAGCCGCTCGGCGCGGGCCCGGCGCCGCTCGCTCGCCTCCAGCCGGCCGATGGCCGCCGCCGCGCGCGCCCGCGTCCGCAGGTGGAAGACCGAGCCGACGAGCGCGTAGGCGGTGCCGCTGGCGTAGGCGAGCGCCCAGAGCACCAGGCGCGACGCCGGGTTCCCCTCCCAGGCGAGCAGGCCGAGCCCGGCCGAGCTCGCGGCCGCGCCCGCCAGCACCAGCGCCGAGGGCACGTCCGGGACGGCGATGAAGAGGATGAGCGGGGTGAGCGGCAGGAGCGGGAGGTAGAAGCTGTCCGCGCCGCCGGAGCCCCACGCCACGAGGGCGATGGCGAGCGCGCTGGCGACGCCACCGACCTGGGTCACCCGGCGCGCGGCCGCGGCCGAGCGGAGGCGCCCGAGCAGGAACCCGCAGCCCGCCAGCACCACCGCCAGCGTGATGCGCCCGGCCGCCACCGCCGCCGGACGCGGCCATTCGCGCGCCAGGTCGGCGGCGAGGAAGAGCAGGTCGGTCGCGGCGAGCGCGAAGAGGAACGCGCGCCGCTCGGGCGACGCCGCCTCGGTGGTGGTCTCCTCTGGCAGGGCGATCCCCCCGGGCGCCCATCGAGGCACGCCGCCCTGGAAAGGTACGCCCGAAAGGGCCCGCCCGCGACGGGTCGGCGAGGACCGCGGCACGCCGCCGGTGGGTGGATCGGCGCGTCGCTCGACCGTGGGTCACGGCGGCGCCACGTTGCACCGATCGTGAACGCCATTTCCGCAACGTGATCGAGGTCCGCCGCCTTCCGGCGCCTCGCTCCCGATCAGTCGGCCGGCTCGGGTGTCCCCCGCCCGGCGCGCGAGAGCCCGTGCTGCTTGATCTTCTTGTGCAGGTTGGTGCGCTCGACGCCCAGCGACTGCGCGGCCTGGGTGATGTTCCAGTCGTGCTCCTCGAGCTTCTTCTGGATGTAGTCCCGCTCCACGAGCTCGCGGAGCTCCTTGAGGGGCACCTCGCCGTAGCGCGACAGGTCGGCCGGGCCGGCGTCGGCCGTCGCGGGCGCCGTGCGCGGGCGGACGTACTCGGGCACGTCCGCGGGACCGATCCGCTCGCCGCTCATGATGGCCATCCGCTCGCAGACGTTGCGCAGCTCGCGGACGTTCCCGGGCCAGCGGTAGGCCTGGAGCCGGCCGTAGACGTCTTCCTCCACCGGCTTGGGGCGCATGCCGTTCTCGCGCAGGGCCAGCTGCAGGAAGCGCGCGGCGAGCGCGGGCACGTCCTCCAGCCGCTCGCGCAGCGGCGGGACGGTGACGGGTACGACCGCCAGCCGGAAGAAGAGGTCCTCGCGGAAGGTCCCCTCGCGCACCTCGGCCTCGAGGTTCTTGTTGGTGGCGGCGATGACGCGGACGTCCACGGTGAAGGCGCTCTCCGACCCGACGCGGGTCACCTCCCCGGTCTGCAGGGCGCGCAGGACCTTGGCCTGCGCGGACAGGCTCATGTCGCCGATCTCGTCGAGGAAGAGCGTCCCTCCGTGCGCCACCTCGAACTGCCCGCGGCGGCGCGCGCCGGCGCCGGAGAAGCTGCCCTTCTCGTGGCCGAAGAGCTCGCTCTCGATGAGCTCGGAGGGGATCGCCGCGCAGTTCACCTTGACGAAGGGCCCGGCGGCCCGCTTCGAGCGCCGGTGGACCTCCTGCGCCACGAGCTCCTTGCCGGTGCCGGACTCGCCCAGCACCAGCACCCGACCGTTCGTGGGCGCGACCTTGGCGATGGCATCGCGCAGCCTCAGCATGGCCGGGCTCTCGCCCAGCATCTCGTCGCCGTAGCGGCGCTCGCGGGTGGAGAGGTCCTTCACCCGCTCCTCCAGCGAGCGGCGGGCGAGCGCGTTCTTGACGCTCACCAGCACGCGGTCGCGGTCCACCGGCTTGGAGAAGAAGTCGAGCGCGCCGCGCTTCATGGCCTCGACCACGTCCGGCGTCTCGGCGTGCCCCGAGACCACGATGACGGGGAGGTCGCGCCACAGCTCGCGCGCCCGGGTGAGCAGCGTCAGGCCGTCCATGCCCGGGAGGCGCACGTCGAAGACGCCCAGGTCGACCGGGCCCTCCTCGAGCAGCTTCAGCCCCTCCTCGGCCGTCTCCGCCTCGGAGACGGCGTAGCCCTCCGCCTCCAGCACCATGCGCAGCGTGCGGCGGATGTTCTTCTCGTCGTCGACGACGAGGATGGTGGGCTTGCCCGCGTCCATGGTCAGGCCTTGCGGTGGATGGCGAACGGCGAGAACGCCTGCTGGACCGGCATGATCTCCATCGTGTTCACGTTGAAGTGGGGCGGCCGCGTCAGGCACCAGAGCGCCGTCTCGGCGACGTCGTCGGCGGAGAGCGGCGCGACGCCGTGGTAGACGGTCTTCGCGCGCCCGGCGTCGCCCCCGAAGCGGACGAGGGAGAACTCGGTCTCGGCCATGCCCGGCTCGAGGCAGGTGACGCGCACGTGGGTGCCGAGCAGGTCGGCGCGCAGGTTGAGCGAGAACTGGTGCACGAAGGCCTTCGTCGCGCCGTAGACGTTGCCGCCGGGGTAGGGGTAGCTGCCCGCCACCGAGCCGATGTTGACGACGTGGCCGCGGCCGCGCTCGACCATGCCCGGCAGGACGGCGCGCGTGCAGGTCACCAGCCCGCGGCAGTTCGTGTCGATCATCGTCTCCCACTCGTCGAGCGAGGCGCGCTGCGCCGGCTCGAGGCCGAGCGCGAGGCCGGCGTTGTTGACGAGGATGTCCACCGCCGAGAAGCGCGAGGGCAGCCCGGCCATCATGCCCTCGACCGCGGCGCGGTCGCGCACGTCGAGCGTGAGCGGGTGGGCGGCCTCGCCGATCTCCCGGGCCAGCGCGGCGAGCCGGTCGGCGCGCCGGCCGGCCAAGACCACGCGCGCGCCCTCGCGGGCGAGGCGGAGGGCGATGGCGCGGCCGAAGCCGGCGGTGGCGCCGGTGACGAGCGCGGTCGTGCCTTCGAGCGGGAGAGCCATGGTCGGGCGATCCTAAGCCCCCGGCGCGCGCGCGGCCAGCGCGGTCACGCGCGCGCTGCGACCTCGGCGCCCGCGGTCGCGTCGGCCAGCGGCAGCGAGATGACGAACGAGGCGCCGCCGCCGGGCCGGGCGCCGGCGTCGATCTCGCCGCCGTGCTGCAGGACGATCTTCTTGACGATGGCGAGCCCGAGGCCGGTGCCCTCGTGGCGCGTGGTGAAGTAGGGGTCGAAGATGCGGGCGCGCACCTCGGCGGGGATGCCCGGTCCCTCGTCGGCCACGGTCAGCACGGCCCGCTCGCGCGCCCGCGCGATGCCGAGGTGCACGACCGCGCGCGCCGGGTGCGAGGCCTCGATGGCGTTGCGGACCAGGTTCACGATCACGCGCCGCATGAGCGGCCGGTCGAGGGCCACCTGGCAGGTGCCGGCGCGGTGCACCTCGAGGTCGGCTCCCTCCGCCAGCTGGGGGCTGGTGCGCACCACCTCCTCCACGAAGTCGCCCAGCTCGGCCGGCTCGGGCTTCACCTCCGGCAGCTTGGCGAAGGAGGAGAAGTCCTCCACCAGCCGCTGCAGCGTGCCCACCTCCTCGCGCACGATCTCGCCCGCCTCGCCGAGGAGCTTGCCGAAGGCGGGATCCCCGCCCGGCGCCTGGCGCCAGCGCGCCTCGAGCTGCTGGAAGGCGAGCTGGATGGGGGTGAGCGGGTTCTTGATCTCGTGGGCGAGGCGGCGCGCCACCTCCTGCCAGCCGGAGATCTTCTCCAGATACACGATGCGGTCGCGGCTCTCCCGCACCTCGCGCACCATCCCGTTGAAGGCGCGCGCCAGCGCCGCCACCTCGTCGCGCGCCCGGCCGGGGTCGACCTGCACGGCCAGGTTGCCGCGCGCCAGCTCGCGGACGGCGGCGACGAGGTCCCCGAGCCGCCGGGTGGTGTGGCGCGCCAGCAGCGCGCCGGTGACGCCGGCGAGGAGCGCCCAGACGCCGAGGAGCACGGCGAAGGCGCGCACGTAGGAGCGCTGGATGTCGGCCCGCAGCGCCTCGGCCGAGTGGTAGACCTCGGCCAGGTCGCGCGCCTCCGACAGCTCGGCGAAGTAGCGCGCCTCGACGGCGAAGGTGCACTCCAGGACGGAGCCCTCGGGCAGCCCGCGCCGGGCGGCGTCGGTGATGGCGACGCGCGCCGCCGCCGGGCGCCACTCGCCCTCGGGGTTGGCGGCGGTCGCCTCCGCCTCGACCAGGGCCTGCCCGTCGCCGTCGACCACCGCCGCGTGGCGCAGGCGCGGTGTGCGCTCCACCGCCGCCGCCAGGTAAGCGTGGAGCTGGGCAGGGTTCGCGGGCAGGCCGCGCAGGATGCTGTGCGCCTGCTCGGCGTAGAGCTGCTTGCGCGCCTGGAAGAGGTCGCCGTAGAGCGCCGGGGTGGCCTCCAGCCGGTCGACCACGCGCGGGTTGAGCGCCAGCGCCAGGTTCTCCTCGGTGAGCTGCCGGGCCAGGGCGAGCGCCGCCACGAGCGGCACCGCCGCGGCGAGGACGAGCGCGAGGGCGATCTTGAGCTCGAAGCGCGACGGCCGCAGGCGCGCGCGCAGGGGTCGGCCGCTCACCGGCGCTCCACGTCGCCGGCCGTGAACGGGCCGGAGCGGAAGAGGTGGACGTCGGCTCCGGGATCGGCGCCGCGCAGCAGGTAGCTCGCCATGGTGCCGAGCACGCTGCGCGACGGCCCGCCGCCTCGCCCCGCGGCGGTCGGGTTGGCGATGAACTCGCGCGTGCGCTCCAGCAGCTCCTTGGAGACGGGGTTCACCTCGACGCGCGTCTGCAGCACCCAGCGGCCGTTCCCCAGGTCCGCGACGGGCCCCAGGTCGACGCCGCGCGCCTCGGTCAGGAAGGCGCGCAGCTCGCGGTAGGTCCGGAACGTCTGCCGCCGGCCGAGCGGCGTCTGCGGGTCCTTCACCAGGACCCCGAACGTCTCCTCCCAGACGTCGTAAAGGACGTCGATGGTGCGCCCGAAGATGGCGATGGGGCGCTCCTCGCCGTCGGGGAGGAGCGCCACGTGCAGCGCGATGACGTTGGTGAGGCCGTTGGCGAGCTGCTTCTGCAGCTCGGGCGGGAACGCCGGCGCCACGTCGACGCTCGCCAGCAGCCGCCCGGAGCGCGCCTCGAGCGCGGAGCGGGCGGGCCCGGGCGCCGCCGCCCCCGCTGGCGGCGCCACCGCGACGAGGAGGGCGGCGAGGAGCGGGGTCGCGAGCCGCGTCACAGGAAGATGTCCAGCGCGTAGGCCGTGGAGACGTTGAAGCTGCCCACGGGAGTGTCGAGGCGGAGCGCCACGTCGGCGGAGAAGGGCGTGCTCGACGCGGGGGTGCGGCCGGTGCGCGAGGTCGCGGCCGTCCAGGTCCAGCGAGCGCCGAGCGCGAGGTAGCCGCGGTGGAAGAAGCCGCCCGAGGACCACAGCGGGACCGCGTACTCGGTGCCCGCCAGCGCGAGCACCGCGTCGTAGCGGGAGTCGGTGGAGAAGTTGAGCTCGAGGGCCCGGCCCACCGCCGGGCCGATCGTGAAGTACGCCCAGTCGGCGGCGTAGAAGCGGTCGAAGAACGGTGCCTCCCCCTGCACCGTGCCGGCCGCGCCCTGCAGGCGCAGGCCGTGGCCCCAGGGCAGCCGGTGGTCGGTCTCGAGCTGCACGAGGAGCCGCGCGTACTCGTAGTCGCCGCCGAGCGCGGGGGAGGCGAAGGTGACGTTCACGCTCAGGCGCGAGCCGTCGGTGGGCAGGAACAGATCGCTGCGCGTGTCCCGGTCGTAGGTGGCGGCGAGCGCGGTGATGAGCGACTGGCCGGGGCGAATCGAGGGGAGCGGGCCGGCCGCCTCGGCGCCCTGCTGCACCTCCGAGGTGACGCGCTCGACGCGGAAGCCGGCCAGGAGCCGCTCGAACGGGCCGGGCCGGATCCCGGCGGTGAGCTCGCCACCGAGCCGGTCGTAGCGGACGCGGGGCGCGTCGCCGTAGCGACCCTGGAACCCGTTGCAGTTGGGGTCGGGGCAGGCCAGCTCCTCGCCGCGCAGCAGGACCCCGCTCAGCCCGAGGACGAGCGGCAGCCCTCCGGCGTCGAGGTCCGGGTCGAAGAAGGCCCCGCGCACCGCGAAGCGGGAGGGCGCGAGCGGCTGGCCGGCCGGCGGCCCGCCGTAGACGAAGGCGCCGCCCAGCGCCAGCCCCTGGCCGAGGAAGTTCCCGTCGGAGAGGCCCAGGCCGCCGTAGAACGGCTGCGGCCCGGTGGAGCCGAGGACGAGGTCGGAGACGACGATCGTGTTCCGCTCCGTGAAGGAGAAGACGAGCACCACCAGCCCGCGCTCGCTGCCCTTCTGCACGCGGGTCTCGACCGTGGAGAACCAGCCGAGCTGCAGGAGCCGCAGCCGCGACGCCAGGACCGCGGCCTCGTCCAGCGCCTGGCCCTCGCGCACCGAGAGATGGCGCTGCACCGCCGACGGCTTCGTGCGCGTGAGCCCCTCCAGCGCCACCCGCTCCACCACGTACCGGCGCGGCGCCTCGGGGGCCGCCGGCGACGCCGGCGACGCGTCCTGCGCCGCGGGCGCCTGCGCGGACGCGGCGCCGCCGAGGAGGGCGGCCGCGAGGAGGGCGCGGAGCGGGAGCATGGGCGAGCCGACTGTAGCAGGGACGGGCGGGTGGGCACGGAATTCACCGGCGGGTGCGGGTTGCGGGCGGGTGCGGTTTCGGGTTCGGGGACGGGTTCGGGGTCGGGTTCGGGTTCGGGTTCGGGGACGGGGACGGGGACGGGGACGGGGACGGGATCCGGATCGGAGTGCCGGCCCGGATCTTGGAGGTCGGCGGCGGATCCCCCTCCCCCGCGTCGGGCGGGGGAGGGCCGGGGAGAGGGCAGGGGACCACGGCTCGGGCTCCGGCCAGGGATCCGCGAGCACGCCTCGCGCCGCCTCCGGCGGCAGTCGGCGTGCAGGCTCCATGTCGCCCTTCGCGCCGCGGTGGGCGTGGTACATGGCGGCGCCCTTCCTTCAGGCCGTGCGAAAGGAAGGTCGCCGCCATGTACGAGACCCACTCCCTCCCTCACCACAACCTGCTCGCGTACGGTGTCGCCGTGGAGCTCCTCCACGCGGTGCGCGGTTGCGCGATCCGCGATGCCACGCTCCGCGACCAGGCGCTCCGGTCCGCGAAGAGCGCGTGCCTCAACTGCGCCGAGGGCGCGGGCCGCACGTCGCGGGGCGAGAAGGCCCGGGCCTTCTCCGTGGCGCGAGCTGAGGCCGCGGAGGCCGCGGCAGCGGTGGAGATCGCGGCCGCCTGCGGAGACGCCGGCTCCGGGCCGGCCGCCGAGGTCGTCCGCCTCGCCAGCCGGCTCAGCCGGATGCTGTACCCGCTGGCGCGGGCGCGATAGCCGTCAACGCATGAGCCCTCGCACGCCGCACGCGGAGCGCGAGGGCCATGGCGCGCTCGCCGACCGGTGCCCCCAGCGCGCCGTCCCCGAGCCCGTTCCCGACCCCGTCCCCGTCCCCGTCCCCCGACCCCGTCCCCGTTCCCGACCCCGTTCCCGACCCCGTCCCCGTTCCCGACCCCGTTCCCGAC
>DASTGH010000522.1:0-6303 GCA_035719345.1 Anaeromyxobacteraceae bacterium
GGTGGCCCTCCGCGGCGTAGCGATCGCCGGCGTCCCCGGTGCCGGCCCAGCGCTCGTCGAGGCGCGCCAGGGCGGCGTCGCAGAACGCCACCGCCCGCCGCGCCCGCGCCAGCCGCTGCAGCGCGCGGTCGTGGACGGCGAGGAGCGCGAGGAAGGCCGCGCCCGGGACGAGGACGGAGGCCCAGGGGAGCGCGCCGGAGAAGGCGGCGATCGCAGCGGCGGCGAGCAGCGCGAACGCCACCAGGCGCCCGAGCGCGATGCGGGCGTCGCGCCGCTCCAGGGCCGCGACCGCGGCCGCGCGGTCGCCGCGCCGCGCTTCCAGGACGGAGCGGGGGTCGTGCACGCGCCGGAGGTTAGCCCGCGACGCGCGCCCCCGCCCGGGTTAAGGATGCGGCACGGAGGATCGCCCCGGTGACCTCGACCCCGCTCGCCATCCCGCTCGCCCGCGCCGGCGACGCCGACCTCGCGCTGCTCGCCGGCATGGCGAACCGCCACGGCCTCGTCGCCGGCGCGACCGGAACGGGCAAGACGGTCACGCTGCGCGTGCTGGCCGAGGGCTTCTCGCGGCTGGGCGTCCCGGTGTTCCTGGCCGACGTGAAGGGCGACCTCTCCGGGCTCGCCCGGCCCGGCGCCGCGGCGCCGCCGGTGAGCGAGCGCGCCGCCCGGCTCGGGCTCGAGGGCTTCGCCTACGAGGCCGCGCCGGTCGTCTTCTGGGACGTGTTCGGGCGCCAGGGCCACCCCGTCCGCGCCACCGTCTCCGACATGGGGCCGCTGCTCCTCTCGCGCATCCTCGGCCTGAACGATGTCCAGCAGGGCCTCTTGCAGCTCGCCTTCCGCGTGGCGGACGACGCCGGCCTCCTGCTCCTCGACCTCAAGGACCTGCGCGCCATCGTGCAGCACGCCTCCGAGCGGGCCTCGGAGCTGCGCGCCACCTACGGCAACGTCTCGGCGGCGAGCGTGGGGGCCATCCAGCGGGCGCTCCTCGCGCTCGAGTCGCAGGGCGGCGACCGGCTGCTGGGCGAGCCCGCGCTCGACCTCGACGACCTCATGCAGACGGCGGAGGGCGGCCGCGGCGTCGTGAACGTCCTCGCCGCCGACGAGCTGGTGCGCTCGCCGCAGGTCTACGCCACGCTCCTCCTCTGGATGCTCTCGGAGCTCTTCGAGCGCCTCCCGGAGGTGGGCGATCCGGAGAAGCCGCGGCTCGTCTTCTTCTTCGACGAGGCGCACCTCCTCTTCGACGGCGCGCCCCGGGCGCTGCTCGAGCGCATCGAGCAGGTGGTGCGGCTCGTGCGGTCGAAGGGCGTCGGCGTCTACTTCGTCACGCAGAACCCGCTCGACGTCCCCGACGCCGTCCTGGGCCAGCTCGGGAACCGGGTGCAGCACGCGCTGCGCGCGTTCACCCCGCGTGATCAGAAGGCGGTCAAGGCGGCCGCCGAGACGTTCCGCGCCCATCCCGGCCTCGACGTGAGCGAGGCCATCACCCAGCTCGCGGTGGGCGAGGCGCTCGTCTCGCTCCTCGACGGCAAGGGCACGCCGGCGCCGGTGGAGCGCGCGCTCGTCCACCCGCCGCGCAGCCGGCTCGCGCCGCTCTCGCCGGAGGAGCGAGCCGCGGTCGTGCGCGCCTCGCCGCTGGCCGGGCACTACGAGCAGGCGGTGGACCGGGAGTCGGCCTACGAGAAGCTCCGGTCGCGCGCCGAGCAGCCCCGCCCGGCGCCGCCGGCGGGAGGCGCGGGCGGCTGGGGCGAGCCGCGCGGGCGGAGCCGGGGACCCGCGGGCGCGGCCGACATGCTCGAATCGGTGGCGAAGAGCGCGGCGCGCGCCGCCGGCACGCAGCTCGGGCGCGAGATCATGCGCGGCGTCCTCGGCACGATCTTCGGAGGCGGGGGGCGGCGCCGGTGAGCGGCGCCGGGGCGGGCGAGATCCGCGTCGGCATCTCCTCTTGCCTCCTCGGCGAGAACGTCCGCTGGGATGGCGGGCACAAGGAGGACGCCTTCGCCACCGGCCTCCTCGCCCGCTTCGTCACCTTCGTCCCGGTCTGCCCCGAGGTGGAGGTGGGCATGGGCGTGCCGCGCGAGACCATCCGCCTCGAGCGCCGCGCCGGCGGCGTGCGGCTGGTGGCGCCGGGGAGCGGGACCGATCACACCGAGGCCATGCGCGGCTGGGCCGAGCGCCGCGTGGCGCAGCTCGCGCGGCTCGATCTGTCGGGGTACGTCCTGAAGAAGGACTCCCCGTCGTGCGGCATGGAGCGGGTGCGCGTCCACGGCGCGAAGGGGCCGCCGGCGCGCGACGGGCGCGGCGCCTTCGCCGCGGTGCTCATGGAGCGGCTGCCGCTCCTGCCGGTGGAGGAGGAGGGGAGGCTCCACGACCTGGCGCTGCGCGAGAACTTCGTGGAGCGGGTGTTCGCGCACCGCCGGCTCCGCGACCTGTTCACCGGCCGCTGGTCGGTGGGCGACCTCGTCCGCTTCCACAGCGCGGAGAAGCTGCTCGTGCTCGCGCACGAGCCCGCCGCGTACGCCCGGCTCGGCCGCCTGGTGGCGGGCGCGAAGGGGAGGGACCGGGCCGACGTCGCACGGGAGTACGCGGAGGTCTACATGGGCGCGCTGCGAAAGCTGGCGACGCGCGGGCGCCACGCGAACGTGCTGCAGCACATGGCCGGGTACCTGAAGGACCTCGCCTCGCCCGCGGACCGCGCCGAGCTGGCCGAGGCGATCGGCGACTACCGGCGCGGGCTCGTGCCGCTGGTCGTGCCCGTGACGCTCCTGAAGCACCACGTGCGGAGGCACGAGATCGCGTACCTCGCCGGGCAGCGGTACCTCGAGCCCCATCCCAAGGAGCTCATGCTGCGGAACCATGTGTGATGATGGCAACGGGAGGCGATGACGGTTGCGGGCCTCGGTCCCCCTCCCCCGCCCCGAGGCGGGGGAGGGAAGGGGTGAGGGCAGGTTTCCGCGGCGACCGCCCGCCGCGGCGCGCCTCGAGCCGCCACCGATCACGGCAGCTTCAGCAGCGTGAACGCCACCCAGCTCACCAGCGCGCCCACCACCGACATCGACAGCCCCCAGATCATCATGTTGCGGAAGAGGGCGTTCTTGTTCGCCTTGGGACCGGCGTTGGCGATGAAGACGGCCCCGGTGGTGGAGAGCGGCGAGAGGTCGACCACGAAGCCGCAGACGATGATCGACGACACGAGCGGCAGGAGGTCGGCGGCGGGCGCGCCGAGCTGCTGCAGGAGCTTCGGCGCCATGGGCAGGAAGGCGGGGAGGATGACGCCGGTGGTGCTGGCGTAGGTGGAGACGAGGCCGGACCAGAAGCCCGCCACGAGCGTCACCGTGCCGGAGCTCGACATCTTGGCGATCATCTTCGCGAAGAGGTCCATGCCGCCGACGTTGCTCATCAGGTTCACGAGCACCGTGACGCCGGTCACCATGAGGATGGTGTTCCAGGGCATGGCCTTGATCGCCTTCGGCTCGTCCACGCACTTCGCGAGCGAGAGCACCGCGCCGATGAGGAACGCGAAGAGGCCGATGTCGAACTTCTTCAGCGGGTCGAACTTCACGGCGAGCAGGGCGCCGAGCGCGAGCGCCGCGATGCCGCCGAGCGTGGCCCACTGCTTCGCGTCGAACGGCACCACCGCGTCGTTCCGCGCCGCGCCGGCGCTGGCGAGCGCGCCGCCCTCGCGCCAGCGGCGCAGGCCGCCGAACAGGAGGTAGGCCAGCACCGTCACCGCGACGTGCACGATGAGCATGTTGAGCCAGAGCACGCCGCTCACGCCGACGAGGTTGTACTTGGCGAGGATGCCCGCCGAGATGATGCCGGGAGGCGCGAGCGGGGACATGGCGCCGGCCTGCGCGCCGTTGCCCACCACCAGCGCCATGAGCAGCGGCGAGAGCCCCACCTGATCGGCGAGGAGCATGGCGGTCGGCGCGAGGAGCGCCGAGGTGGTGATCTGCCCCGGCCCCATCGCCGACAGCACGAACGCCACGAAGAAGAGGACGATGGGGAGGAGCGCAGGCCGCCCGCCCACCGACTTCACGGCGTACCGCGCCAGCTTGTCGAGCGTGCCGTTCGTCTGCGCGATGGAGAAGAGGTAGGTGGTCCCGCCGAGCAGGATGAGCAGGCCCGAGGGGAAGCCCTTCACGATCTCGGTCGCCTTGACGTCGCCGAGGAACCCGATGACGAGCGCCAGGCCGATCGAGAGCGTGCCGATGTTGAGCGGGGTGAAGCAGCTGATGAGGATGGCGACGAGCAGCGCGATGAGGGAGACGACCGGGATGCTCATGGCTCAGCTCCTCTGCGGCTGGGAGAGGACGTCGGCGGGTGGCCTCTGCAGGAACTCGAGCGCGGCGCCGACGCCGCCCTTCCGGTGCGGCACGCCGGCCAGCCCGAGCCCCATCTCGACGCCGGCGAGCGTGCCCGCCAGCGTCAGGTCGTTGAAGTCGCCGAGGTGCCCGATCCGGAAGCACTTGCCCTTGAGGCGCGAGAGGCCCGTGCCGAGCGACAGGTCGAAGCGCTCGAGGATGACCTTGCGCAGCGCGTCGGCGTCGTGGCCCTCCGGCACGAGGACGGCGGTGAGCGAGGCGGAGCGCTCCTCCGGCTTCCGGGCGACGAGCTCGAGGCCCCAGGCCTCGACCGCGCGGCGCGTCGCCTCGGCGTGCCGCGCGTGGCGCGCGAAGACGCGCGGGAGCCCTTCCTCGCGCAGCATGGCGAGCGCCTCGCGCAGGCCGTAGAGCAGGTTCGTCGCCGGCGTGTACGGGAAGAAGCCGCCGGCGTTGTCGCGCAGCATCGGCCCCCAGTCCCAGTACGATCGGGGGAGACGCGCGTCCTTCGCGGCGGCGAGCGCCTTCGCGCTCACCGCGTTGAAGCCGAGCCCGGGCGGCAGCATCAGCCCCTTCTGCGAGCCGCTCACCGTCACGTCCACGCGCCAGGCGTCGTGGCGGTACTCCATGCAGGCGAGCGAGGAGACGGTGTCGACGAGCAGGAGCGCCGGGTGGCCCGCCCGGTCCATCGCCGCGCGCACGCCCGCCACGTCGCTCGCCACGCCCGTCGAGGTCTCGTTGTGGACGACGGCCACCGCCTTGATGGCGTGCGCCCGGTCGTCGCGGAGCCTCGCCTCGACCTCGGCCGGGTCGACGCCGCGGCGCCAGTCGCCTCCGCCCAGCTGCACGGCGAGCCCGAACCGCTGCGCCACGTCCTTCCAGCCGTTCGCGAAGTGCCCGCCGTCGAACATGAGCACGTGGTCGCCGGGCGAGAGCACGTTGACGAGCGCCGCCTCCCAGGCGCCGGTCCCGGAGGACGGGAAGACCACCACCGGCCCGGTCGTCCCGAACACCTCGCGCAGCCCTTCCAGCACCGCGCGCCCCAGCGTCGCGAACTCCGGGCCGCGGTGGTCGATGGTGGGCTGGGCGAGCGCCCGCAGGACGCGGTCGGGGACGTTGGTCGGGCCCGGGATCTGGAGGAAGTGCCGCCCGCTCTTCGCTGTCATGCCGAGCTCCGGGGTGCTGCGCGGTGAGCTGCGCCAGGCGCCGCCTGACGCGGCGCGACGCGGGTGGATGCGCGGCGCCCTCTGCCGCGCGTGACCGAGCGTATGGGGGAGACTAGCAGCGGGTCGCCGGCGGCGGTACTCGAATGAAAGCCTCCGTCGGGAGCGCACATGCTCCCACCTCCACCGAAGGTGACGAATGGGGGGCGCCGCCGTCAAAGCTTGCCGCCCCCGCGGGGCTCTGTCACGATGAGCGCGAGTTCGCGCACAGTCGATGCAACACAAGGGAGCGGCCTGGCGCGGCGGGCCGCGGGAGTGAGCCATGGCTCAGGGCGACCGTCCGGCGGGCGCCGCGGCGAGCGACGGGTTCGAAGGCGGCGTGGCCGGCCTCGATCTGCCCGCCCTCGTGCAGCTCAATGCGATGAACCGGTTCTCCGGCTGCTTCCGCGTGAGCCACGGCGCCCGGATCGGGATGATCTTCTTCCGCGACGGCGAGATCGTGCACGCGGAGGAAGGGGCGCATTCGGGCGAGGACGCGTTCTGCGAGATGGTGACGTGGCCGGGGGGCCGGTTCAGCGTCGAGCCGAACGTGGTCACGGCGCGGCGCACCATCCACAAGAGCTGCAACCACCTCCTGCTCGACGCGCACCGCCTCATCGACGAGCGCCGCTCCCGCCAGGGCGGCGCGGCCGCGACCCCGCCACCCGTGCCCGCCCGGTCCGCCCCCGCCCCGACGCCGGCGTCCGGTGGCACCGGGCCGGTGGACCTCGTGCGCACCGTCGACGGCGTCGAGGACTCGGTCCTCCTCGCCAAGGACGGACGCC
>DASTGH010000523.1:0-9959 GCA_035719345.1 Anaeromyxobacteraceae bacterium
GAGCCGCGCCGCGAGCCGCCGGGCGTGCGCGAGGGCCGTCCCGTCCGCGAGCCAGCGCGCCGCGACCGCGCGCATGGGCCGCGTGTCGTGGTTCCCGAGCATGATCCAGTCCTCGGGCCGCGCGTTCTCGCCGCGGTAGACGTCGTCCGGCCGCGACAGGTCCGCCTTCTGCGTGACGCGGAAGCGCCCGAGCCCGTGGCGATCGAGCACGCGCCGGAGCGGATACGGGAGCGTGGAGAGCACCTCGCAGGCGACGTCGCCGGGCGACGGCGCGGCGGCGACGACGGCGTCGAGGAGGGCGGCGTAACGCTCCACCTGGCCGTCGTCGAGCGCGCGCACCCATCCGTCGGCGTGGCGCGGCAGCGCGCGGTCGAGCTGCTCCGGCCGCGCGATGGCGAGCGGCGCGAGCCAGGGCAGGTCGGGCGAGTCGAGGAGGCGCGCGCCGCGGCGGACCTCCGCGTCGGGGTCGCCGCCCACCCGGTACACCCAGGGACAGACGAGGCCGTGCGGGTGGTCGAGGCGGGCGCCGTCGCAGTCCTGGAACGCGCGAGCGGCGCGGGCCCGCACGAACGCCAGCGCCGGGCCCTCCTCGCCCGCCGGCCCGCGTCGCTGGCCCGGGTCGAGCACCGCGAACCCCCACGCCTGGCCGCCGGGGTCGGTGCGCGAGGGCGGCGCCCCCATGCGCAGGTCCGGCAGCACGAAGGCCGCCGAGGCCCAGACGTCGCGCTCGGAGAGGCCGGCCTGCAGGTCGCCGTGCACGCGGAGCCCGGCGGCCCGCGCGCGCCCGCGAAACCGCGCGTGGCCCTCGTGCGCGAGGAGCTGCCCGAGCGCCCACGCCTCCACCTCGTCCGCGTGGGCGGCGAGGAGCGCGCCTCGCCGCGCCGCGGCCCGGCCCTCCTCGCCCGGGGCGGGCGCGAAGAGGTCGCGATCCGCGGCCGGCCAGGCGCGCCACCCCGCGCCGCCGTGGGCGCGCGAGAGCGCCTCGAAGAGCGCGTCGCGATCGAGCCAGGCGGCGCTCCGCGCGCGGAAGCCCCGCAGCCGCCGGTCGAGGTCGGCGACCGCGCCGCCCTCGCCCCTCGCGCGGCGCGCGCGGAAGGCGGCCGCGACCTCGGCCAGCGCCCGGCCGTACGCCGCGTACGCGTGGCGGTACGCGACGCGGTCGGGCGGGCCGGGGCGTCCCTCGATGAGCGACGCCAGCGTCCGGGGCGAGAGGAGCGCGCCAGCGTCGGCCGAGGCGAGCGGCGGCAGCGCGATGGCGAGCGGGCTCCGCGAGAAGAGCGCGCCGTCGTAGGGGGACGGGTTCGAGGCCGAGGTCGCGCCGGCCGGCCCGAGCTGGATCCCGTCGAAGCCGAGGTCGGAGGCGAGCGCCAGGACTTCGTCCGCCCCGGAGAGCTGGGGCGAGCCGATGCCGGCGTCCTCCTCCGGGCGAGCCGGGAACGCGGCGTCGTGCAGCGCGAGCAGGAAGCGCCGGATGCCCAGGGCCTCGAGCGCGTCGCGGAGGAGCGGCCGGAGCGGCGCCATCGCGAGGAAGGTAGGGCGCCACCCACCGTCCGCCGCGGTCCCCGTCAGGAGCTCTCGACCGCCGGCTCGGTCAGCGCGGCCGCGACACGACGTCCAGCCCTCGCGCCGCCGCGTCGCTCGCCACGAAGTCGAGGCGGCGCGCCTCGGTGCGCCCCGCCGCCCGCGCGCGGCTCTCGGAGCAGAAGCTCGCCAGGAGGCGGCCGTCCACGCTCACGCGCCACCGCTGCTTCTCCAGCCGTTCCAGCGTGACGACGTGCGACCGCACGGCGAACGAGGTGCGCGAGGGAGAGAGCATCCCCTTCTCTTAGCGCCGCCCGCCGTCCCGTGCCGGGCCCCGGCCGCGTCCCCCCTGTCCGCCCGGCCGGCGCCTCCGGTCAGGAGACGAGCCGCGCGGTGAGCGCCAGGAGCTCGTCGACGTCGAACGGCTTCGCCAGGAAGGCGGCGGCGGGAACGGGGCGCGGCGAGCGCGCGGCCGAGACGACGACGACGGGGACGCCGGCGATCTCCGGGTCGCGCAGCTGCGCCTCGCGGAACTCCCAGCCGGTCATCACCGGCATCATGAGATCGAGGACCACGAGCCCGAAGGGCTGCGCGCGGAGCAGCTCGAGCGCCTCGCGGCCGTGCTGCGCGGTCGAGACCTCGTAGCCCGTGGCGCTCAGCATCTCCGAGATCAGGGAGCGGATGTCCGGGTCGTCGTCGACGACGAGCACCCTCCGTGGCGCCGCGGCCTCCATGCGCGCACTCCTACCATGGCGCGGCGGGCGGGCGCTCGCGGTGGCATACCAGCGCACCGTGGACGACACCGCTCCGGCCCGGCAGGCGACCCACGGCACGCCCGGAGCCTCACCGGGCGTCCGCCCTCTCGACGTGGCGGTGGACGGGGCGGCCCCCTTCCAGGGCCAACGGGTCAGGCCGGAGGGAGGGGGCTCCGCCGCGGTGGCGAGGGCGCGCGCCGTGCGGGCCTCGGGGTGGCTCGCCGGCGTCGTCGCGGCCGGCGCCGCGGCGGTGCTCGCGGGGTGGGCGCTCGACGTCCCCGCGCTCAAGTCGATCGCGCCCGGCTACATCACCATGAAGGCGAACACCGCGGTCGCCTTCCTGGTCCAGGCCGCGGCGCTCCTCGTCCTTCGCCGCGCGCCGGCGTCCGCGGGCGCGCGAGCGCTGGGGGCGGCGCTGGCCGCGGTCGCCGCCGCCATCGGCCTCCTCACGCTCTACGAGTACCTGTCCGGCCGGACGCTGCCGCTCGACGAGCTGCTCTTCGCCGATCCGGAGGGGCGCACCGGGCGCTTCCCGCCGGGCCGGCTCGCGCCCATCACCGCGGTCAACTTCGCGCTGCTCGGCGTGGCCATCACGCTCTCCCACGCACGGCGCACCCCCGCCTACCGGGCCGCGCACGTCCTCGTGCTCCTCGCCTTCGTCGCCGGGTTCCAGGGGCTCGTCGGGTACGTGCTCGGGTCCACCTACGCGTACGGCGTGGCCTTCTGGTCGCAGATGGCCCTGCACACGACCGCGTTCTTCGTCCTGCTCTGCGCCGCCGCCTTCCTCTCCCGCCCGGACCAGGGGCTCATGGGCATCGCCACGAGCGACACCGCCGGTGGGAAGCTGGCGCGGAGCCTCGTCGCCTCCGCCGTGCTCGTCCCTCCGGTCGTCGCCTGGCTCGCGCTCGCCGGCGAGCGGCTCGGCCTCTACGACCAGAACTTCACGACGCTCTTCCGGGTGGTGGGGAACAGCGTCTTCTTCGCCGGCATCGTCTGGCGCAACGCCGCCGCGCTGCACCGGGTGGACCTGGCGCGCGACGAGGCGACGGCGGCGCGCCTGCGCAGCCACGAGGCGATGCGGGCGGCGCTCCGCGCGCGCGACGAGTTCCTCACCGTCGCCTCGCACGAGCTGAAGACGCCGCTCACCACGCTTCGCCTGCAGCTCGGCCGCTTCCGCGCGCTCGCCGGCGCCGCGCCGCCCTCCCCGCTCGCCCAGGCCGTCCTCGACGGCGCCGTCGCCGCCGAGCGGCAGGTGGCCCGGCTCGCGGCGCTCTCCGACGAGATCCTGGAGGTCTCGACGCTCAGCGCCGGCTCGGTCCAGCTGGCGGCGGAGGAGGTCGACGTCGGCCCGTGCCTCGCCTCCGCGGTGGAGGCGAGCGGCGCGACGCTCTCGGCGGCCCGCTGCACGGTGGGCCTGCGGGTCGAGGACGGGCTCCGCGTCCGCGCCGACCGGCGGCTCCTCGTCGAGGTGCTGCGGCGGCTGCTCCACAACACCGCCACCCACGCGCCCGGCGCCCGGGTGGAGGTGCGGGCCCGCCGCGAGGGCGAGGCGGTGGTGGTCGAGGTGGCCGACGAGGGGCCCGGGATCGCCCCCGCCGACCAGGAGCGCATCTTCGAGCGGTTCGAGCGCGCGGTGGCCGACGCGGACAAGACGCCCGGCTTCGGCGTGGGGCTCTACGTGGCGCGGCAGATCGTGCGCGCCCACGGCGGCGAGCTGTGGGTGGAGAGCGCTCCGGGCCGGGGCGCGACGTTCTCCTTCGCGCTGCCGGCGCGCCCGCCGCCGCCGGTGTGACCGTCAGGGCACCTCCTTCACCTTCCCCTTCTCGAACTCGTACCGGGACACCTGCACCCAGCGGCCGTCCTCCTCGACCGGCTCCTTGTGGATGCGGACCTCCGTCACGGTGAGGCGGCCATCCTTCTCCGTGAGCCAGAAGTCGAGGTCGTAGAACTTCTCGCCGCTGCCGCGCTCCCGGAAGTCGGAGCAGGCGAAGTACCCCTTGCCCTCGAGCTTCCGCAGCGGCTTGTGGATCTCCACGAACTCGAGCGCCAGCTCGCGGCCGGTCTTGTCGTCCGGCACCCGGAGCACGCCGTCCTTCACGGCGCGCGCGATGTGCTCGTGGACCGCCGACTCCACCTGCCAGCCGCGCTTCTCCTCGAAGTCGCCGGGGTGCTCCGTCGCCGGGATCCACCACCAGAGCAGGGGGGTGCGCGTGATGAGCGCCCACTTCTCGCCCTCGCGGCGCGGCGCCTTGTGGATGCGGACGTCGACCACCTCGAGCCGGTCGCCGGCCGGCTGGAGCCAGAAGTCGAGGTCGTACGGCTTCGCGGCGTCGCCCTTGGCGTGGAGGTCGAGGCAGACGAAGAAGCCGTAGGGGTGGATCTGCCGCGCGACGCGCACGCCGTCCGGCTCGAGGTCGAGGACCGCGTTGGCGCGCGGATCCTTGTAGCGGAAGACGCCGTCCTTCTTCACGCGCGCGTCGACGTAGGCGCGGACGGCGTCGGAGGCCTGGTCCGGCGTGAACTCCTCGGCGCGCCCGGCGCCGGCCGCGGCCAGCGCGAGCGCGGCGAGGGAGAGGACGCGGCTCGGCATGGGGCACCTCGGGGGAGGTCGTGTCCCGGGAGGAGTAATCGCGGGCCTGGAACGCGTGGCGTGCCGTTCAGGTCGTGCCCTGATCATCCGAGCCGACGGCTGCTCGCCTACTTCGCCTCCACCATCGGCGGCTCCCAGTCGGCCGCGGTGAGCGCGATCTCGATGCGGCGGTTGAGGCTCCGGTTGGCCGGCGAGTCGTTGGCGGCGATGGGGCGGAACTGCGAGAAGCCGGCGGCGCCCAGCATCTGCTCGGGGACGCCCTTCGAGGCGAGGTAGCGGACCACCGCGATGGCGCGCGCCGTCGAGAGCTCCCAGTTGTCCTTGAACGCCCCCTTGCCCATCGGCACGTCGTCCGTGTAGCCGGCGACGACCACGTTCTTGCCGGTCTGCTCCTTGAAGACGCCGGCGACGGCGTCGAGCGCCTCCCGCCCCTCCTTGTTGAGGCTCGCCGAGCCGGACGAGAAGAGGACCTTGTCCTTCAGCTTCACCGTCATCTTGCCGCGCAGCTCCTGGATCTCGACCTGGCCCGCCTGGATCTGGCTCTGCAGCGACCCCGCCAGCTGCTCGTACTGGGTGCTCTTCTCCTGCAGCGACACGGTCTGGACCTGGAGCTGCTCCTTCGCCTCCGTGGCGGAGGCGAGCTGCTTCTTCGCCTCGGCCAGCTCCCCGTCGAGCGCGGTGACCTGCCCCTCGAGCGCCGCCACCTTCTGGTCGCACGCGGTGGCCCGGTCGGCCGCCTCCTTCGCGCTCGCGGCGCTCGCGGCCAGCTCCTTCTCCTTCTGCTCGTACTTGCTCGAGGAGACGCAGCCGGTGGTCCCCGCGAGGACCAGCGCCATACCGATCGTGACGCTCCGCATGGTGTACCCCCTGGTTTCGAGGACTGGGAAAGCTCGGCTTATCGCGCCCGCGACGGGCCCGGGAATGGGACCATGGGCCGCCCCTGGCAGGGCTCCGTCAGCCGGCGGGGTGCGCGTCCGCCGCGACCGGTGCCGGGTAGACGGGGTGCACGCCCGCCCACGCCGGCGCCGCGCCACCCGCGGCTCCCACGCCGAGCCGGTCCGCCATGCGCACGAGGTCGGGGAGCGAGCGCGCCCCCATCTTCTCCATGACGCGCGCGCGCTGGACCTTGACCGTCTTCTCCGACGTGCCGAGCTCGTACCCCACCTGCTTGTTGAGGAGCCCGGCGGTGACGAGCGCGAAGACCTGCCGCTCGCGCGGCGTGAGCGTCACGTAGCGGACGCGGTCGTGCTGCACGAGGTCGCGCGTGGCGGCCTCCTCGCAGGCGCGCCGGAGCGCGGCGTCGACGGCGGCGACGAGGGCGTCCGCGCCCACCGGCTTCTGCAGCACGTCGACCGCGCCGCGCTTCATGACCCGCAGGGTGGTCGGCACGTCGGCGTAGCCGGTGAGGAAGACGAGCGCGGGCGCCCCGCCGGCGCACAGCTCCTCCTGCAGCGCCAGCCCATCCATCCCCGGCATCCGCAGGTCGGTCACCACGCAGCAGGGCACGGTGACGGTCGGCAGGCGCGCCAGGAGCTGCCGCGCCCCGGGAAAGGTCTCCACCGCGTACCCGGCGGACCGCAGGATGCGGGCCAGGGCCGTCCGCACCGCGGCGTCGTCGTCGACGGCGAGTACCAGCGCGTCGTTCGTCATGCGGGCTTCCTCCGTGGCACCCCGGCGGCGCCCGGCGCCGCTGCGGGGAGGTAGAACTCGAACGTGGCGCCGGCGTCGGCGTTGTTGCGGGCGAGGAGCCGGCCGCCGTGCGCCTCCACGATCGACCTGCAGATGGCGAGCCCCATGCCCATCCCGCTCGGCTTCGTGGTGAAGAAGGGATCGAAGGCGTGCGACAGGGCCTCGTCCCCGAGCCCCGGGCCCGTGTCGCGGACCGAGACGTCCACACCCTCCGGCCCCGCCGGGCGGCCGCGGATGGCGATGGCGCACGGTCCGTCGCGCCGCCCGGCGACCGCGTCGAGCGCGTTCATGACGAGGTTCATCGCCACCTGCTCGAGCTGGACCGGATCGCCCAGGACGCGCGGCAGGCGCGGCGCGCACTCGACCGAGAGGTCCACGCCGAGCGCCACCGCCTGCTCGTGGAAGTGGCCGGCCACCCCCTGCAGCAGGGCCGCGAGGTCGACCGGCACGCGCTCCACGTCGCGCCGGCGCAGGAGGTCGCGCATCCGGCCGATGACGTCCGCTGCGCGGCGCGTTTCCTTGACCACGTCCGCGAGCGTCTCGGAGAGCTCGCCGAGGTCGACCGCGCCCCCGCGCGCCAGGAGCCGCTGCGCGGCCTCGGCGTTGCCGAGGATGGCGGTGAGCGGCTGCTTCAGCTCGTGGGCGATGCCGGCGCCCATCTCTCCGACGAGCGCGGTCCGCCCCAGGAACGCGAGCTCGGCCCGCAGCCGCGCCGTCTCCTCGCGCGCGGCGAGCATGTCGCCGGGGTCGTGCACCGCGCAGCAGACGAGCGCGCCGCTCGGCGTCCGCAGCTCCCGCCGCGTGACCTCGACCGGCGTGGCCGAGCCATCGGGGCGCATCGCCCGGGCGCGCAGGGGCGCTCCGGCCGCGAGCAGGGCCGCGATCGAGCGCGCGTCCGGGCGGGCCGGGGCGTCGGGCTCCGGCGCGAGCACGTCCTGGAGGCGCTGCGCCGCCAGCTCCGGCGCGCTGCGCCCGAAGATCTCGGCCGCCCGGCCGTTGGCGAGCTCGATGCGGCCCCCGGGCCGGACGAGGAGCAGGCCGTCGGGAGCGCCCTCCAGCACGCCGCGCAGGCGCGCCTCCGCCTCGACCCTGGCGTCGTGGGCGCGCTTGCGCGCCAGCGCCGAGGCGAGGACGGAGGCGGCGCGATCGAGCCAGCCCAGGGTGGGCCTGCCCCACGCCCGCTCCCGCCGGTCCATCCCGACGAGGAGCACCGCGGCCGGCTCGCCGCGGGTGACGATGGGGACGACCGCCGCCGAGCGCGGGCCGTACCGGACGTGGAACCTCCGCTCGCGCGCGGCGTCGCCCGGGATGGCCGACGGCGCCCGGAACGACGTGGAGCGCGCGGCCGCCACCTGCGCGAGGAGCCAGGGGTGGTCGTCGGCGGCGAGCTCGGCGACCGGGTATGGCGCGCCGAGGCGCGACCACTGCTCGAGGAGCTCGAGGCTTGCGCCACCCGGGCAGACCGCGAGGAGGAGGACGCGGTCGGCGCCCACGCGCCGGCCGATCGCCTCGAGCCCGGCGGCGATCTCGCGCGCGAGGTCCGAGGAGGTGCACGCGAGCCGGCGCGCGAGCACCTCGGTCGCATCCGCGCAAGCGGATGTCGTACGACGCGTGCGCGACCGATCTCGCAGGAGCAACCCCCGGCCCTTGACGGCCCACTTGGATGAGGGGTGATTGTCGGAGATGCTGATCCTCGAAACCAACGCCTGTCGGGGATGTTCGACTAAGGTTGACTCGCCGAGGCGAGTCGCCGATCCCGGCGCCGGAGGATCTATCCGCGGACCACGCGTGAGCCACCGGAAACATTCACTATTCTTGCGCTGCATCCGCCGCGCACGGGCCGAGCGGGGCAGCGCGCGATCCCGCGCCTGTACCCCCTTTTGCGCCGCGGCGAGCCGGTGAGCACGCGATGGTAAGCTGTTTCCCTACATGCAACTTCGGGTGTTGACCCCCGTCAACACCGACGGAGAGTGCGGGCGTGGATCGAGAACGGTCGCCGGCCGCGGCGAGCCGCGTCGCACCGATCGCCCCGCCCCGCACCGGGCTTCGCCGCGGCGAGCCCCGCTCCGTCGCGCGCCGGTCCCGCCGTCGCGCCGCGACGGGTGCGGATTGGCCGAAGGTCCGACTGCGACCGGCGCGCGGATCCGTCACAGTGCCGCCCACGACATCCCCGTTTCACTTTCCACCGCGCCGTCCGACCCCCGCCCAGGACGGTTCGAGCGTTTCGCGGCTCGCGGGCCGGAGCACCGTGGACGCCCCCGGAACCATCCTGCTCGTCGACGACGACCCCTCCGTGCGACGCGCGCTGGCGCGCCTCCTGCGCTCCTACGGGTTCGAGGTGCACGTCTTCGCCTCGGCCGCCGAGCTCCTGGCGGCGGGACCTCCTCCCGGCGCGACCTGCCTCGTCGCCGACGTGCGGATGCCGGGGATGGGCGGCGTGGAGATGGTCGAGCAGATGCAGGCGTCGGGCCGCGACGTGCCCACGGTGTTCATCACCGCGCACGGGATGGACGGGCTGCGGTCGAGCGTGCTCGCCGGCGCCCCCGTCCTGCAGAAGCCGGTGGACGGCGACGCCATCGTCGCCGCCATCGAGCGGGTCAGCGGACGCCACCTGCGCAGCGCGCCCTGACCCGGGCGGCAGTCACCGTCCGAAGAGCCCCTGGCACGCCGGCGAGAGGTCGGGCTTCCGCGACTCGAGGCAGGCGAGGATCCGGCCCTGGCCGCTGGGGATTCCCTTGCACAGCTTCTTCGCGTCCTTGCCGCACGCCTTGCGGAACTCGGCCGCCTTCTCCTGCGCGCCCTGGACGACGCCCTGGCAGCGCGGGGTGAGCATGGCCCGGTTCTGCGCCAGGCAGCGCAGGACGTTCTCGCGGCCCGGCTTCACGCCGGCGCAGTACGACTCGACGTCGGCCCGGCACGCCTCGCCGACCTCCTTCACCTTCTGCCGGACCGACGCCAGCTCCGCCTTGCACTCCGGGGACACCTTCGCGGAGTTGGCCTTGAGGCAGGCCGCGATCCGGCCTCCGCCCGCCGGGATGCCCTGGCAGAGGCGCTCCACGTCGGCGCGGCACGCGTCCTGGGCGCGCGCGCTCCCGGCGCTCCCCGCAATCCCCGTGATCAGCAGCAGCGCGGCGCACGTCCCTCGAGCGATCATCGTCACGGTCGTCCTCCCTCGGGTCGGGCTCGACCCCGGTGGAGGCGTACCAGAACGTTCGCGGGTCGAGAAGCGGGACGCGGGGGCCCCGGACCGTCAGTAATCCTTGGACCAGACGACGCTGGCGTCGCCGGCGTGGGCGTCGCCGTAGCGGACCTCGATCTTCCAGCGCGGCGCGAGCTGGTACTCGGCCCGGACCTCGTTGACGTTCTCGTTCTCCTCGGGCTTCGCATCGAACTGGTACGTGTAG
>DASTGH010000524.1:0-6376 GCA_035719345.1 Anaeromyxobacteraceae bacterium
GCCGCACGGCGGGATCGCGCTCGGCATGGACCGGCTCTGCATGCTCCTCACCGGCGCCGAGTCGCTGCGCGACGTCGTGGCCTGGCCGAAGACGCAGAAGGGCACGGACCTCATGACCGGCGCCCCGGGCGACGTCGACGCGAAGCAGCTCCGCGAGCTGTACGTGAAGAGCACGTACGAGCCGGGCAAGTAGCGCCGCCCACGCCAGCCTCGTGACCCGCCGCCGCGTCGCTCGCGGCCCTGCGCAAGCGCTGAGCCGACGCTTTTCGCGCAGGCACGGCCCCGGGGCGACTAGACTCGCGCTGGCGTGAGCCCCTACGACGTCATCGTGCTGGGCGGCGGCGTGAACGGCACGGGCACGGCCCGCGACCTGGCGCAGCGCGGCCTGTCGGTGCTCCTCCTGGAGAAGGCGGACCTCGCCTGCGGCGCGAGCGGCGCCAACTCCGGGATGATCCACGGCGGCATCCGCTACATGCTCTCCGACCGGCACGTCACGGAGCTCGCCTGCCGCGACTCGGGGTACATCCAGCGGATCGCGCCGCACCTCCTCTTCCGCATCCCCTTCCTCATGCCGTTCACGTCGCGGGGCGAGGAGGCGACCCTCGTCGAGCGCGCCACCTGGTACGCGACCGAGGTCTACGTCGGGACCTACGACCAGTACCAGCCGCTCAAGCGCGGCAAGCCCTCGACGCGCCTCTCGGCCGAGGAGCTCTACCGGCTCGAGCCGGCGCTCCGGCCCGGCCTCGCCGGCGCCGTCACCTTCGACGAGTGGGGCATCGACAGCCACCGCCTCTGCGTCCTGAACGCGCTCTCGGCGCGCGCGCACGGCGCCCAGGTCCGCACCTGGACCGAGGCGCGCGAGCTCATCACCGAGGGCGGGCGCGTCGCCGGCGTCCGGTACCGCGACGCGCTCACCGGCGAGGTGGGCGAGGCGCGCGCGGCCGTCGTCTTCAACGCCACCGGCGCCTGGTCGCCGGCGCTGGCGCGGCGCAACGGCCTGCGCGTCCCCATGCGCCCGGGGAAGGGCGTGCACCTGACGCTCGACCGGCGCTTCTCCAACTACGGCATCACCTGCACCGCGGTCGACGGGCGGCAGATGTTCCTCATGCCGCACGAGAACGACTCGATCATCGGCACCACCGACGACGACTACTACGGCGACCCGGACGACCTCGAGGCCACCTACGACGAGGTCGAGTACCTGCTCGAGGGCGTCGAGTCGCTCGTGCCGGGCGTGCGGCGCGCCCGGGTCACGCGCGCCTGGTGGGGGCTCCGCACCACGCTCTACGAGTACGGCAGGAACGAGGACGCGCTCTCGCGCGAGCACGAGATCATCGACCACGCCGCCGAGGGCGCCGGCGGGCTCCTCTCCATCGTCGGAGGGAAGCTCGCCAGCTACCGCGCGCAGTCGGAGGAGGCGGCCGACGCGATCGTGGCGCGGCTCGGGCGCGCTGCGCCTCGCAGCCGCACCCATGAGGAGCCGCTGCCCGGCGGCGGCCACGTGCCCGATCCCGCGGGGCTCGCCGCGGCGTTCGGCGTCGCCGCGCCGGTGGCCGCCCGCATCGTCTACCGCCACGGCGCGCGCGCCGAGGGCGTGCTCCGGCTCGCGGCCGAGGACCCGCGCCTCAAGCTCGTGGTGTGCCGGGAGGAGGGCGTGCTGGCCGCCGAGGTCGTCTTCTGCGTGCGACACGAGCTGGTGCGGCGGCTCCAGGACCTGCGCCGCCGCTGCCGCATCGGCGTCGGCGCCTGCGGCGGCCTCGACTGCGCGCGCCCCGCCGCCCAGCTCGCCGCCCGCGAGCTGGGGTGGAGCGCCGACCAGACGCGGGCCGAGCTGGCCGACCTGCTGGAGCTGGGGTGGCGCGAGCGGCGCGTCGTCCTCGACGGACACCAGCTGGCGCAGGAGGAGCTGCTCCGCGGCGCGCACCAGGGTGTGGGCCGCCTGTGACGCTCCGGGCGGACGTGCTGGTGGTGGGCGGCGGGATGGCGGGCGCGATGGCGGCGCTGGCGGCGCGCGCCGCGCAGGCGCGGGTCGTCCTCGTGCGGCGCGCGCCCGCGGCGACGGCCCTCTCCTCGGGGGCGATCGGCATCGCGCCCGACCTGTGGGCCGCGCCGGAGGAGCCGTTCGCCGCGCGCCTCGGAACCGCGGCCGCGGCCCGGCGGCTCGCGGCGACCCGGCCCGACCACCCGTACGCCGTCGTCGGCGCGTCGCTGGAACGGCTGGAGGAGGCGATGCGCTTCGCCGCCGGCGAGCTGGCGCCGGTGCTGGCGCCGCCCGGCGATCGGCCGCTGTTCCTGGCGACGCCCTACGGAGCGGTGAGCGTCTGCGCCGTGGCGCAACGCACGATGCTGGCCGGCGACCTGGCCACGGCGCGGGGGCCGATCGCGGTCGTCGGGTTCCGCGGCCACCTCGGCTTCGACGCGCGCCTCGTCGCCGGTGGGCTCGCCCGGCACGCAGCCGCCGGCGCGCCGGAGGCCATCGCCGTCGAGGTGGACCTGTTCATGCGCGAGGAGCAGTCGCTGGCGCGTCCTCACGAGCTGGCGCGCGCGCTCGACGCGCCGCATGGCGCGGAGCACGCGGGCGAGGTCCTCCGTCGCGCGCTGCCCGCCGGCGCCGGAGTGGCGCTCTTGCCGCCCGTCCTCGGGCTCGACCCGGCGTCCCTCGCCGCCGAGCGGCTCTCGCGCGCCGCGGGCCTCCCCGTGGCCGAGACGCTCTCCGACGTCCCGAGCGTCCCCGGCTGGCGCCTCCAGGCCGCGATCGACGCGCGCCTGGCCGCCTCCGGCGTCGAGGTGATCTCGGCCGAGGTCGAGGGCGACGGCCCGGGGTGCCCCGCGCGCGCCGGCGAGCTCGAGATCGAGGCGCCGCGCTGGGTGCTCGCCACCGGGCGGTTCGTGGGAGGCGGCATCGTCCGGCGCGGCCGGCTGGTGGAGCCGCTCCTCGGGCTGCCCGTCACCGCCTCCGAGGGCGGCGCGTCGGGCATCCACCTCGCGCCGCGACCGAGCGCGACGCTGACGGCGCGCGAGCGCCGTGCGCCGCAGCCGCTGCTGGCGGCGGGCGTGCGGGTGGACCGGGCGCTGCGGCCGCTCGGCGCCGACGGGCGGCCGGTGCACCCCGGCCTCTTCGCGGCGGGCGCGGTGGTCGGCGGCCACGAGGCGGCCGCCGACGGCACCGGCATGGGCGTGGCGATCCTGACCGGGTTTCTCGCCGGCCGCGCGGCCGCCGAGGCACCCTGAGGGCCGCGCGTCAGGCGCCCCTCCGCTATAGTCGCCCCGTGTCCGCCTCCCGCCTCGCCTCGCTCTCCTACCTCGCCTACCGCGCCCTCCTGGCACACCCCTTCAAGCTGCTCCGCCGCCGCGGCACGGGCGAGGAGCGCTTCCTCGCGAACTACGCGGGCGAGGGGCTCGTCCCGACCGCGCCCGGCGACCGCGCCGTGGGCGAGGCCGCGAGCGCGTGCATCGGCTGCGGGCTGTGCGAGCTGCCGTGCCCGGTCGCGGGGGCGGCGCCCGCGGTGCGCGCGCTGGGGCTCCACGCCGCGTTCCGGCTCTACGGGCGTTCGAGCGCGGAGCTGCCCTTCGCCCGCGGCCCGCTCTCGGAGTGCCTCGCCTGCGCCGACGGCCGCTGCGACGCCGCCTGCCCGACGGGCGTCCCCATCTCCCGGATCGTGAAGCACCTCGCCACCCGGGCCGCGAGGGCACCCATCGCCGCCGCGGCGCCCGCCGCATGAGGCCGCACCTCGTCCTCAATCCGGCCAGCGCCGCCGGACGTACCGGCCGGCACGTCGACCACATCGCGCGCGCCGTGCGCCGGGCGGTCGGCGAGTTCGACCTCTCCTTCACCCAGCGCCGCGGCGACGGCGTCGCGCTCGCCCGGGACGCCGCCCGCGCCGGTTCGGGCCTGGTGGTGGCGGTCGGCGGCGACGGCACCGCCAGCGAGGTGGTGGACGGCCTCGTCCAGGCGGCCCGCACCGGGGCCGTCTTCGGGTTCATCCCGCGCGGCACGGGCGGCGACCTGCGCCGGACCCTGGGCGTGCCCGAGGACGTCGAGGCCGCCGCCTCCGCGCTCCAGGCCGGGGCCGACCTGGTGATGGACCTCGGCCGGGTCGAGCTCACCGGCCACGACGGCGCGCCGGTGACGCGCACGTTCGCCAACGTCGCCGGGTTCGGCATCGCCGGCGAGGTCGTGCGCCAGGTGGAGCGCACGGGCAAGGCGTTCGGCGGGCGCACCGCCTTCATGCTCGCCTCGGGGAAGGCGCTGCTCGGCTGGCGCGACGTGCCGGTGCGCTGGCGGATCGACGGCGGGCCGTGGCGCGAGGAGCGGATCACGTCCGTCTCGGTCTGCAACGGCCGGTTCTTCGGCGGCGGGATGATGGTCGCGCCGGGCGCGCGGGTCGACGACGGGCTGTTCGACGTGACCGTCTGGAAGGGGCTCGGGCTCGCCGACTTCGTCCTGCGCAAGGGCATGCTCTACGACGGCTCGCACGTTCGGCTCCCGAACACGACCGCGCTGCGCGGGGCGGTCGTCGAGGCGGAGCCCCTGGATGGGGATCCCATTTTGCTCGACGTGGACGGGGAGCAGCCCGGGCGGCTCCCCGCCAGGTTCACGATGCTCCCGGGTGCGTTGTGCGCGCGCGTCCCGCGCACCAGTGCTTAGGTTCCGGCCATGGTGACCCTCGCCCTCACGCTCGCCCTCGCCGCGGCCGACGCGGCGGCCGCCGTCCCGCTCCCGGAGGCGCCTCCCGGGACCGCTCAGCTCCTGGAGACGCCCGCCCAGGTGCGGGCCCTGTGCGAGGCGCTCGTCCTGCCGGAGCGGATGCGCGCGCGGGGCGACGCCGTGCAGCGCGCCCGGGCGGTGAGCGAGCACGAGCGGCGCCGCGACGCCGCGCTCCATCGCCGCTACCAGGTCGGCATCCCCGGCGAACGGCTGCGCTTCACGGCCTACGATGCCGAGGAGCACCGGCTCGGGCTCTCGGAGCGCGCCTTCCTCGCCGCGGCCGGCGGCTCGCTGCACGTGTGGCCGGTGGACGAGGACCGCGACCTGTCGGTCGCCGTCGACCCGGTGGCCGCGCAGCGCGTGATGCAGGCGGCGGAGCGCCGGCAGCTCGCGCTCGTGCTCACCTTCAACCTGCCCGAGGACGACGACGAGGTGACCTGCGCGCACCGCGCCGGCGCCGCGAGCTGGTCGCTCGGCGTCGAGCCCGTGGCATGGGCCTACGTGGAGGACGGCGTCCCGCTGGCCCGCGGCGGCGAGGGCGCGGATCGGCCGCTCGTCACCGCGGCGCAGGGCGCGCGCGCCCGCGTCGAGGTGGCGGAGCCCATGGGCGAGGGCGGGCCGGGGGTGAGGAGCGCGCTCGAGGCGCGAGCGTCGGAGCTGCTCGCCTGCTACGGGGTGGCGCTGCGCGCCCGGCCCGGGCTCGACGGCAGCATGGTGCTCGACGCGGAGCTCTCGGGCGGCGCGGCGCGGACGGTGCGCCTCGCGGTCGACTCGCTGCAGGACGACGGCGTCGCCGCCTGCGCCAAGAACGTCGTCACGACGACCCGCTTCCCGCCGGTCGAGGGGCGCATCGCCATCCCCATCCACTTCCGGCTGGACGCGCCCGGGAGCGCGGGCGGCGGGACCGGCTCGGGCTCGCCGCGCTAGCGGCGCGGGCCGGCGCTAGACGCAGCGCCAGTAGGCGGTGGCCAGGAGCGTCCTCTTCTCCCTGGGCTCCGCCTTGCGCTTCAGCTCCGCCAGCGCGCGGTCCTTCTCGCCGTAGCGCAGCGCCTCGGCCGCCCGCAGGTCCTCCAGCCGGCGGCGGTGCTCCCGCTCCGCGCGCTCGAGCAGCGCCCGGCGGTCGCGCAGCGGCAGGTCGCCCTTGTCGTGGAGCGCGCCGCGGGCCCGCGCCCAGGCTTCGCGCGCCTCCTCCGCCTGGCGCCGCGGCTGTGCCAGCGCGTCCTCCACCGAACGGTCCCAGCGCTCGCGCGCCTCGTCGTACGACGCGCCGGCGCGCTCGCCGATCTCGGCGACGAGCCGCGCCGAGAGCGCCGCCAGCGCCTCCTCCTGCGCCGTGCCCATGGGCAGGGTGCTCCCCTTCGGCCCGCCCTTCGCCTCGCGCGCCGGCAGGCGCGCGAGCGCCTCGGCGGCCTCGGGCGGCAGCGCCCGCCAGCGGTCCCCGTCGGCCCAGAGGATGACGTGCGCCACCTTCTCCTCGCTGGAGAGCGCGTCGATCGTGAACTTGTAGGCGAACCACCAGCCCTCGCAGCCGGCCAGGTCCTGGATCTCGGCGGGGAGCGCGCGGTTCTCGACCTCGAGGAGCGACACCGCCTCCTGCGGCCGCCCCTTCACCGCCTCGGCCGCGGCGCGGGCCAGCCGCGCCCGCCGCGCCTTGGGGCGCGCGTCGCC
>DASTGH010000525.1:0-5068 GCA_035719345.1 Anaeromyxobacteraceae bacterium
GGTCGCGCTCGGCGAGGAAGAGGTCGACCTCGTCGGCGTCCACGGGCCGGGCGTAGGCCCATCGCAGCGTCGCCTGGGCCGCGGCGGCCGCGCGCGCCGGGTCGCGCTCGCGCGCCACCTCGACCAGCACCCGCGCCGCGAGCGTCCGCGCCTCGTGCAGGCGCCGCGCGGCGAGGGCGCGCACCAGCGGCGCGAGGTGGCTCTCGGAGCGGCCGGTCCGGTCGGCGAGCCACGCCGGGTCGCCGGCGAGGTCCTCGAAGAGCGTCGCCCAGGCCTCGGTGGTGGCGGTTCCGAGCCGCCTGAACTCCAGGACGGGCGAGGTGACGTGGGCGTAGAACGCGGCCGCGCCCGCCTCGTGCAACGCCGCCCGCACCTCGGCGGCGCCGCTCGCCGGCGTGAGCGCGAGCCGCACGCCGTCCGGGACCTTCACGGGGAGCGCCAGCGCGCGGGGGTCCTTCCCGGGCCGTGCCTCGGCGTCGACGACCACGCCTTCGCGCCCGGAGAGCCCGAGCCCGAGCGCCGCCAGGGTCTGCTCCACGTCGGCAGCCGCCCGCGCTGCGGGGAAGGCTCGCGGGTCGTCCCCTGCGCGCAGCAACCGCGGGACGTCCCCGCCGCGCACCTCGGCGAGGCGGACGCCCAGCTCCAGGCGGGCGAGCGCGTCCAGGAGCGCGCGGTAGGCGACGTCGGTCGTGGCGATCACCGCCTCCGCCAGCACGACCAGCGCCTCCGGCTCGTCGCCGCGCAGCTCGGCGGCGAGCGCGACCAGGGAGGAGTGCCCGAGCGCGCGGGCGGCCGCGGCCATCGCCTCGAGCCGGGGCGCGTCCAACTTCGCCCGCCGGCGCGCCGCGTCTGCCCAGGCGCGCTCCAGCGCCGCGCGCCGCGCCGCATCCGGCTCCGAGGCGAGGAGCGACGGCACGCGCGCCGGCGCGACGGCGCCGCCGTCCCAGGACACCGCGGGCGTGCGCGGCCCGGGCGAGGTGGCCGCGGCACGCGAGAGGTGCTCGCCGACGAGGAACCCGTGCAGGAGCGCCAGCGCCCGCCGCGCGTCGCCCTCGGCGCGGTCGCGCTCGCCGCGCACGAAGGCGATCGCCTCGGCGGAGGCGAGCGCCCCGCCCGCCTCCAGCGCCGGCTCCGAGGCGGGGAGCCTGCCCGTCGTCCACAGCTCCCAGAGCGCGCTCCCCTGCCTCGTGAGCAGCGCGTCCACCTCGGCGCGGATGAGGGCGAGCCGGGACTCGGCTTCGGCGGACGGGTCGGGCGTGGGGGTCGAGGAAGGGGACGGGGTCTCGGCCCTTCGACTCCGCGACGCTGTCGCGTCGCTACGCTCAGGGCGAACGGCCTCGTCCGCGGCCGGGGAGGACCCCTGGCCGCCCTCTGGCGGCCAGGGGCGGGGACGCGAGGGTTCGGCGGCCGAAGGGCCGTCGGACCCGAAGGACGAGGACGAGGACGGGTCCGCGCTCGGCGCGTGCGCGCATCCCATCGCCCCCGCGAGTGCCACCCCCAGCGCGCGAACGGTCCGCCTCACGGCTTCATGCTACCCCGAGAACGCTCCCGGAGTAGACTCGCGGGCCCCTCGTGATCGCGAGCCGCCTCCAGATCCTCGCCGCCGCCGTCCTCTGGTCGACGGGAGGCGCCGCCATCAAGCTGTGCCGGCTCGGGGGCTGGCAGATCGCCGGCGGCCGCTCCCTGGTGGCGTTCGCGTTCATGCTCCTGGCGGTGCCGGCCGCGCGCGCGCGGCCGAACGCGCGCACGCTCCTCGTGGGGCTCACCTACGCCGGCACCGTCGTGCAGTTCGTGCTCGCCACCAAGCTCACCACGGCCGCGAACGCCATCTTCATCCAGGACGCGGCGCCGCTGTGGGTCCTCCTGCTCTCTCCGTGGTTCCTGCGCGAGGTGCCGACGCGGGGTGAGCTCCTGTCGGTGCCGGTGTACGCGCTCGGCCTGGGCCTCTTCTTCCTCGACGAGCTGCAGGGCGGACAGCTCGTCGGGAACCTGATCGCGCTCTCCTCCGGCGTCGCCTTCGCGCTCTGCATCCTCGGGCTCCGGCGCATCCGCGCGGAGGGCCCCGCCGCGCTCGCCTGGGGCAACGCCCTCGCGGCCGCCATCGCCCTGCCGCTGTGGAGCACCGGGCCCGCGCCGCACGCCGTCGACCTCGCCATCGTCCTCTACATCGGCGTGTTCCAGCTCGGGCTCTCCTACCTCCTCTTCACGCGCGGGCTGCAGAAGACGCCGGCGGTGGAGGCGGCGCTGCTCATCCTGCTCGAGCCGGTGCTGAACCCGATCTGGACGTTCCTCCTCGCCGGCGAGCGCCCGGGCCCGTGGGCCATCGCCGGGGGGGCGGTGGTGCTCGCCGCCACGGTGTGGCGGACGCTGGCGCCGGTGCTCGCCGCGCGCGCGGCGGTGCGGGGCGGCGCGGGCGCGGGCGCGGCTGCAGGCCGAGGTGCGGGCCTTCTTCGCCGCGCGCGGCTACGAGGAGGTGGAGACGCCGTGCCTCGTGCCCGCGCCGGGCATGGAGCCGCACCTCGACGCCTTCCACGCGCCGTTCGTGCCGGAGGGCGGCGGCGCGCCGCGCCCCCTCTGGCTGCACACGAGCCCGGAGTACGCGATGAAGCGCCTCCTGGCGGAGGGCTTCCCTCGCATCTTCCAGCTCGCGCGCGTCTTCCGGAACGGCGAGGTCTCGGGCACCCACAACCCCGAGTTCACGATGCTCGAGTTCTACCGGGCGGGCGCCGACGCCGAGGGCATCATGCAGGACCTCGAGGCGCTCCTCGATCGGTGCGCCCGGGCGCTGTGCGGCGGCACGCGGGTGGCGTCCCCGGCCGGCGAGCTCGAGCTCGGCGCGCCCTACGCGCGCGTCCCGGTGGCGGAGCTGTTCGCCCGGCACGTGGGCGGCGTGGACCTGGCGGCGTGCGACGGCGATGTGGCGGCGCTGCGCGCGGCGCTGGCGGCGCGCGGCCTCGACGCGGGGCGGCCCCGAGACTCCTTCGACGACCTCTTCTTCCGCGCCTTCCTGGAGCGGATCGAGCCGGCGCTCGCCGCCGCCGGGCGCCCCGTCTACGCCGTCGACTGGCCGGCCTCGATGGCGGCGCTGGCGCGCCTCAAGCGGTCGGACCCGCGGTTCGCCGAGCGGTTCGAGCTGTACGCCGGCGGCGTGGAGCTGGCGAACGGCTTCTCCGAGCTCACCGACGCCGCCGAGCAGCGCCGCCGGCTCGCCGAGGAGCGCGCGCTGCGCGCCCACCTCGGCCGGCCGCTCTACCCGCTCGACGAGCGGTTCCTGGAGGCGGTCGGGCGCATGCCGGAGGCGGGCGGCGTCGCCGTCGGCCTCGACCGCGTGCTCATGCTGCTCACCGGCGCGCGCTCCATCGAGGAGGTCCTCCTCTTCCCGGCGCGCGGGTTCCTGGCGTGAGCGGGCTGCGCGGAGCGGCGGCCGCCTTCGAGGCGGCGCTCGACCCCGCCCTCCGGCGCGCGCGCGGCGTGCACTTCACGCCGGAGCGCGAGGTGGCGTGGGTGGTCGGGGCCGTGATCGTCCGCCCCTGGCGCGCCGCCCTGGCGCGGGCGCGATCGCTCGAGGCGCTGGACGCGCTGCACGCCCGGCTCGCCGCCTGGCGCGTGCTCGACCCGGCCTGCGGCGCGGGCGCGTTCCTCGCCGCCGCGTGGGAGGCGCTCCGCGCCGTCGAGCGCCGCCTCCTGGCCCGCCGCGCCGCGCTGGGCGGCGGCAGCTTGCCGGCGCGCCTGAGGCAGGGGCAGCTCCTCGGGATCGAGCTCGACCCCGCCGCGCTCGCGCTCGCCCGGGCCGCGCTCCCGGGCGCGCGCCTCGAGGCGGGTGACGCGCTCCTCGACGGCGCCGGGGCGCGGCGCCCCTGGCCCGCCGCGGACGCGGTGGTGGGGAACCCGCCGTTCCTCGGCGCGAAACGGATCGCGCCGGAGCGCGGCGCGGCCTGGGCGCGGGCGCTGCGCGCCGCGATGCCGGAAGTGCCGCCCATGGCAGACCTGTGCGTGCACTTCCTGCGGCGGGCCCACGAGCACCTGCCGCCGTGCACGCGCGCGGATCCGCTCGCCGGACGGGCCGGCCTCGTGCTCGCGCGCAACGCCCGGTCCGGCGCCTCGCGCGCCGGCGGCCTCGACGCCGTCGTGCGGGACGGGACGATCGTCGAGGCCTGGGACAACGTCCCGTGGCCGGGAGCGGCGCAGGTGGGCGTGTCCATCGCCTGCTGGGTGAAGACCCGCGACCCGGCGCTCCTGCCGCGCCGCCGCCGGCTCTGGTCGGGCGCGACCGGGGCGCCGGCCGCGGCGGCGGTGCCGCACCTCGACGCCTCGCTGCGCGCGGCGCCCCCACCCGGCCGGAGGGCCGCCGCGCTCGCGCCGCTCGCCTGCAACCGGGCGCCGAAGCGCTGCTTCCAGGGGGTCATCCCCGGCTACGGTGGTTTCCTCGTCGGACCGCGCCAGGCGGAGCGGCTCCGCGCCGACTCCGCCGGCGTCGTCCGGCCGTACCTCACCGGGCGCGAGCTCCTCTCCGCGGGCGCCCCGAGGCGCTTCGTGCTCGACTTCGGCGCGCTGGGAGAAGCCGAGGCGGCGCGGTTCCCGTCCGCGCTCGCGCACGTCCGCGAGCGCGTCCTGCCCGCGGTGCGCGACGCGCTCGACCGCGCCGAGCGCACCGGGAGCGGCATGGCCAGCGCGCGCCGCGAGCACCTCGGGCGCTTCTGGCAGCTCTGGAACCGCCGCGACGCGCTCCGGGCCGCGCTCTGCGGCCGCGACCGCTACCTCGCCTGCGCGCGTGTCGCGCGGAGGCCGCTCTTCCTGTTCGTGCCGGCGCAGGTCGTGCCGAGCGACCTCGTCCAGGTGTTCACCTTCGACGACCTCTACTCCTTCGGCGTGCTGCAGAGCCGCCACCACGCCGCCTGGGCGCGCGCCCGCGGCTCCCGGCTGCGGGTCGAGCGCGACGTGCGCTACGCGGTGCGGGAGGTGTTCGAGACGTTCCCCTGGCCGCAGGGGCCGCGCTTCCGCGGGCCGCCGGCGGGCGCGGTGGAGCGCGTGGAGCGCGGCGCGGCGGGGCTCCTCGCCGCTCGTGAGG
>DASTGH010000526.1:0-2052 GCA_035719345.1 Anaeromyxobacteraceae bacterium
CGTGGCGGCGATCGTCGTCGGGCCGTGAAAGCCGCGGGGAGCGGCCCCAGGTTCGACCTGGAGCCGCTCCCCGCCGCCGCGCGAGGCTGCGCGGCCCTCCACCCCTACTTCACCGGCGCGGGCGCGGCGGGCGCGGCCGCAGGGGCCGGCTTCACCGCGGGCGTCGTCGACTTCTCCGCCTTCTGCCCGGTCGTCGCGGCCTTGTGATCGGCCTGGTGCTCGACCTTGGCGGCGTCCTTCTTCTGCTCCGCCTGCGCGACCTTCTTGTGGTGGCGGTGCTTGACCACCGTCGCGCTGCCGCTCGTGCTGCCGCTGCTGCCGGCCGTCGCCGGCGTGGCGGCGAGCGCGGAACCGGCGAGGCCCAGGACGGCGAGGCCCGTGACGATCTTCGACGTGAGCTTCCTCATGTGCGTTCTCCTCGTGCGCTCCCGCGCCTGCGGGAGCAGCGTCGTTCGCACGAGGAGACGGAGCGAGGCGGCGCGCTATTCACGCGCCCTCCCCGCGAGGCAGGGCTCCCGTTCGCCCTGAGCCCTTCGACTCCGGCCTCGCCCCCGTTCGCCCTGAGCGTAGCGAAGCGGAGTCGAAGGGCGGTGAGCCGGCTACCGCTCGGCCTCGTCGGGCGCGGCCTCCGCGGGCACACCGAGCGAGAGACCGCAGTCGGGGCAGTCGGCCTGGCCCGCCGTGGCGACGAAGCGGTGGCCGCAGGCGGGGCACTCGATCTCGCCGCCGGCGTCGAGGTCGACGCCGGCGCGGCCGCGCTCCGCCGCCGCCGCCGCCTCCGGCTGCTCCAGCAGATCGGCCCAGTCCTGGCGCAGGAAGGCCGCGGCCTTCTCCGCCTCGTCCTTCGGGACGTACAGGTTCCAGAGCGGGTGCGCCTTCTCCTCCGGGCGGCGCGGCGGCACCTGCTCGATCTCGGGGCCGAGGTCCTGCGCCTCGAGCAGCTCCATCATCTCGCGCACCGAGGCATAGCCGGAGCGCGAGAGCAGCACGTAGCCCTGCTCCAGCGTCCGGCAGGTCACGCAGGCGCCGCTCGCGTCGAGCGGGGTGTTGCACGTCTCGCAGGTCCGCAGCTCGGCCATGTCGCCACCCCCGGGGATGTTCCGATTATACTGCGCCGCTCCATGGCCCACATCATCGACGGGAAGGCGATCGCCGCGCGCGTGCGGGGCGAGGTGGCGCGCGAGGTCGCGTCGCTGAAGGGGCGCGGCCTCGTGCCCGGGCTCACCGTGGTGCGCGTGGGCGACGACCCCGCCTCGGCGGTCTACGTCCGCGGGAAGCGGAAGGACAGCGAGGAGGTCGGGTTCCGTTCGGTGGAGCACCACCTCCCCGCCACGGCCACGCAGGCGGAGCTGCTGGCGCTGGTGGCGCGGCTCAACGCCGACCCCGCCACCCACGGCATCCTGGTGCAGCTCCCGCTGCCGAAGGGCGTCGACGACCGCGCCGTGCTCGAGGCCATCGACCCCCGCAAGGACGCGGACGGATTTCACCCGTGCAACGTCGGCGCGCTCTCCATCGGGCTGCCCGGGCCGCGCCCCTGCACGCCGGCCGGCGTGATGCGGCTCCTGCGCGAGGCGGGCTGCGATCCGAAGGGCAAGCGCGCGCTGGTGGTGGGCCGCTCCAACATCGTGGGCAAGCCCATGGCGGCGATGCTGCTCGAGGCGCACGCCACCGTCACCATCGCGCACTCCCGCACGGCCGACCTCGCCGCCGAGGTGGGGCGCGCCGAGATCCTGGTCGCCGCCATCGGCAAGCCGGAGCTGGTGAAGGGCGCCTGGGTCCGCGAGGGCGCGGTCGTCATCGACGTCGGGATGAACCGCGGCGAGGGCGGGAAGCTCGTCGGCGACGTGGAGTTCGAGCCCGCCTCCCGGCGCGCCGCCGCCATCACCCCCGTGCCCGGCGGCGTGGGGCCCATGACCCGTGCCATGCTCCTCGTCAACACGCTCGAGCTGGCCAGGGCGGCCGCGGCGCGGTGACCCGCTGGCGCGTGCGCGCCGCCGCGGCGCTCGGCGCCGCGCTCCTCGCGGGCGGGTGCCCCACCTGCGGGCCGCCGGC
>DASTGH010000527.1:0-2209 GCA_035719345.1 Anaeromyxobacteraceae bacterium
GTGGCCAGCTCGGGCGTCGCCATGGGCGCGCGTGGAGCGAGGTGCGTGCCAGCGCGAGGGCGCGCCAGGCCGGGCCGGCGCGTGCCGGCGCGGCGGGTCGGTGGCGACCGCGGGTGCGCGCCGCCTGCCGGCGGGAGGTGCGCGTGCTACACCTGCCCCGGTGCAGCCCCTCCCCATCGACCCGCTCCTGCCCGAGGTGGCCGCCGCGCTGCGCGCCGGCCCGGCGCTGGTGCTGGAGGCGCCGCCGGGCGCGGGGAAGACGACGCGCGTCCCGCCGGCCCTCCTCGACGCAGGGCTCGGCGGCGATGGGGAGATCGTCGTCCTCGAGCCGCGGCGCCTCGCCGCCCGCATGGCGGCGCGGCGGGTGGCGGAGGAGCGCGGGGAGCGGCCGGGCGAGACCGTCGGCTGGCAGGTGCGCTTCGAGGACGTCTCCGGCCCGCGCACGCGCATCCGGTTCGTCACCGAGGCGCTGCTCGCCCGCCGCATCCTCGCCGCGCCGGCGTTGCCGGGCGTGGGTGCAGTCGTGCTCGACGAGTTCCACGAGCGCCACCTCCAGGGCGACCTGGCCCTGGCGCTCCTGCGCCGGCTGGTCGCGTCCGGCGCGCGGCCGGATCTGCGGCTCGTGGTCATGTCGGCCACGCTCGACGCCGGCCCCGTGGCGCGCTTCCTCGGCGCGCCGTCGCTGCGCTCCGAGGGGCGCGCCTTTCCGGTGGCGGTCGAGCACCTCTCGCCGGAGGAGGCGGCACGCGACCTGCGCCTCGAGGAGCGGGTGGCGGCCGCGGTGCGCCGCGCCCTGCGCGAGGAGGCGGACGGGCACGTCCTCGCCTTCCTTCCCGGCGCGGCCGAGATCCGGCGGGCGCGCGAGCGGCTCGAGGGCGTGGACGCCGAGGTGCTGCCGCTGCACGGCGACCTGCCGCCGGACGAGCAGGACCGCGCGGTGCGCGCCTCGGGCCGCCGCAAGGTCATCCTCTCCACCAATGTCGCCGAGACGTCGGTGACGATCGAGGGCGTGGCGGTGGTGGTGGACTCGGGCCTGGCCCGCGTCGCCTCGCACTCGCCCTGGTCCGGGCTGCCCACGCTGGCGCTGGCGAAGGTGAGCCGCGCCTCCGCCGCGCAGCGGGCCGGGCGCGCCGGGCGGACGCGCCCGGGGCGCTGCCTGCGCCTCTACACGCGCCACGACCACGACGGCCGGCCCGAGTTCGACGTGCCGGAGATCCGGCGCGAGGACCTGGCCGAGACGGCGCTGGCGCTGGCCGCCCTGGGCGTGGACCGGCTGGAGTGGCTCGACGCACCTCCCGAGGCGGCGTGGGCGGCGGCGCAGGACCTGCTGCGGCGCCTCGGCGCGCTCGACGGCGGCGCCGCCATCACCGCGCTCGGGCGGCGCCTGCTGCGCTTCCCGCTGCACCCACGCCTGGCGCGGCTCGTCGCTGCGGCCGAGGACGCCGGTGCGGGACGCGCCGGCGCGCTCCTGGCGGCGCTCCTCGGCGAGCGCGACATCCGCGAGCGCTGGGATCCGCGCGCGGCCGGAGCCCCGACCGGCCCCTCGGACCTGCTCGAGCTGGCGGCGCTCTTCGAGGAGGCGGCCCGCGCCCGGTTCGCCGAGGGGAAGCTGCGAGCGCTCGGGCTCGCGCCGGGGGCGGTGCAGGCGGTGGAGAGGGCGAGGCGGCAGATCGCGGGGATGGTCGGGCGCTCGACCTCGACCTCGACCTCGCACCCGTCCCCGAACACGTACGGGAACGAGGTCGTTCGCCCTGAGCCCTTCGACTCCGGCCTCGCCTGCGTTCGCCCTGAGCGTAGCGAAGCGGAGTCGAAGGGCGAGGCCTACGCTCAGGACCGGCTGCGCGACGCGACAGCGTCGCGGAGTCGAAGGGCCTCGTCCCCGTCTCGGATCCACCCCGAGGACGAGCCCCTCCTCCGCGCCACCCTCGCCGCCTTCCCCGACCGCGTCGCCCGCCGCCGCGGCCCCGGCTCGGACGAGGTCGTCCTCGCCGGCGGCGGCTCGGCCCGCCTCGCGCCGGAGAGCGCGGTGCGCGACGCGCCGCTCCTCGTCGCGGTCGACGCCGAGGAGCGCCGCGCGCGCGCCGGAGCAGCACCCAGCCCCCGCCCCGGTGGCGGCGGCGTCACCGTCCGCCTGGCCAGCGCGGTGACGCAGGAGATGCTGCTCGACCTCTTCCCCGACGCGCTCCGCTACGACGAGGACGTCCGCTGG
>DASTGH010000528.1:0-7477 GCA_035719345.1 Anaeromyxobacteraceae bacterium
AGGGCGGCAACGTCGTCCCGCCGGGCACGAGGCTCCTTCCCCCGTGGTTCAGGGTCAGGCCCGCCGTGACGGGAATGCCGAGCGTCGCCGTGTTGCCGAGCGAGTCCGTCACCTGCACCACGTCCACAACGCTGCCCACGGTCCCGGCGACGTAGGCGCCGCTGGACCGGTCGATGGTCGCGCCGGACGAGTTCGCGGCGAACGAGAACGCGTACGTGCCGCTCCCGCCGCCGGCGGTGAAGCCGAGCGCGCCGCGCGGCGGCGTGCTGGGCTTCGTGGCGGCGAGCGTGAGGCTCGTGACGGTGACGGTCGCCTCGGCCGACTGGCCGTCGGGCTCGCTCACCCGGACGACGTCGACGACGTTCCCGACGGTTCCCGCCACGTACACGCCCGTGCTCGGGTCGATCCTGCCGAAGGAGCCGTTCGTGGTGAGCGAGAACGTCTTCTGCGATCCGCCACCGGAGGCCGTGAAGGTCAGCGTCCCGCGGGTTGTACCGTCACCGCCGCGGGCGAGATCGACAGCGGAGGAGGAGGGTTCGGCGGCGTTCCGCCGCCGCCGTCGCCACAGCCGCTCGCCGCAAGCACGGCGACGCACAACCACAACCACGATGCACGGCGCACGATCTCCCCCCGCGAGGCGCCGCGGTCGGTCGCCGGACGGCGCGCCTCGCGCGCGAGGGCGTGCGGTCGGCTCCTGGTCGGCGCTCGTCCCGCAGCGTACCGGACGAACAGGCAAACGCCCTTGACGGAAGACAGGCGCAAAAGGCCCGCACGCTCGACAGGATTGCCCGATCGCCTTGCGGCGTTCGGGGGGTCACGCCGGTCCGGCGAGGCCTATCAGGTTGCCCTCGGGGTCCGTGAAGTGCGCGACGACGAGGGCCTTGTCCGGGTTCCTCACCGGGCCCATGACCCGCTTCCCGCCGAGGCGTTCGGCCTTCCGGAGCGCAGCCCCGACGTCGGGAACACCGACGTAGAAGATCGCATGGCTTCGGTAGCTCGCGCCTCCACCCACGCCACCCGGGATCCCGACGCCGTCAGGGGTCGTGTTCCGGTTCACGAACCCGTAGTCGCCTGCGCGCGACACGGCCTCCGCGACGGGGGAGCTCGTGTCGAATTCCCATCCGAAGAGTCCGCCGTAGTAGCTGCGCAGCTTCTCCGGATCCCGCCCGATGATTTCGAAGTGCACGATCGGTTGGCCCATGGCTGCTCCCTCCCGCCATGTATGCATGCGTCTTGGTGCGGGGCCCGCCCAGATGAAACCCGGGCTCGTTCCGTATCGCCTGCCCGGCAAGTAGCTCGCCTCTCGCCCGCCCTGGAAGCAGTTCGTCGATCGCACGCGATGCAACCCATGAACGAGGACCGCACGATTGTCGGGGGTGGAGAACGAGATGAGTGTCATGCAACCGCAGGCGCATGGCCGGGCGAGGGCCAAGATCACCGTCCAGCGTTCCGAAGCCAAGGCCTACGACCGCACGGCAGGCCCGGCATTGATGGAGATCCGTCTCAGCGAGACGTTCACCGGCGAGATCGATGGCGTGAGCACGGTCCGGGCGCTGGAGACTCGACGCGACGATCGAACTGCCAGTCTCGTGAGCGTGCAACGATTCCGCGGGCTGCTGGGCGGTCGCCTCGGCACCTTCGTGCTCCAGGGCGCAGAGACCGTCGAGGACGGCAGGGTGAAGGGGACATGGTCCGTCGTCCCCGGATCGGGGACGGACGAGCTTTCCGGGCTGCACGGCGAGGGTGGCTTCGAAGGTGAATTTGGAAAGGGATCGGACGCGACGCTGGAGTACTGGTTCGAATGAATCAGCGCCAGGTTCTTCACGCGTGGCGCGGCTCACGCCCGAACAGCTTCCGGAGCTCTTCCTTCGCCTTGCGGATGGCCAGCTTGCGACGGGCAGGCAGGTTCCGTCCTGCGCGGTTCTCGAAGAACGTCAACAGCGACATGGCGGAGCGGAATGGCGACGACTTCTTGCGCGCGCTGCGCTCGGCGCTGCGCTTGAGCGAGCGGGCCATCGCTCGCGGCTCCAGCTTGAACACCCCACGCTGGAGATCGAGCGCGTCGCTCCGCTCGGTGACCTGGCGCGACCATCGGCGCGTCTTGCGCGAACCGGTCCGCGTTCGCGCCGACGTGCGCGGCCTCGAAGTCCTCTGTGCCATGTCGCTCGCCTACCCGGGAGGAAGCTGCGCATCCAGCGACGAGGGAAGAACCCCGGCGACCGCCGGACGATCTCTCCGTCTCCGCCAGCGGGTCGGCCAGGCGCCCCCTCCACAGCGTCCGTCCTGCGCCCGCGCGGCCGTTGCGGAGCGCCGCCACCGCAGGGGAAGCGCCGCCCGCCGGCGCACGAGCAGGTGGTGCGTCTCACGCCCCGGCTGACCGTCAAAGCGCGGCGGGCGCCGCGAGGTGGCGCTCGTGCTGGCGGACCCGGTGTGCGGACGGGCCCGGCTGCGCCCGAGCGAACGGAAAAAGGAACGGCCGGTCCACTTTCGAGAGGACCGGCCGCGCGCGCTGAGTGCCTCAGCAGAGCGATGGAATGGAGCTCGGGCCGCGGAACCGTCTCGTTTGAGAAGTGGTGTTCCGACCGAGCTCCCACCGTGAGAGACCCCCCACCCGCCGCCGTGAGACGCGTCCGGGTGGGGTTCCCGTGATCGCGGGACGGTTGTCGCGGCGGTGCACTTCAGCGTGCCGCGACGGACCCGACGGTCGCGGTCGCGCGGATCGACTCAGATGATCTCTGCAAGGCGCTCGAAGAGGAGCTCTTCGCCGACGTCGCAGCCGTCCCGGCGCCGTCGGCGGAGGCGGAAGAGCGGGTGCGCCGTGCGTGTGGCCGATGCTCTGCGTGTGGCGAGGCGCGCCGACCTTGGCTCGACCGTGGGCGTGGATGGACGCTCCGCTGTGCGGACGCTGCTCATCCGGGTCAGGCGCTGAGCCTGGACCTGCTCACGGCGCTCGCATCGTCGGCGGGGGTCGTCTGCCCAGAGTGCGGGGGGGCCGCAGTGGCTCGGCAAGGCAGGCACGGTCCGTTCCTCGGTTGCGTGAACTACGGCTCGGGCTGCGAGGGCAAGCCGCCGCGTCTCGAAGACCTGTTCCCGTCGTGAGCGGAGGGGGCCCGTGGCGTTCCTCGTTCCGGACAACCTGAAGAGCCGCCAGGACGTGGCCGCTCCGCTCCGACGCGTCGCGAGCGCGTTCCAGGTCGGCCTCGACGAGGACGTGCTGGTCTGGTTCGAGCCGCTCTATGACCCCGCCGGCGAGAGGCCGCACTTCATCGTGCTGCTGCCGGACCGCGGCATCGTTGCTCTCGAGGTGTTCGAGGCCCGTGCGCGGAACATCCTCGGCATCGTCCGGGGGCGTCTGAGGCTCGAGCGCGATGGACAGGAGGTGGAAGTTCACTCACCGCTCGCACGTGCCGAGAAACATGCGGAATCCCTCGCCGCGCGCGTCCGTGCAGAAGCGCGGCTCACCGACGTCACCGTCCCCATCGTCGCGGGAGCGGTGTTCCCGGCGATGGAGCGCAGCGAGGCGGAGGAAAAGGGCCTGGACGGTGCGATCGATCAGCGCAAGTGCATCTTCAAGTCGGAGATCGAAGCCGCGATCGCGGGTACGGGCGAAACCGGACTCCTGAGGGCAATCACGCAGATGCTCGGCCAGGCGCGGGCCGAACCGCTCTCTCGCCCGGTCGTCGAGATCCTCCGGGGCCTCATCCAGCCGTCGATCGTGATCGACAAGGTGCGCGGGAACGGCGGAGCCGTTCAGCTGGTGTTCCGTCCGCCAGAAGGCGACGACGATACGGTCCGGGTCATGGATCGAAAGCAGGAGGCCATTGCGAAGAGCCTGGGCGAAGGTCACCGCGTCGTACGAGGAGTGGCGGGAAGCGGCAAGACGCTCATCCTCGTGTACCGCGCGAGGCTCGTGGCACAGGCGAATCCGAACCGCCGATACCTGCTGACCTGCTTCACCAAGACGCTCGTCTCCCAGCTCGGCGCGATGCTCAGCGACCTCCCGAACGTGACCGTGAAGCACCTCGACGGCATCATGGCGGATGCGATCCGTGGAGCGCGCCTGCATCACCCTGGATACGGTTCGGACGATCAGGGTGAGCAGGTCGCGCGAGTGGCGCTGGAGGCGTCACGCGCTCGGGGCAGCCCACGGTTCCACGGCATCTTTCTCGACGAGGCGCAGGACTTCGGGACCACGGCCCTGCAGTTCGTCGTGAGCTTGCTCGAGGCGGGGAGCGACGACCTCGTCGTCGTCGCGGACGCCGCCCAGAACATCTTCCGCCGCCGCTTCAGCTGGAAGCAGGCCGGGATCCAGGCCCAGGGTCGAACCCGGCTGCTCAAGACGAACTACCGGAACACGAAGGAGATCCTCGAGTTCGCGTTCCGTTTCCTGACGAGCGGCGCGCTCCATCCCGACGACGTGCCGGACATGGACGACGAGTCGGCGGTGATCCCGCCCGAAGCGGCGCAGCGCTCCGGGCCGAGGCCCGAGGTACAGGTCGTAGCCGATCCGGCTGCGAGCGTACGAGCGACTGTCGAGAAGGTTCGCCAGTGGCTTCGGAAGAGCCAGCAGCCGAGGAGCATCGCGGTGCTCTACGCATCCAGCAACGGCCCTGCGGCGACGCACGGACTGGCGGCGGCGCTCCGCGACGCGGAAATTCGCGTCTTCTGGGCAACGGATCCGCGAGATCATGGAGCGAAGAAGCGCCTCGCGACGGCAACCGAGCCCGTCGTGCTCTCGACCATCCACTCGGCAAAGGGGCTCGAATTCCCGCGAGTGGTGCTGTGCGAGATCGGTCGCGCCGACGACGACGCGGACTCGGCGCGGAAGCTCGCCTACGTCGGAATGACGCGCGCGACGGAGGAGCTGTTCGTGACGACGGACGCTGGAAACCAGCTCGCGGAGGACGTCGTGAAGAGCGCGGGCTGAGCCGGCGAGCACGGATCTCCCCGGCTTCCGACCTGGTGGGTCTCGAGGACGAGTTCGCGGCCCCTCGCGTCGGCGCGAGAGAAGCGCTGACGCCGGCCGCCCAAGGACTCGATCGGCGGCTCGATCGGCTCGCAGCTCGGTGTCGGACCCCGGGCGTACCCTGCCTTCGTCAGGGTCCGCCCGTGCCTCGCCTGCTCGACCAGGTCTTCGCCTTCCGCTACGTCACTGCGGAAAACGCGCCCAGCTACCGCGCCATCGTCGAGGTGTTCTCGCAAGCCCGGGAGCGCTACCAGATCGAGCTTCGGCCCGCGGACGTCCGCGAGGCCCTAGCTCGCTCCGGGCTCCGCCACGAGCTCGACCTCGCCGACGAGGCCGGGCTCGACCGCCACCTCGATCAGCTCGACGCCTGGGGGAACCTGCAGCGGTCGCACGACACGGCCGCCGTGGCGCGGGTCGAGGACTTCTACCGGCGGCGGTATCTCTACCGGCTCACACCTGTGGGCGAGGCGGCGCACCGGGCGGTGCGCGAGGTGGAGGAGACGGTCGGGCGCTCGGGCGCGCTGCAGACCTCGATGCTCGTCGAGATCCGCGACGCGCTCGCGGCCCTCGCCGAGGCGGAGCGGGGGAGCGACGCGGCAGGGCTCGCGCGGGCGCTGCACCGGCTGCGGTCGGCGTTCGACTCCCTCACCGAGGAGGCGAACCTCTTCCTCTCGGAGCTCGACCGGCACGTCTCCGCCGAGCGCGTCGACGAGGAGCGCTTCCTCGCGCACAAGCACGCGCTGCTCGCCTACCTGGGACGGTTCGTCGCCGACCTCAAGAAGCTCGCGCCGGAGATCGCCGAGCGCGTGGCCGATGCGGAAGCGCTGAGCCCGGACCGTTTCATCGGGCTCGCCGCCAACGGTGCGGAGCTGCCACCTGCGCTCGACGGCGGCGATCCCGTCGCCCAGTGGGTCGCGGCCGAGCGCGCGCGCTGGGACGGCATCCGCGCCTGGTTCGCAGGGACTGCCGGCGAGCCGCCTCGGGTGGAGCGGCTCCAGGCCAAGGCGCGCGACTCCGTGGCGCGGCTCACGCGCGCCCTCACCCGCCTCGACGAGCGCCACGCGCGCAGCGTCGACCGCGCCGCTGACTTCCGCACGCTCGCGCGCTGGTGCGCCGAGGCCGCCTCCGACGACGCCGCGCACGCGCTCTACGCGAGCGCGCTCGGCCTCTACCCGGCGCGCCACTTCCATCTCACCGAGACCGACCCGGAGCTCACCCGCGCCTCCACCTCGTGGTGGGAGGCGGAACCGGTCGAGGTTCCCGTCCGGCTGCGCACGCACGGCGCGGTATCGCGTGCGGGGCGGCCGCCGCCGGTGCTGAGCTTTGCCGATGGCCGCGCCTGGCTCGCGGCGAGGAGGAAGCGCGAGCGCGCTCAGCTCGACGCCGCCCTCTCGCGCTTCGCCGGACGCGGACCGGTGCGCCTCTCCGACATCGCGACGCTCGACGCCTCGGAGTTCGACCAGCTCCTCGCGCTCCTCGACGAGGCGCTCTGCTCGACGCGCGACGCCGGCGGCGCCCGCCGCACCCGCTCCGCCGACGGCCGGCTCGATATCGTGCTGCGGCCGCCTGCCGACGAGCGCGCCTGGACCGCGATCGAGACGCCCCGCGGGCGGTTGCGCTGCCGCGACTACCTCGTCGAGGCGCGGGTGGCGTCGCCGGAGCGCACCGCCGCAGTGGGCGGGGGTACGCCATGAGCGACGCCCTGCGCGCGCGGGAGGAGGCCATCGCGAGCGAGCGTCGCCGCGCGCTGCGGCGTCTCCTCCGCGAGCCGCTCCTCCTCGAGGCGCGCGACCCCGACGCGTTCGCCGCCGTCGTCCGGCACCGCGCCGCGCTCGGGCGGTGGTTCGCCGAGCATGCGGGCTGGTCGCTGGTGGTGGAGGCCGGTGCCGGGTACGCGCGCCTCATGAAGCGCTCCGGCCGGCGCGATACGACGCGCCCTGCCCGGCCGCGGGGTCGCCCCGCCTTCGACCGCCGCCGCTACACGCTCCTCTTCCTCGCGCTGGCCGCGCTTGACGACGGCCCGCCCCAGACCACGCTGGCGCGCCTCGCCGAGAGCGTGCGGGACCTGTCGCTCGAGGACCCGTCGCTCGCGCCGTTCGACCCGGACCAGCACGGCGAGCGCGCCGCCTTCGTCGACGTGCTGCGCCTCCTCGACGAGCTGGGCGTCCTGGTGCTGCGCGACGGCGACGCCGAGCGCTACGCGCGCTCGCGCGAGGGCGACGCGCTCTACGACGTCCGCGAGCGGCTCCTCGGCCAGCTCCTCGCCGCGCCGGTGCCGCCGTCGCTGGCGGGCTCGCCGGAGCGGATGATGGAGGAGGAGCGGGCCCACACCGAGGAGGGGGAGCGCGTCGAGGCGCGGCACGCGGTGTTCCGGCGCCTGCTCGACGAGCCGGTGGTGTACCTCGACGACCTCCCGCCCCGCGCGCGGGAGTGGCTGGAGCATGGCAAGGGATTCCTCTACGAGCGGCTCGAGGGCGACGTGGGACTCGTCGTCGAGCGGCGGCGCGAGGG
>DASTGH010000529.1:0-3704 GCA_035719345.1 Anaeromyxobacteraceae bacterium
GGTCGAGGACGCGTTCAGGTTCGGGGACGGGGACGGGGTCGGGGTCGGGGTCGGGGACGGGGACGGGGACGGGGACGGGGACGGGGACGAGGTCGGGGTCGGGGGACGGGTTCGGGTCGGGAACGGGGATGGGGACGGGGACGCGCGTCCGGGATCGGGGTGAAGGTCCGGGTCTTGGAGGTCGGCGGCCTGATCCCTCCGGGCTGCGGGCGCATGCGCCCCCAGCCCTCTTCTCGCCCGGTTCAGCCGGCAGGTGCCGGCTGAACGCCCCGCGCGGGAGAGGGTCGGGGTGAGGGCCCCGTGCCTCGAGTGTCAGACCCACATGTCACGCTGCGTACGATGGACGCGGCGCGCACGCTCGACGCGACGGCAGCAGCGGACGCCCCCGAGGCGTGGGCGGCGACGTTCGCAGCACCGGCGATCGATCTCGAGCCGCCGTCCGGCGCCGAGATCCACGCGTTCTTCCGCGGCGGCGAAGCCGAGGCCGACTTGTACGAGCGTGCCCTCGCGTCCGCCGCTCGCGCGCAGGGCGCGCTCGAGGTGCAGCTCGCGGAGGGGCTCGACGCGCTCCGCCGCGGCGATCGCCTGGCGCGGCTCGGCTGTCACCTCGACGACTACGCGCGCGAGGTCCTCGACCTGGGAAGGCGCGCGGCGGAGGGCCTCGCTGCGCTCGGTGCGGGGCTCCGCACCCGACCGCTGCTGCGGGACGCCCTCCGCTCGGGTCGCGTCCGCCTCCGGGCGGCGCAGGCGGTGCTGCCGGTCGCCGGGGGCGAGGCAGAGGCTGCGTGGGTGGAGTGGGCGGCTTCCGCGACGGTGCGCGAGATCGAGGCCGCCGTCCGCCGCGCCCGCTCCGGCGACCCGGAACCGGACGAGGACTGCGTGCGCCTCGGCGTGCGACTCGACGAGCGTGAGCGGCTCGTGGTCGATGCCGCCGTCGAGCTGGCGGGTGAGGTCATGCCGGGATCGGGCGGCATGGAGCGGCTCGAGGCGATGGCGCAGGAGGTGCTCGCGAGCCGCCCGGGAGATCCCGACGCCGTACAGCGACTCGGCGCGGCGTTTCGACCCGTCGGTGACGCGGAGGGCACGCGACGCGTGGTGCTCGAGACCGAGACCGAGCGCTGGGCGATCCTGGAGCCGGTCGCGGGCTTGCCCGCTCCGGACGTGCCGTTCGACGACGCGGCGAGCGCCGAGGAGATCGATCGCCGGCTGCGCTACCTGGCGCGTCTGCGGAGGCGCTGGGACGAGATCGTCGGACACTGTGCGGCCGTCGTGAAGCGGAGCCGCATGCACCTTCGGCTCGGCTTCGCGAGCTTCCGGCACTTCGCCGAGGAGCGGCTCGGGCTCGAAGGCAAGACCGTCGAGCAGCGCGCGAAGCTGGAGGAGCGGATCTGGAGGTCGCCGGCGCTGCAGGAGGCGCGCCGTCAGGGCGTCTCGTACGAGCGGCTCCGGCTGCTCGCGCGGCTCCCCGAGGGTGAGGTCGCGAGCTGGGTCGCGCGGGCGAAGGCGCTCACGGTCGTCGCGCTCCGCCGAGAGGTGGAGGGCGAGGTCGAACGGAAGATGCGTGCGTCGCGCCGGATGGGGGTCGCGATGCCGAGGCGCATCGCCGCCGTCCTCGCGGCCGCGTTCGATGCCGTCCGCGCCCTCGTCGGCGCCGTGCTCTCACCCGGCCAGTGCCTCGCCTTCATCGCAGCTCATTTTTTCGAGACCTGGCGGCCCCTCGCGAAGCCGAAGCGCACGCGCTCGCGGCAGGTGCGCGACCGCGATGGCGGCTGGTGCCAGGTGCCGGGCTGCAGCCGGCGCGCGACGCACTCGCACCACATCATCTTGCGGTCACAGGGCGGCGGGGATGAGCCCGAGAACCAGGTGGCCCTCTGCGCCTGGCACCACCTCCGCTGCATCCACGAGGGCCACCTGCGGGTCTTCGGGCGCGCGCCCCACGAGCTCACCTGGATCCTGGGCGGACAGCTCTGGCGCGGGCCACGGATGCAGTGACCGTGGGGAGAGAGCTCGCTAGGGCCGCGCTGCCGCGCGCGGCGTCGGCGCCGCGGTGCGCCCGCGGTTGGCGCGCACGTGCCGCTCCAGCCAGGCGACCGTCTCGTGGAGCGTCTCCTGCGGGTCGCGCGGCGCGAAGCCGAGCTCCCGCCGCGCCTTCGTCGCATCGAGCCAGAAGAAGTGCTCCCCCATCTCCACCTCCTCCGCGGCGAGCGGCGGCTCGCTGCCGCGCCACGTGTGGAAGCGCTCGAGGAGGTGCGCTCCGGCGACGGTGGCGCGGGAGGGCAGGCGCAGCGCGGGCGCCGCCACGCCGGAGAGGCGCGACAGCCGCCCGAAGAACTCGGCGAAGGTCATGTTCGCGGCGCCGACGAGGTGCCGCTCGCCGGCGCGCCCGCGCTCCAGCGCCGCGGCGAAGCAGGCGGCGGCGTCGCGCACGTCGACGAAGGAGAGCCCGCCGCCCGGCAACACCGGGATGCGCCGCGCCAGGAACTTGAAGACGACGTCCGTCGAGGAGAGGCGTGCGTCGCCTGGTCCGAGGAGCAGCGACGGGTTCACGACCACGACCGGCAGCCCGGTGTCGCGGTGGAAACGGAGCGCCGTCTTCTCCTGGTAGATCTTGGAGAGGTAGTAGGGCCAGCGGGCGACGACGGCGATGGGGTGGGGGTCGTCCTCGGTGTGAACCCGCTCCTCGCGCGAGATGGCGATCGTCCCCGAAGAAGATGCGAGCACGAACCGCCTCACGCCGGCGGCGTGCGCGTCCTCGAGCAGGGTGCGCGTGCCCTGCACGTGCAGCTCGTACAGCGCCGCCGGATCCTTCGCGTCGAAGGCGACCTGGCCGGCGAGGTGCTCGACGGCGTCGATCCCCTGGAGCGCGCGGCGCACGGCGGTGCGGTCGGAGAGCGGCGCGCGCACGACCTCCGCCCCGAGCGCCTCGGCGGCGGCCGCCTCGCCCCGGGCGAGCACGCGCAGGTGGTGGCCCTGCGCGGCGAGGAGGGGCAGGAGCGCCGAGCCGAGGAAGCCGGTGCCGCCGGTGACGAGGACGTTCACTTGGGGCCCTTGGCGCGCAGCGCGTGCGGGGGCGGAGGGGCGTTGGCCGCCGGGGCGCGCGCCGGGGAGGGGACGGGGGACGGGGTCGAGGAGGGGGAATGGGTCGGGGTCGAGAACGGGGTCGAAGACGGCGCGGTCGAGGACGGGTTCGCGGACGGGGACAGGGACGGGGTCCTGGACGAGGTCGCGGTCGAGGTTCCCGCAACACCCCCCAGCCGCCGCACCTCCTCCTCCATCATCCTGGTCGCGACCTTGTGTGCCTCGCCCTTCGCCAGCCCCTCGGTCCTGCGCCGCAGCTCCTCGAACGGGATCGGCCGTCCGATGGTGACCCGCAGCTTCGCCTTGCGCGGGACCACCGATCCCGGCGGCAGGGCCTGGTGCGTGCCGGCGATGTGCACCGGGAGCACGTCCACCCCGCAGTGCAGCGCCAGGTACCCCGCCGTCGGCTTGAACGCCGCCATGACGCCGTCGCGCGAGCGCGTGCCCTCGGGGAAGATGAGGAGGTAGAGCCCGCCGCGGAGCGCCTCCACCGCCTTGCGCAGGCTGGCGCGCACCGAGCCGCTCCGCTCCATGGGGATGAGGTTCGTGAAGTTCTCGAAGTACGCGCGCTTGAGCGGCGTGTCGAAGAAGTAGTCCGCGGCGGCGAGCGCCGCGAGCCGCTCCCC
>DASTGH010000530.1:0-2767 GCA_035719345.1 Anaeromyxobacteraceae bacterium
GGGGGCGCCGGAAGGGGCCGGAGCGCCCGAGGCGGGGGCCGGGGCGGGCCGCACCTCGCGCGCCACCTCGGGCGCGTGCGGCGCCGTCTTCCGGCCGGCGTAGAAGCCGCCGGCGATGCCGGCGACGAGCACGAGGCCGTAGGCGACCCAGCGGAACAGCCCGCCGCCGCCGGAGCCGCGGCCGCCGGCGAAGGGAGGGGGATCGATCGACAGATTCACCATGGACCACCTGTGAGGAGCGCCCTCGACCAACGCGCGGGGATGCGAGCCTCTTCCGTCATCGGACGGGACGGCGCGCGGTGACGCAACCCTCGAACGGGGAGCCGCGCACGGGACGCGCGCGCCGCGGCCCTGCGAGGAGAGAGGACCCCGAAGGCCTCAGAAGAAGAAGCGATCGACGACCCCCCGGCTCCATTCCACGACCGTCGGCCACCCCACCACTGCGTCGAGCGCGGCCTGCGCTCGCGCCGGGTCCACCCGCTCCTCGACGAGGCTCGCGCTGCAGCCGAGCAGGCGGCAGCTCCCTGCCCCGCGCGCCTGGTGGAGGAGCGCCGCCGGGTGCTCCGGGTCCCCGTGGGCGTCCACCGCCGCCGGCAGGGCGGGTCCGAACAGGAACACGTCCACCCGGTCGTCCATGGAGGCGGCGGCGAGCGCGCAGGAGCCGGCGAGCCGGAGCGCGGTCTCGTCGGCGTGCGAGAGGAAGATGACGACCCGGCTCGCCATGGGGGGCGCGTTCCATAACACGTGGCGACGCGGGACGTCCCATCCCGGTCGCGATCGTGTAGGTTCATGGAGGCTCTCGCCACAGGAGGCCCGATGCGCCGCGTCGCCGCCGCAGCCCTCCTCGCCCTCGCCGCCTGCGCCTCGAGCCCCGCCCCGCTCCCGGCGGCGCTGGAGGACCCCGGTGCCGCGGTGCGCACCCTCACCCGGGAGTACCTCACCGCATACTTCGAGGCGTTCCCCGAGCGGGCGACCTTCGCCGGCTGGCCGGCCGCGGACGACGCGCGCATGTCGGACCACCGCCTCCGGGCGGCGGACGCCTGGCAGCTGCGCGAGGACGGTTTCTGGACGCGCCTCGCGCGCGTCGACCCGGCCGCGCTCCAGGGCGCGGACCTCGTCGCGTACGAGCTGCTCCGCGAGCACCTCGACGTCGAGCGGAGGATGCGGTCGTGCGCCTTCGAGCTGTGGCCGGCGCGCACGCTCGCCGGCTGGCACCAGCTCGTGCCGGCGCTCGGGGCGATGCAGCCGGTCGGCACCCCGGAGGCGCGACAGAAGGCGATCGCGCGCTGGAGGGCGCTGCCCACCTACGTCGACGGCGAGGTGGAGCGGCTCCGCGCCGGCCTGGCGGCCGGGTACACCGCGCCGCGCGCCAGCGTCCGCGCCGTGCTGGTGCAGGTGGACGCGCTCCTCGCCGAGGGGCCGGAGCGCTCGGCGCTGGCGCTCCCCGCGGCGCGCGATCCCGACCCCGCGTTCGGCGAGGCCATCCGCGCCGTCGTCGGCGGCGACCTCCGCGCCTCGGCGCGCCGGTACCGCGCCTTCCTGGCCGACACCTACCTGCCCGGCGCGCGCGAGCCGGACGCCATCACCGCCCATCACGACGGCGACCTCTGCTACCGGGCGGCGCTCCGCCGCGCGACCTCGCTCGATCTCACGGCGCAGGCCCTGCACGCCACGGGGCTCGCCCAGGTGGACGCGATCGAGGCGGAGATGCGGCCCATCGCCGCCCGCCTCGCTCCGGGCGAGCCGCTGCCGGAGGTCCTGGAGCGGCTCCGCACCGACCCGCGCTACACGTTCCGCTCGCGGCAGGCGGTCACCGAGCGCGCCTCGGCGGCGCTGGCCCGCGCCCGGACGGCGCTGCCGCGCTGGTTCGCGGCGACGCCGGCGGCCTCGCTCGAGCTCGTGCCGGTCCCCGAGGCGATCGAGGCCTTCGCGCCCGTCGGCATGTACCGCCCGGGCGGCCCGGGGCGCCCCGGGACGTACTTCGTCAACACCGGGGCGCCGGAGCGGTCCTCCGTCGCGGACGTCGAGAACACCGCGTTCCACGAGGGCGTCCCCGGCCACCACCTGCAGATCGCGCTGGCGCAGGAGCGCAAGGACGCGCAGCCGCTCGGCGCCTACCTGGGGCAGGGCGCGTTCGTGGAGGGCTGGGCGCTCTACGCCGAGCGGCTCGCCGACGAGATGGGGCTCTACGGCGGCGACGTCGACCGGCTGGGGATGCTGTCGGCGCAGGCGTTCCGCGCCGCCCGCCTGGTGGTGGACCCCGGGATCCACGCACTCGGCTGGTCGCGCCAGCGCGCGGTCGACTACCTCGTCGCCCACACCGTGCTGTCCCGCGAGCAGGCGACGGCCGAGGTCGATCGCTACGTCGCCTGGCCCGGCCAGGCGACGAGCTACCTCGTCGGCGCCCTCGAGATCCGCAAGCTGCGCGCAGAGTCGGAGCGCGCGCTCGGGCCGCGGTTCGACGTCCGCGCCTTTCACGACCGCGTGCTGCGCGACGGCGCCGTGCCGCTGCCGGTCCTGCGCAGGACCGTCGAGGGGTGGGTCAGGGCCGGGGGCACGTAGGCGCGGCGCCGCCCGCGCCCGCTCGCGCGGCCGCTGCCGGCCCGCGGGGGCTCTGGTATAACGCGCGCCGCATGGCCGATCCGAAGAAGCCCGAGAGCCCTGGCCCGGTGGTGATCCGCAAGGGCGTCGTCACCCCGCTCGCCCCCGAGGCGCCGGAGGGCGCGCCCGCGGAGCCCCACGGTGCGCCGACCGCGCCCGCCGCGGC
>DASTGH010000531.1:0-3134 GCA_035719345.1 Anaeromyxobacteraceae bacterium
GCCTGGGACGCGCCCGCCTCGGCGACGGCGCGGCGCAGGTTCGCCTGAGCGCGACCGCGCGCTACCCGGGCGCGAGAGCGAGCTCCACCGCCGCGAGCGCGTGGAGCTCGGTCGTGTCGAAGAGCGGCAGGCGCACGTCGCCCGGCCGCAGCAGCATGCCGATCTCGGTGCAGCCCGCGATCACGCCGGCGGCACCCCGGGCAGCGAGCGCCTCCACCACGGCGACGAAGCGCTCCCGGGAGCGCGCCTCCACCCGGCCGAGGACGAGCTCCTCGAAGATGACCCGGTGCACCTCGGCGCGGTCGCCGGCGTCCGGCACGAGCACCTCCAGCCCGTGGCGCTCGGACAGCCGGCGCCGGTAGAAGTCCTCCTCCATGACGTAGCGCGTCCCGAGGAGGCCGACCCGGCGCAGGCCGGCGGCGAGCACGCGCTCCGCGGTGACGTCGACGACGTGCAGGAGCGGGATGCCCACGCCGCGGGTGGCGCGGTCGGCCACCTTGTGCATGGTGTTGGCGCAGATGAGCAGGAGCTCGGCGCCGGCGCGCTCCAGCCCGAGCGCCACCGCCCGCAGGAGGTCGCCGGCCTCGTCCCAGCGTCCGGCGCGCTGCATCACCTCGACCTCGGCGAAGTCCACCGAGGCGAGGATGCAGCGCGCCGAGTGGAGCCCGCCGAGGCGCGCCTTCACCGCCTCGTTGATGAGCCGGTAGTAGTGCGCCGACGACTCCCAGCTCATGCCGCCGATGAGGCCGATCGTCTTCAAGGGGGCTCCCCGGCGCTCGAGATAACGCGCTGGCCCGCGGGCCGCCCGGGCGGCCGCGCCGGCAGGATTGCGGCGGCCGCGGGCGGACGGCACGCCGTCCGGTAGACGAGCACCTCGGCCTGGATCGCCGAGGCGGTCAGGAAGGCGAGACAGGCGGCGGGCCAGACCCAGCGAAGGCGAGCGCCTCCGATGCGAGAGAGCGGCGCGACCGGAGCCCAGATGGCGACGCCCGCCAGCAGCAGGACGGAGAGGAGGACGTACCGCCCCTGAGGCGAGAAGTCGACGAAGAAGCAGTTGTAGGCGACCAGTGCGAGGTTCGTCGCCACGGTGAGCGCGAGCCACGCGGCGCCGCGGCGGGTCGGTCGGTCGGCGCGCGCGAGGCGTGCCAGCCCGACCGCCACGCCAGCGGCGAACAGCCCCCACGCGACGGCGAAGAAGCGACCCGGCAGGTGCACGTCCATGTTCCGGAACGTGCCGAACGCCGAGTGGGTGAGATACCAGCGGAACAGCTCCCAGGCGCGCGGCTCGCTGCGGCCGTCGTGTCCGCCGAACACCTCCGCGAGGAAGCGGTGGTACCGGCCCAGGCCCAGCACGTCGCCGCCGTTGCGCACCGCGTTCCAGGAGAGGACCGGGACGGCCACCGCGGCCGAAGCGAGCAGGGCAGCGCCGAGCGCGCGCGCCGGGGCGCGGCGGGCGACGGCCGCCCAGGTGAGCCATGCAGCCGTGGGCGGGAGCAGGAAGTACCCGCTCATCTTGCCGACCAGCACCAGCCCCGCCGTGGCTCCCACCGCCGCGAGCCCGGGCGCGCCCTCGCCGCGGGTCGCCCATCGCGCGACGGCCCAGGCGTGGAGCGCTCCGGCGCAGAGCGTGAAGGCGTCGGCATTGGTGTAGGCGCCCAGGAACACGAACTGGGGGTACAGGGCGGCCGCTGCCCCGACGACGAGGGAGGCGCCCCGGCTCGAGGTCCAGGTGCCTGCCGCCAGGGCCAGCGCAGCGCAGGCGAGCGCGCCGAGCAACGCGCTTCCCAGGCGAGCGGCCTGATAGCCGCGCGCCCAGGGTTCCGCGGGGGCGAAGCGGCCCGGCCCGACCGCGTCGCGCCCCGCCGCCAGCAGGGCCGCGTGCAGCAGGTACGGCGTGGGCAGGAAGGCGCCGTAGATGGAGTCGGTTTCGTCGGGCCACGTCGGGGCGCGCCCGGCGGCGAGCGCGCGCACGAACGTGAAGTGGGCGCGCTCGTCGGGCGCGCAGTTCGGGTCCGGGCCCCCTGCGGCGAGCGGGATGGTCCACGCCATGGCCAGGCGCAGCGCCAGCGCGAGCGCGACGAGCGCCAGCAGGTCGATCGGCCGGGCGGGGGCGAGCGCGCGCACCGGCGGGCAGCTTACCTCGCGCCGGCGCGCCGGTTCCGGCCGCAGCCCGCCGCTCTCCATCGCCGTGCCGGCGGCCCCGGCGTGCGCACCGTCAGCTCCGGAGAGGACGCGACATGACCGGCAAGACCACGGAGTGGGACATCCGCGACGAGCTCGCGGCCAGCTTCATGCAAGCGATCATCACGGGGCGGTACGCCGAGGGCCGCGACCCCGCCGTGGAGGCGAAGGCCGCCGCCCGCATCGCGTACGACATGGCCGCCGAGTTCCTCGAGGTCCGCCGCGAGATCACCGAGGAAGTGACCTGACGCGCGGCGTCCGATCGGTGCCCGGCCCGCTAGGTACTTGGGCCGATGTGGGGCCCAGCGGCGCGCCCGGTATCGTCCAGGAGGGACCGCGGCCTCCCTCGTCCGGATCTCCAGCTGTCCGGCGATCTCGCCCCGGTTCCGCGAGGAGACCCGGATGACGATCGGACGCAGGGACCTGCTGAAGGGCCTCGCCACCGGCGGCGCCGCCGCCGCGCTGGGGGAGCTGCTCGTGGTGAAGCCGTCGCGCGCCGAGGAGCTGAAGCGCGCCGGCGCCAGCGAGTTCACCACCGTCTGCAACTTCTGCTCGTGCGGCTGCGGCATGGTCGGCCACGTGGTCGAAGGGAAGCTCGTGAACCTGGAGGGCGACCCGGACCACGTCGTGAACGAGGGCTCGCTCTGCGTGAAGGGCTCGGCCGCCTTCGCCACCCACCAGTCCATGCAGCGCCTGACCACGCCCCGCTACCGCGCGCCCGGCTCGGATCGCTGGGTCGACATCTCCTGGGACGACGCGCTCGACCGGCTGGCGCGCAAGCGTCATCCGGCTCGTCCTCGAGAAGGGCTGGTACGACGCCGAGAAGCACAAGTACGAGACGGCCTCGTGGGGCTATCAGCTCGCCGCCGACCGGACCCCGCGGCGGGCGAAGGACCTCGACGATCCGCACTGCGTCTTGCAGAAGCTCCGGCAGCACTTCGCTCGCTACACGC
>DASTGH010000532.1:0-3558 GCA_035719345.1 Anaeromyxobacteraceae bacterium
GAGGGAGTCCGGCCGTCCCCGATCCGACCGCTAGACGCCCACCGCCTCGTTGCGCAGGTACCGCGCGTACCCCGGCTCCTCCACGCCGTTGAGGACGATGCCGACCAGCCGGTCCTGCAGCGTGTCGACCGCCAGGCGGACCGCCTCGCGCGGCGTCTCGCCGGCGCGGACGACGAGCACGACGCCGTCGGCCATGGAGGCGAGCCGCCCGGCGTCGGCGAGCGCCAGCGCCGGCGGGGCGTCGAGCACGATCAGGCGGTGGCTGGAGCGGAGGGCGTCGACGGTGGACGCGAGGCGCGCGCTGCGGAACGCCGCCGCCGGGTCGCGGGTCGCGCCGGCGCAGAGGACGGACAGCGCTCCCACCCTCGCCATGGCCTGCGCCAGCTCGGCCTTGCCCTCCAGCACCTCCGCCAGCCCGGCGCGCGGCGCGAGGTCGAAGAGCTGCGACAGGCTGGGGCGGCGCAGGTCGCACTCCACCAGCGCCGTCTCCCGCCCGTCCCGGGCCGCGGTCAGCGCCAGGTTGGCGGCGGTGAGGCTCCGCCCCTCGCCGCGCGCGCAGGAGGAGATGGCGACGGTGCGCATCGGCCGGCTGGCAGGGGCGCGGTCGAGGCGCGCCAGCAGCAGCCGGTACTGCTCCGCGGCCATCGACTCCGGCGCGGCGGTGGCGACGAGGCGCGCGTCGTCCTGCGGCGCGACGCCCAGGGTCTCGGCGGTGACGGACATGGTCTCTCCTCTCGAAGATCAGCGCTGGGCGCCGATGCGGCGCGGACCGATGCGGGGGATGGACGCGAGCACGGGGACGCCGAAGGCGGTGGCGTCCTGCGGGCCGCGCAGCGACGGGTCGAGGTACTCGGCCGCGGCCACCGCCAGCAGCGCGGCGCCGAGCGCCGCGGCCAGCACCGTGAGCAAGAGATTCAGCCGGTTCGGGCCGGAGGGGCGCGAGGGCGCGTGCGCCGGCTGCACCGTGCGGAAGAGCGTGCTCACGTCGGCCGCCAGCAGCTGCTCGGCGCTGGCCGCGTCGGTGGAGCGGGAGAGCGTGCTGCCGTACTTGGTGCGCAGCGTCTCCCACTGCCGGGAGAGCATGCGGTACTGCTCGCCCAGGCGCGGCGAGGCGTCGAGGCGCTGCTGGAAGGTGACGAGCTGGGTGCGCAGCCCGGAGATCGCCGTCTCCTGCTCGCGGATCTCGGAGTCGATGCGGGCGATCTGGCCGTCGATGCGCTCCTTGCGCCAGCGCTTGGCGGCCTCCTCGTTGCGCGCCTTGACCTCCTCCCACTGGCGCTCCAGGCGGCGGACGTCGGGGTGCTCGGGGCCGTACATGGCGCGCGTCGCCTCCAGGCGGCGCTGCACGTCCTCCGCCCCGGCCCCCATCAGGCCGACGTCGCTGAAGCCCTCGGGGATGGCGGTGTAGACGGCCGTCTTGCGGCGCTGCGCCTCGGCGATGATGCCGAGCCGCATGTCGATCTGCGCCTGCAGCGCGGAGGCGGCGCGCATGTTCGCCTCGTTCGCCTCGGGCACCTCGAACGCGTGCTGGTTCTTGAAGGCGACGAGCTTCGCCTCCTCGTCCTGCATCTGGCGCGAGATGTCCCCGAGCTGCCGCTCCAGCGTCTGGCGCAGGTTCGTCGCCTGCCGCTGCAGCGTCTGGCGGGTGAGCTTCGCGTACTCGTCCGGGATCATCTGCGCGGCGCGGGCCACCTTCTCCCGGTCCGGACCGCGCACCTCGACCACGAAGAGCAGCGAGGGAGGCCCGCCCGCCACCTCGCCCTCGAGGCGCACCTCGACGTTGCGGCGCAGCTTCTCGATGTCGCCGTCCACGTCCTTCTGGCCGTGGCCCCAGAAGTCGGTCTCCCGCACCACCTTCTCGAGCACCGGCCGGGCCAGCAGGCCGTGCTTGAGCGTGCGCATCCGCTCCTCGAAGGAGACGTAGGAGGAGGGGAAGAAGTCCGCCGGGATGATGTGCGGCTCGATCTGGGTGACCGACTCGGCCCGGTACTCGGAGGGCAGCGCCACCACCGCCGCCGCGCCGACGAGCAGCACGGCCACGGCGACGCCGAGGGCGAGCCAGCGGCGACGGCGCAGCGCCTCGGACAGCTCGTGCATCGTGTAGGTGCGTTCCATCAGTGTCTCTCCTGCCGGCGCTGGAGCTCCCAGGCGACGCGGAGCCCCAGGGTGGTGCGGTCGAACTGCGTGGTGGTCAGATCGGCGCGGGCGAAGCGCGAGCCACCGACGCCCACGGTCACGCCTCCGCCCACGCGATAGGCGAGCTCCCCCTGGAGCCCGTAGCCGATGACGGCGTCCGCGCCCCACGGGATGCGGCCGCTGCGCCAGATGCCGCCGTCGACGTGCAGCTGCCAGCGGCGCCCGAGGCGGGTGGTGACGGCGCCCTCGACCGAGTCGAAGAGGCCCGGCTCGGCCAGGTAGCCGAGGCCGACGCCGTGGCTCGCCGAGACCCGGGCCTCGCCGAGGCGCGGATGCGTCCAGTAGAGCCGGACGGCGGCCTGCGGGATGAGGAACTGGCCGGTGGGGCCGTTCCAGAAGACCGGGCCGCCCTCCAGCTCCATCCGCCAGCGGCGCGTCCAGCGCCAGCGCGCGACGCCCTGCAGCTCCTGCGCGGTGGCGTCGAACGAGCCGGGGCCGATGCCCTGGAAGAAGTCGAAGCGGTAGGCGCCGCCCGCCTCCCAGCGCCGGCCGAAGCGGTACACGCCCTCCACGCCCGGCGTGTGCCCGGCCGAGCCGGTCCCGTCGGAGAAGGCGACGAGCCGCTCGCGGTAGGTCCCGGAGATCCGCCAGTCGCGCTCGGTGCGCCAGGCGAGCCGCGCGTCGCCGCGCAGGAGCAGCGCCGAGCCCGTCCGGCCGAAGATGCCGAAGCGCGCCAGGCCGAGCGGGTCGAACGCGTACGCACCGTCGGCGCCGGCGTCGAGGGCGAGGCGCTCGCTGAACCTCGATCGCAGCGCGAACTCTCCCCGCTGGTTCCACACGCTCGTGTCGCCGTTCCGGTAGGTGAGGAGATCGCCGCCTGCCGCCATCCGCAGGTTCCAGGTGTGATCGCGGACCAGCACGCCCAGGTCGGGGGAGACGCGCCCCACGGCGTCGCCACGGCCGTCGTAGAGCACGTTCGAGTCGTACCCGCCCTCGAGGCCGAGGCGGGCGACGGGCTCCGCCTGCACACTCGCCCCCGCCCTTGCGCCGAGGACGAGCGCTGCGGCGACCGTCACCGCCTCGAACGTCCGACGCATGCCCGTCGCCCACCTCTCGCCTGCGGGCGGGGCCTGGTCCGGCCCCGCCACCCCCGAGGCCGGGGGGCGCTGCCCCCCGACCACCCCCGACGCTCCCCTCCCCCTCATCGGTTCACTCGTTGTCCGTCCGCGGGATCACGGCACGTAGAGCGCGTCGCCGGCGTGCATGAGGAGCGCGCCCTCGATCTCGCCTTCCACGAGCTCCTTCACGTTGAGGTGAATGCGCTCGGTGCCGCCGCTCGCCTTCTGCCGGACCCAGATCAGCTCGTCGCCCGCGAACTCGGTGAGGCCGCCGGCGGTGGCGAGCGCCTGCGCCACCGACACC
>DASTGH010000533.1:0-3113 GCA_035719345.1 Anaeromyxobacteraceae bacterium
GAGCAGCGTCACCGCCACGGCAGCCGCGACGAGCGCCCGGGCGTGCCGGCGTACGAAGCCTGGCTGCGGCTCGTCCGCGCGCAGCTTCTCGCGCAGCTCGTGCTCGTAGGTCCGGGCGGCGGCCTCGGCCTCCGCCTCCTCGTCCCTCGCGGCGGGCACGCCGTGGGCGGGCGTCATGGTGGACGGAGAGGGCAGCGGCACGGGCGCGTCGGCGGGCGGCGCGACCGGGACGTCGGGGAGGAGGTCGAGCACCCGCGCCGCCTCGGCGATCTCCGGCGCCGCAGGCCGGCGGAGCGGGGGCGGGCGGTGCAGGACGGGCGGTGCGGCCTTCGCGGCCACCGCCGCTGAGGCGCCGTCCGCGCCGGGCGACGTCGAGGTCGAGGACGGGGTCGGGGTGCGGGCCCTTCGACTCTGCGACGCTGTCGCGTCGCTACGCTCAGGGCGAACGACCTCGTCGGCGACCGGGGACGAGAACGAGGTCGAGGTCGACGCCCCCTCGCCCTCCTCCCCCTTCCACCCCGGCGACGCCGCCCTCGCCTCCATGAGCCAGCGCGCGATGCGGCCGTCGCCCGGGTGCGCCTTCGCGCCCTCCTCCAGGATCCCCCGCGCGCTGCCCGCCAGTCCCGCGCCGACGAGCACCTCGCCCGCGAGCTCGTACCCGTATGCGCTCCGGGGATCGACGCGAACCGCCTCCTCGAGGCGCGCGACCGCCTCGTCCGCGGCGCCGAGCGCGAGGAGCGCGCGCGCCCAGAGCACCCGCGCCTGGACCGAGTCCGGGTGGTGCTCGAGGCCCCGGCGGCAGACCTCCACCGCTCGCGCCGGCTCGCCCCCGTCGAGGAGCGCCCGCGCCAGCTCGACGAACACTCTCGACCGCGGGTCCGCATCGAGGATGCGCTCGTATTTCTGGATGGGCGTCGTCGCCATGGGCGCGGGAGACGCCGCCGAGCGTAGCATGCCGTCGCGCCCTCACCGCGCGTACACGCCGCGCACCTTCGCGGCGCGTGTGCGCATCCAGGGTGCGTCGGCGGCCGGGTCGCCGGCCAGCCTCCGCTCGGAGCCTCTCGACACCGGGGTGGGACATCCGCTAGGGAACGACCCCTCCGAAACCATCCGCGCGCGCGTCGCGCGAAGGAAATGACATGAGACGGCTCGTGGCGATGGCGTTCCTGGTGCTCCCGCTCGCGGCCCGGGCGGCCGCGCCCGCCCACACGAAGAACGACGCGCGCTGCGCCACGCTCGGGAAGCAATCGCGCAGCAGCCTCTCCGAGTCGGACCGCGCGTTCCTCGACAAGACCTGCGTCTGCCACCGCACCCTCGCGGAGCGCGGGCCGGACGGGAAGGAGATCCCCGGCACCGGCCAGCTCGTCGGGTGCCTGGAGAAGGGCTCCGCCGCGGAGAAGGCGATGGCGGCCGAGCTGGCGCGCCTGCGCGACGCGTCCTCCCTCGCGACCTACTGCGCCAAGCACCCGGGCAGCCAGCGCTGCGTCTACTGCCAGGACCCGGCGCACAAGTCCGACCCGGCCTGCCAGTGAGCGGAGCCCGGTGGCTCCGCTCGCCGGCGCCGGCGCCGCGTCAGCGCTGCGTCGCGAGCACGAGCTGAGGGAGCGGGGCGCCGGTCGAGTCCGTCGTGAGGAGGTCGTCCGCGTAGACGATGGCGGCGCGACCGGTCGCCGGGTCGATCGCGACCTCGAACAGGTCGAGCAGGTTCCGCGTCCCCGCCGCGCAGGCGGTGCCCTCGGTGCAGATGGGGCCGACGTGGTTCGGCGCGGTACTCACCGTGCTCTGCGTGAAGGAGCGGCCGCCGTTCGCCGTCTGCGCGAGGTACACGTTCCAGACCGCAGCGGGATCGTCCTTGGAGGCCGCGGTCGTGCCGTAGTAGGCGAGGTCGACCACGCCCGCGCGCGCCGCGATGGCCGGGAAGACCGCGGTGCTCGCGGGCGCGGCGTTCACGGCGACGGCCGTCGACCACGTGACCCCTGCGTCCGACGACGTCGCGTAGGAGACGGTGACGCCGTCGGACCACGTCGCGTGGAGCGCGCCGCTCGTCGGATCGACCGCCAGCGCGGGGAACACGTTGTTGAGCGCGGTGAACAGCGGCGCATGGAAGACCAGCGTCGCCTTCCAGGTCTTCCCGCCGTCGCTGCTCCGCGACACGAAGACGTTGTTGAACGCCGCGCTCGTCCCCTTCTGGATCCCGGGCTCGCCAGCGGCGTAGATGGCGTAGACGTTGTGCGTGACAGGGTCCGCGACGAGGTTCCCCTGGTCGTTGTTGAAGGTGGCCGCTCCGGTGGCGGCGCCCTGCGCCGGGATGGGGTCGCCGACGCGGAACCAGGTGAAGCCGTCGTCGTCCGACCGCTGCACGTGGACGAGCGAGCTGTTCCCGGCGTCGTGGTACGAGATGTAGACGGTGGCGCCGTCCGAGGTGATCCACTGCCGGTCCGCGCCCGCACCATCGATGACCTGCTCGGTGCACGTGGAGATGGCGAAGCCCGGCGAGCCGGCGTCCCGGCAGGCGATGGCCGACACGCCCAGCTGGAAGGCTTTGAGCGTCGGGTTCGCGAGGAAGATGAGCGTGGACGCGTGGAGCGTTCCGGTCGCGCCCAGGTCCACGTCCGCGTCGCCGCCGCCGAAGATGCGCTTGCCCGGCTTCTGCAGCGCCCCGTCGACGATCCCGCGGAACGTCGGCGTGGAGCCGAACGTGCCCGTCCACAGGTTCGTCCCGAACGTGAGCCAGTTCAGCCCGGTCACGGCCATGGTCCCGTCGCGTCCGATGGCGACCGCCGGCTCGCTGTCCCCCTCGGGGCGGGTGAGTGGCGTGTTCGTGAAGCCGAGCCGCCCCGCAGTGGTGGCGGCGAAGGCGCCGGCCGGAGCGAGAAGCGTCAGGGCGATGGTGAGGATTCGCGCTGGCGAGCGTCGAACGTGCGTGGACATCGGCTCCTCCGCGATGCGCAGTGTCCTGCGTCCAGGCGCGGGACATAGCTCTCCACGCACGATGCGTGGGATCTCGGATGGAGCCCGCAGCGAGGGCTGCAGCGCTGCGCGTCAGCGGGCGCGGCCCCCGGCGCGCTACGCCCCGGAGACGGCGCGAGCCACGGAAGCGGGGCTCCCGTGGC
>DASTGH010000534.1:0-20480 GCA_035719345.1 Anaeromyxobacteraceae bacterium
AGCGCGCCGCGGCCGAGGCGCAACGGGCGCGCGACGCCGCGACCGCGTCCGTCCACGCCGCACGCTACGAGCGGACCGAGGCTCGGGCGCGCGCGCAGGCCGCGAGGGCGCAGCTGGCGGTGCTGGAGGGCGACGTGGTCCCGCGCGCCGACCGGACCCTGCAGGCCATGCGCGCGAGCTATGCCTCGGGCGACGTCGACCTCGTCGCGCTCCTCGACGCCGAGAGCGTGCTCCTCGACACGCGCCTCTCCGCGGTCCGGCAGCGCGCGGCGCTCGCCGACGCGGCGGCCGACCTGCGGCGCGCCCTCGGCATCGACCTTCTCGACGAGGTGAAGCCATGAACGATTCCACTCCCGAACCGATGCCCGAGGGCGAGGAAGCACCGCCACGAGGCGTGCGCACCATGGCGATCGTGCGCTGGGCGCTCCTCGGCCTGGTGATCCTCGCGGCGCTGTACACGGTCTCCCTCGCCCTGCGGCCATCCCGGTCCGGCGCGGCCGCCACGACCAGCGAGCACGCCGGCCACGAGCACGCGACCAGGTACTACTGCCCGATGCATCCGCAGATCGTCTCGGATCGACCGGGCCAGTGCCCCATCTGCTCGATGTCGCTCGTGCCGATGAAGCCGGCAGGCGCGCCATCGGCCGCGGCGGGCACGACGCCGGGCGTCGCCGGGCTGGCGCCGGTGGACGCGCCGGCGGACCGCGTCCAGGCGATCGGGATCCGGATCGAGGTCGCGCGGCGCGAGGCGCTCGCGCCCTCCCTGCGCGCGGTCGCCCGCATCGCGGCCGACGAGTCGCGCCTGGCACGCATCCACGTGCGCTTCGGCGGCTACGTGGAGAGGCTGTTCGTCGCCGAGCAGGGCGCGCCCGTGAAGAAGGGTCAGCCGCTCGCGGCCATCTACAGCGACGAGGTCTTCCGGGTCGAGCAGGAGCTGCTGCAGGCGAAGGACTGGGGTGACGGCCTCGCCGATCGGGCGCGGCAACGGTTGCGCGTGCTCGGCATCTCCGACGAGGAGATCGCAGCCATGATCCGGCTCGGGAAGCCCGACGAGGTCGTCACGCTGCGCAGCCCGGCATCCGGCTACGTGGTCGCGCTGAACGTCGTCCAGGGCGATCGCGTCGACCCCGACCGCGAGCTGTTCGAGGTGGCGGACCTGTCGCGCGTCTGGGCCGTCGCCGACGTCCCCGAGCGCGAGCTCGCCCGCGTGAAGCCGGGCCTCGCCGCCGTCCTCGCGCTCGACGCCTACCCCGGCAAGAGGTTCGGCGGCCGGATCGATTACGTGTACCCACGGCTCGACCCGGAGACTCGCGCCCTCCCCGTCCGCATCGCCTTCGCCAATCCCGCGGGGACGCTCAAGCCGGGCCTCTTCGGCGCGGTCGAGATCGGCCTTCCTCCGAGGAGCGGCGTGACCGTACCCGCGGAGGCGGTCATCGACACGGGAGACCGCAGGTATGTCTTCGTCGAGACGACGCCGGGGCACTTCGAGCCGCGCGTCGTCACGGTCGAAGAGCGCAGCGGGGAGCGCGCGGCGATCGTCGAAGGGCTGGTGGAAGGGGAGCGCGTCGCCACGAGCGGCAACTTCTTCATCGACTCGGAGAGCCGGCTCAAGGCGTCGATCGCCGAGGCGCCCGCTCCAGGAGCGAGGCCGTGACCGCCCTCCTCGGAACGATCATCGCCTGGTGCGCGCGCCACCGCTGGACCGTGGTGACGACCACGGTCGCGGCGGCCGTCGCCGCGTTCTACGCCATGCGCGCGGTACCGGTGGATGCGATCCCGGATCTCTCCGATCCCCAGGTCATCGTGTTCACGGAGTGGATGGGGCGGAGCCCGACGCTGGTCGAGGACCAGGTGACGTATCCCATCGCCTCGTCGCTCCTCGCCGCGCCGCGGGTGAACGACGTCCGCGGCGTGTCGATGTTCGGCATGAGCTTCATCTACGTGCTCTTCGACGAGGGCACCGACGTCTACTGGGCCCGGACGCGCGTCCTCGAATATTTACAAACCGTCAAGAAGCGGCTCCCGCCCGGCGTGTCGCCCACCCTCGGTCCCGACGCCACGGGCGTGGGCTGGGTCTACCAGTACGCGCTGGTGGACAGGACCGGGAAGCACGACCTGGCCGAGCTGCGCGCGTTCCAGGACTACTCGCTCCGCTACGCGCTCGAGAGCGTGCCCGGCGTGGCCGAGGTCGCGAGCGTCGGCGGCTTCGAGCGCCAGTACCAGGCCACCATCGACCCCGAGCGGCTGCGCGCGCTCGGCATCGGCTTCCGCGACGTCGCGGCCGCCATCCGCTCCTCCAACGCCGACGTGGGCGGACGCATCCTGGAGATGGGCGGCCGCGAGTACTACATCCGCGGCCGCGGCGATCTCCGTGATCTGGGTGATCTGGCCGCGATCGCGGTGAAGGTCGCAGACGGCGGAGTCCCCGTCCGGCTCGGCGACATCGCCACGCTCCGCTTCGGCGGCGACATCCGGCGCGGCGTCTCGGAGCTGGACGGCGAGGGCGAGACGGTGGGCGGCACCGTCGTCGCGCGCTACGGCGAGAACGCACGCGATCTCATTGCGCGCGTCGAGCAGAAGATTGCGCAGGTGAAGGCGTCGTTCCCCGAGGGCGTGGAGATCGTCCCGGTCTACGACCGTTCCCAGCTCATCGACCGCGCCATCGGCACGCTCGGCCGCACGCTCTTCGAGGAAGGCCTCGTCGTCTCGCTCGTGATCGTCCTGTTCCTCTTGCACGTCCGGTCCGCGCTCGTCGCCATCCTGACGTTGCCGGTCGCGGTCTTGCTCGCGTTCGTGCCGATGCAGGCGCTCGGCCTCAGCTCGAACATCATGTCGCTCGGCGGGATCGCGATCGCCCTCGGCGCGATGGTCGACGCCGCCATCGTGCTCGTGGAGAACGCGCACAAGCACCTCGAGCACGCCCCACCGGGCGCGGGCCGGCTCGCCGTCATCATCGAGGCGAGCCGCGAGGTGGGGCCTCCCATCTTCTTCTCGCTCCTCATCATCACCGTGGCGTTCCTGCCCATCTTCGCGCTCACCGGCCAGGCGGGGCGCCTCTTCAAGCCGCTCGCCTACACGAAGAGCTTCGCCATGGCCTTCGCGGCGCTCCTCTCCATCACGCTCGCACCGGCGCTCATGAGCTTCCTCGTCCGCGGCCGCATCTTCCCCGAGCACCGGCACCCCGTCTCGCGCGCCCTCATCGCCGTCTACAAGCCCTTCGTGTACGTCGCGCTTCGCAACCCCAAGACGACCATCGCCATCGGCATCGCCGCGGTCATCTCGGCCATCCCGCTCGTCCCGCGGCTCGGCAGCGAGTTCATGCCGGCACTCGACGAGGGCGATCTCCTCTACATGCCCATCACCTTCCCGAACGTGTCGGTGGAGGAGGCGAAGCGTGCGCTCCAGATCCAGGACCGCGCGCTGCGCGAGTACCCCGAGGTCCTGTCGGTCTTCGGGAAGGTCGGGCGCAGCGAGACGGCGACGGATCCGGCGCCGCTCTCGATGGTGGAGACGGTCGTCCGCCTCAAGCCTCGCTCGGAGTGGCGCCGGGTGCACGTGGATCGCTTCTATTCGGGATGGCCGGGGGCGCTGCAGGCGCCGCTCCGACGGGTGTTCCCCGACGAGCGGCCGCGCACGACCGAGGAGCTCTTCGCCGAGATGAACGGCCGCATGAGCTACCTCGGCTGGACGAACGCCTTCACCATGCCCATCAAGAACCGGCTCGACATGCTCACCACCGGCATCCGCACGCCCGTCGGCGTGAAGGTGTACGGCACGAGCCTCGACGAGATCGAGCGCGCCGGCGAGGAGCTGGAGCGCGTGCTCACGCCCGTCCCCGGCACACGCAGCGCATACTACGAGCGCTCGATGGGGGGTGCGTACGTCGACATCCTGCCCCGGCGCGATGCGATGGCGCGCTACGGCATGACCGTCGGCGACCTCAACGAGGTCATCGAGCAGGCCATCGGCGGCGAGCCGATCACGGTGACCGTGGACGGGCGCAACCGCTTCAGCGTCAACGTGCGCTACCCGCGCGACATCCGCGAGAGCGTCGAGCGCCTGCGACGCGTGCTCGTGCCGGTGCAGCGGGGCGGTGGCATGGGCATGGAGAAGAGCGGCCTCGACCTCCGCCGCCTCCTCTCCGGCCGCTTCGCGCTCGCGCAGGCGGACATGCCCGGCATGGGCGGCGGCGCGCCGGCGGGCGCCGCCGGGCCGGGGCTACGTCTCCCCGACCGGCCGCCGGGCGTGCCCCCCGCGATGAGCGCCATGTCCGGAGCCGGGGGCATGCCCGGGATGCCGATGGGCGCGGCGATGGCTCCAGGGCGCACGGGCTCGCCTCGCGCCGGCGGTGCGTCAGCGTCGAAGGGCGTCCTCTACCTGCCGCTCGGCGATCTCGCCGACGTGAAGGTCGCGAATGGTCCTCCGATGCTGCGCGACGAGGCGGGCCTGCTCGTCGGCTACGTGTACGTGGACCTCGACACGAGCGGCCGCGACGTGGGCGGCTACGTGCACGACGCGAAGGAGGTGGTGGAGAAGGCGATGCGAGACGGCCGCCTCCACCTGCCCAGGGGCGGCTACCTGCGCTGGACCGGCCAGTACGAGTTCCTCGAACAGATGCTCGCGCGCATGCGCTGGGTGGTCCCGCTCACGCTCGTGCTCGTCGTGCTGCTCCTCCTGGCCAACTTCCGGAACTTCGTCGAGGCGCTCATCGTGCTGCTCTCGGTGCCGTTCGCGCTCGTGGGGAGCGTCTGGCTCATGTGGCTCCTCGGCTACCACGTGTCCACGGCGAGCTGGGTCGGCATCATCGCGCTCGTGGGCCTCGCCGCGGAGACCGGGATCGTGATGATCGTGTACCTCGACGCCGCGTTCGAGCGGCGGCTGCGCGCCGGCAAGGTGCGCGACCTCAACGACATCATCTGGGCGCACATGGAGGGCACCGTCCAGCGCGTGCGGCCCAAGCTCATGACCGTGTCCACCATGATGTTCGGCCTCGTGCCGCTCTTGTGGAGCGAAGGGTCGGGTGCGGACGTCATGAAGCGCATCGCGGCGCCGATGGTCGGAGGCCTCGTCACCTCGGCGTTCCTGACGCTCGAGATCATCCCGGTCGTCTACACGTACTGGCGGCTGTGGCAGCTCCGGCACGGACGCCTGCCGATCGCCGGGTGGCCACCATCTGCGGTGGTGGAGCGCGAGAAGACGGGCGCCTGAAGCGGGAACGCACCCTCGGACGCTGGGAGGAGCGGGAGTCACGCTCCTCCGCTCGAAGCGGGTGATGCGGGCCGCTGTGTTAGCGAGCACGGCCCGCCCCGGCCGGACCCCGAATGGGTTTGCCGTCAGTAAAACGACGCTTGCGTGACCACAGCGACGGGAACGCCTATTCGGTGGAGCTGCGTCCAGCGTTCGCGCGGGCCAGAGGGCGTGCGCGCCGCGATCACTCCGAGCGTGGCTGGTTCTGCTTCTTCGTGCCGCCGCTGTGCTGGGCGGCCTTGGCCTTCTGCACGCCAGCCGCCCACTCTTCCTTCGAGATGCTCCCGTCGTGGTCGGTGTCCCAGTTGTCGAAGAGCTTGCCCATGAACGCCATGAACTCGTCCTTCGACGCCTTACCGTCCTTGTCCGCGTCGACCATCTTGAAGACCGTCATCGGCGGCATCTTCTGCATCGTGGAGTACGAGCGGATCTCCTCGGTGGTGGTCGGCGGGGGAGTCTTCGAAGCAGCGAAGGCTGAGCCGGCGAGACCGGCCACGATGACGGCGGCTGCGACTCTCAGGTTCGTCCAGTTCATGTCCATCCTCCATCCTCACCGACAGTGGCGACGCGGCCCCTCTGGATCGCGGTGGCCGGGCCGACGTGCAACGCGGCTTATGAGCTCTCGCGGGGCGGTACCTTCGGGTTAATCACTGTGTTCAGGCGCTGACGAGCGCCGGCAGCGTCGTTCCATCACGTCGTCCGACGTGCCTCTGATCCGACGGTCAGCGCTGGCTGCGAGTGCACATGAGCGCGGGCGGGCAGGATGATTGCGAAGGTCGTCCCCTTCTCTGCCTCGGATTCCACCGACACCTCGCCCCCGTGCGCGCGCACGATCTCGCGGACGATGAACAGCCCGAGGCCCATGCTCGCGTTCTCGCGCCGGTCGTGCTGCTCGCTCGAGCGGAACGGCTCGAAGACGTGCGGGAGCAGATCGGCGCTGATCGGGACACCCTCGTTGTGGACCGTGAGTATCAGGTCACCCTCACCGTCGTCGCCGGTTCGCGACCATGCGATCCGGACCGGCGATTCGGCCGCTCCGTACTTGAGAGCGTTGCCCACGAGGTTCTGCAGGACTTGCTCGAGGCGTCCTTCGTCCCATCGCCCCAGCGGGCTCCCGTCCGCTTCGTACAGGATGTGCCGCCCCGGGTTGAGCACCCGGAACTCTTGCAGGACACGCTCGCAGATTCCGTGCATGTCCGCCCCGTCACGAACGACGACTGGAATACCGTCGCGCTGCGCGTAGGTGTAGTCGATGATGCTGTGAATGATCTGGCGCATCCGCTTCGCGCTTCTCACGGCCTGTTCGGCCCTTCGCCTGACCTTCTCGTCGCCCGCCTGTGTCCGGTTCATCTCGGCGGCGGTGACGATGACGGACAGGCAGTTCCTCAGGTCGTGCCCCAGGATCGCGAGCAGGTCGCGCTGGTAGCGCTCGCCCTTCTCAGCTACCGCACGAGCGGCCTGCTCGGCCGCGAGCCGGCGGGCCATCTCCTCGGCCTCCCGGCGCACCGTGAGATCCCGAGTGACCTTTCCGAACCCGCGGAGGACGCCCTCCGAGTCGCGCAGGGCCGTGATGATGACGTTCGCCCAGAAACGCGAGCCATCCTTGCGGAGACGCCAGCCTTCGTCCTCGAAGCGCCCGTCGCGCTCCGCCTCGACGAGCTCCCAGTCCGGCTTCCCCGCGGCGACGTCCTCGGCTGGATAGAAGACGGAGAAGTGCTTGCCGATGATCTCGCTCGCCGAGTATCCCTTGATCCGCTCCGCGCCGAGGTTCCACGTCACGATGTGCCCACGCGGATCGAGCATGAAGATCGCGTAGTCGCGGACACTCGCGACGAGGAGCCGGAACTGCTCCGGATCATCATGGGCCGATGGCAGAAGTCGCCTCGGAGCAGCCACGGGGAGCGACGTATTACTCCGTGGCGCCGCTGCGCTAGCCCCCCAATCGGAGACTACCCGCGCGCGAGCGTCGCAGCGAGATCCTCCACGGGCGCGGGTCGCGTGAAGTGTTCCTCGAACCCGGCATCCTTCGCCCTGCGCTTGTCTTCGGGCTGACCATAACCGCTGAGCGCGATGAGGCGCGTCGACCGGAGCGCGTCGTCCGAGCGCAACGTCCTCGCGACGTCGTAGCCGCTCACGTCAGGCAGGCCGAGATCACAGATGACCACGTCCGGTCGCGTCTCGCGGGCGAGGGCGATGCCGCTCGCCCCGTCCGCCGCGATGGAGACCTCGTGCCCGAGCAGCTCCAGCACATCGGCGAGCGTTCGCGCCGCGTCCGCGTTGTCGTCGATGAGCAGGACGCGTCGCCGCGTCGACTTGGCTTGCGCCGGCGGGGTCGGGCTGCTCGGTCGCGGCGCCTGCGCTGCCAGCGGCAGCCTCACGAGGAACTCCGCGCCGTCTCCCGCGCCGCCGCTGTGCGCTGCCACCGAGCCTCCGTGCAGCTCGACGAGCCCCTTCGAGAGCGCCAGGCCCAGCCCCAGGCCCCCGCGGGCCTGCGCGAGGCCGCGCGCCTCCTGCGTGAACGGCTCGAACATCCGGCCGAGCTGCTCGGGCTCGATCCCGATGCCCGTGTCGTGGACCGTGAGTTCCGCGATCTGTTCCCGGCGCCGCACCCGCACGGTGACGGCGCCGCCCGGCGGCGTGAACTTGCTCGCGTTGCTGAGCAGGTTTCCCAGGACCTGCGCGATCCGGGTCGGGTCCACATTGGCCAGGAGCGGCGCGACGGGGCAGTCGAGCGTGAAGTCGATCCGGCCCTGCTCGAACGTGGAGCGGTGATCCTCGCACGTTCGGCGGACCAGGTCCCGGATGTCCACGACTTGCCGCTGAAGCTGCACCTTCCCGCGCGAGATCCGCGTCACGTCGAGCAGGTCGTCCACGAGCCGCGTCAGGTGCTCCGCCTGGCGCCGGACGATGGCCCTGGCGCGGATCGCCTGCGCGCTGTCCGACGGAAGCTTCTCGAGGAGGAAGATGCTGTTGCTGATGGGCGCGAGTGGGTTGCGCAGCTCGTGCGAGAGCACCGCGAGGAACTCGTCTTTTCGCCGATCAGCCTCGCGCAGCGCTGCTTCCGCGTTCTTCAGATCGGTGATCTCGGCTCCAACGATGCCGAGTCCGCGCTTCCCGCCCGGGAGGGGCAGGCGGAAGTAAGACACGCGCCAGGAGCCGACCTCCCCGGCGCGGGTCGGGACGGGGCTGTGGAGCACCGGCTCGCCCGTGTCCAGCACGTGCTGCATCCGATGAGCTCCATCCGGCGGCGGGCGCCGTCCTGGAGGGCGTCGCGTGCAGCGTCGTGGAGCTGCGCGGGAGTGGTCGCGCCCACCCGGACACCGAGCGCGGCGAACGCCGACTCAGCCGCCGGGTTCGCGTACAGGATCACCAGGTCTGCTCCTACGCGCAGCACCGGGTCCGGGTTCTCCTTCGGCAAGCGCGCGAGGAACTCGGCCCGCGCCTCGGCCCGCTTCTGCAGGGTCGCGTCCCGGAAGAAGACGGCGATCCCACCGAACCGGGTCGGGTAGACGGAGACTGAAGTCCACACCTCGTTCGGCGCGTAGTACTCCTCGAACCGGACCTCGACGCGGTCGCGCATGGCGCGCCGGTACTCCTGGGAGTACTTGGTCTCTGGCCTGGCGGCGTCGGGGAAGACCTCCCAGAAGATGCGTCCGAGCACCTCGGCGCGAGCCATCCTCGCGGCCTTCTCGAACGCCTGGTTCACGAAGACGATGCGGTAGTCGCGGTCGAGGACGAAGAGCCCTTCACCGTGCTCGAGCACCTCGAACGCGAGCGACGCGGGCGGCGTGCCGTGGATGTCCTCTTCCGGAGACATCGGATGGCCCATGCGGTCGTCCCTGCGGACCAGGGTACGTGCGCAACCCCATTGCGACAGCTGAATGTCGCCGTCAGACCCAAGCAGAGCAGGTCGCGGCTCTCCGTCCTGCGTCAGGTCTCGGTCGAGGAGCTGATCAACGCGAAGCGCAGCGATCCGTAGACCATGCGCTGGGGAGCCCCGAGGCCATCGCCAGCGACGCGACCAGCGAGTGAAAGTCGGTGCAGTTGCCCGTCTTGGTCCGCAGGCAATACTCGGTGCTGCCGACGGCGAGCGGCCGCATCGCGGCGGCGTCGACCTGGGTCCTCGTCTCGGTGCGCGTGAACGCCTGGACCGCACAGCGTCACGCCCAACTGGGTGCGGGGATCGACCGCGGCTCAGCGTGGGCGCTCGAGATCCTCGCGGGAGCCGAAGAAGTACCGACCGTCGAAGACGCCGCGCAACCATCTCGACCAGACCGGTGGCGGTGATCGGAGAGGTGCCGAATCGATGCGCTCCGCGGCATGGCGTCACCGCTCGGAGAGGGTAGAATCTCTCGATGGCCCGTGAGGCACGTCCCACCCGCCGCGCGAGCGCCGCAGAGCAAGACCGGCGTGGCGCCGAGGCGCGGCGCGCCAACGCAGAGAAACGGCGAGAGAAGGGTGAGCGCCGGAGGGTCGAAGCCGAGGAAGGGCGCAGCAGCGCCGAGGAATTGCGCAGCAGCGCGGAGGCGGCGCGCAGCAGCGCGGAGGAAGCGCGTGACGTGGCAGACGAGGTGCGGCGCCAAGGAGGAGATACGCCGGCAGGTCGACATGGCTCGCACCGTCGCGGAAGGACTGCGGCAGCGAGCGGAGAAGGAGCGACGGTCCTCCGAAGACCAGCGCCGCGTGGCGGGAAGCCGGTTCGCCGATGAGACCCGCCGCACGATCCATGAAGAGCTGGAGGTCGCCCGCGAGGTCCAGCGGACGAAGGACGCGCAGCGGGACGACGCATCCGCCGGGCGGCGGAGCGCCGATGCACGACCGCGGTCGGCACGGCGCTCGCTCGAGCGAGCGGGAGGCGCTCCAGGGTGATGCGCATCCTCACGACCGTCTTTCTCTTCGCCCTCGCCCTCGGGCCCATGGCGGCGCGCGCCGCGCCGACCGCGGGCGGCGCGCCCGCCCGCGTCCGCGCGTTCCAGACGCGCGCCGAGCCCTGGACGGGCGACTTCGAAGGGATGCTCGAGCGCCGCACGATCCGCGTCCTCGTCCCCTACAGCCGCACGCTCTACTTCAACGACCGCGGGACCGAACGCGGCCTCACCGCCGACATCGTCCGCGAGTTCGAGCGCTGGCTCAACAAGAAGCACAGGAAGCAGCTCAAGAACCGCCCGATCACGGTCCTCATGACGCCCACGACACGGGACCGGCTCCTCACCGGCGTGGCGAGCGGTCTCGGCGACATCGCCGTCGGCAACCTCACCGTGACCGAGGAACGACTCCGCCTCGTGCACTTCGAGACGGATCCGGATTACCCGACGGTGAAGGAGATCGTCGTCACCGGGCCGGGCGCGCCAGGCATCTCCGTCGCCGAGGACCTCGCGGGGAGGACGGTCCACGTGCGTCGCGCGTCGAGCTACTTCGAGAGCCTCGCGGCTCTGAACGAGCGCCTCGCGGCGGCCGGCTCACCGCGGATGAACGTGGTCGCCATCCCCGACGCGCTCGAGGACGAGGACGTCCTGGAGCTGGTGGACGTCGGGTTGCTCGACGTGATCGTCGTCGACGACTGGAAGGCGCGGATGTGGGCGCCGCTCCTGCCGCGCATCGAGCTCCACGAGCAGGCGGTGGTGCGCGACGGTGGCGCCGTGGGCTGGGCCATGCGCAAGGACTGCCCCCGGCTCCACGCCGAGATCGCCGAGTTCATGAAGAGGGTGGTCACGAAGACGCTCGTCGCCAGCATCGTCCATCGCGACGCGCGCTACCGCCTGCGCAACCCGACGGAGGCGGCCGAGCGGCACCGGTTCGAGACGCTCATGGTGCTCTTCGAGAAGTACGGTCGGATGTATCGCTTCGACCCGCTGATGCTCGCTGCCCAGGGTTACCAGGAATCGCGCCTCGACCAGAACGTGCGCAGCCGTGTCGGTGCGATCGGCGTCATGCAGGTCATGCCCGCCACCGGGAAGGAGCTTCGCGTCGGCGACATCCGCCTGCCGGAAGCGAACATCCACGCGGGCACGAAGTACCTCGACCAGCTCATGACGAGGTACTTCTCCGACGCGGACTTCGACGACACGAACCGTACGTTGTTCGCCTTCGCCAGCTACAATGCCGGCCCGGCGAACATCGCCCGGATGCGCACCCTCGCCGCGCAGCGCGGGTTCGATCCGAACCAGTGGTTCAACCACGTCGAGGTCGTCACCGCTCGCAGGATCGGGCTCGAGACGACGACCTACGTCCGGAACGTCTTCAAGTACTACGTCGCATACAAGCTCATGGACGAAACGCGCCAGGCGGCGGTGAGAGCGCGGGAGCAGATCGGGGAGTCCCGGGCGCAGTGAGGAGCCGCGAGCCTCGGTCGGTCGATCGGAGCAGCATGACCGCAGCGGAGGAATGCGATGCTGAAAGTGTCGATGCCTGGCGCGATCGTGCTGCTCGCCCCTGTTTTCGCCGCCGCCCAACTCGCTCCTGTCACGAACACCCCTCTCCCTCTCCCGAAGGCGCTCGTCTTCCCGAATTACGACGCCGTCGTCGTCGGGAAGGAGCAGGCCCTCGAGGGTGGCGCGTACATCGCGAGGGCCAGCGATGCCTCGGCGAACTTCTACAACCCCGCCGGCCTGGTACAGTCCGAGAAGACGGCGCTCAGCGCTTCCTCGGCCGGCTACGTCTACACGAAGCTCACCTCGACGCTCTCCGGCGAGTCCATCTCCTCGACCAAGATCGACAGCGTGCCCGGGTACATCGGCGCCGTGACCGAGATGCCCTTCAGCGACGCGCGGAACGTTCGCTTCGGCCTGTCGATCACTCGGGCCGTGAACTGGTCGCCCGGCCCCATCGATCAGAGGTTCGACGCGACCGCGCTGGGGTTCGACCGGGTCAACTACTCGACCGCGGCGAGCTTCCAGACGCAGGTGTATCAGGTCGCGGCCGCCTGGGCGCCCGTCGAGGACCACTCGATCCGGCTCGGCCTCGGGGTCGGTCTCGCGCAGACGAGCTACAACAGCAACACCACCGTGTCCGGCGCCCTGACCTCCGAGGGCCAGCCGTCACAGTTCATGCAGACGATCCGATCGAACGGCACGGACAGCGCACTCCTCTTCACGGTCGGAGCACAGTGGGACGTCGCGCGCGGCGTCACCGTGGGTATGTACTTCCGGCCGCCCGGTCTCGAGCTCTGGAACAGCTCGCTCGTGACCACCGAGTCGGCCAACATCGGGGCGACCAGCAGCAGCGGTGAGTACTTCCGCGATGAGGGCGGCATCTTCCGCTACAAGCTGCCCCTGGAAGCCGGCATCGGCGCGGCCTACAGCTTCGGCGTCTTCGAGCTGGAAGGCGACCTGCGGTACCACGAGGCCGTGGCGCAGTACACCCTCTACCAGAGCAATGTGCCGTTCCAGGTCCTGACGGCGTCCTCGAATGCCCCCAACACGATCACGACGGCGTCGCCGCCCCTGGTCAAGTACGCGGCCAAGCGCGTGTTCAACGTCGCCCTGGGCGGCAGGGCGCGCATCGGCCACATCGCCACCGCGCACGCGGGGTTCAACACCGCCATGTCGCCGGTCGGGGACCCCGACAACTCCCCGCTCCGCGCATCCGACCTCTTCGGGTTCACCGGCGGCGTCGACTTCCAGTTCAAGAATCTCGGTTTCTCCCTGGGCGCCGGTTACCAGTTCGGGAAGACCGCCGCACAGACGTCCATCCTCGGGAACACGACGATCGGCCAGGCCGAGATCTCTCTTCAATCCATCTCGGTGTTCTATGCGATCTCGTACGAGTTCTAGCGTCAGCGCAGGGGCGGTGCGTACTGGAGCCCGCCCTGGGTCCAGAGGTTGTTCGCGCCGCGCGGCAGGCCCAGCGGCGACTTCGGACCCAGGTTCCGGTCGAAGCTCTCGCCGTAGTTCCCCACCTGCTTCACGATGCGGTAGGTCCACTCGCTGTCGAGCCCGAGGAGCTTGCCCGTGTCCTCGCCCGTGCCGACGAAGCGCTGGATGAGGGGGTCCTTGCTCTCCGCCTTGAGCTTGTCGACGTTGGCCTGGGTGATGCCGAGCTCCTCCGCGCGGACGGTGGCGTAGAAGCACCAGCGCACGAGGCTGAACCACTCGTCGTCGCCGCGCCGGACGGCCGGACCCAGCGGCTCCTTGGAGATGACCTCGGACAGCACGACCCAATCGCCCGGGTTGCTGGCCTGCGTGCGTGCACCGGCGAGGTTGGACATGTCCGTGGTGTAAGCCTGGCAGCGGCCGCCGAAGAGGGCCGACCGGGCCGCCTCGGCGGTGTCGAGCACCATCAGCTTGTGGCGGATCTTGTGGGCAGCGAAGTACTCGGCCACGTTCTTCTCGCTGGACGTTCCCGACTGCACGCAGATGGTGGCGCCCTCGAGGTGGCGGACACTCTCCACGGGTCGCACGCTCCGCGGGGCATTGAGCTTCTTCGGCACCATGAAGCCCTGGCCGTCGTAGTAGTTGATGCCGCCGGTGAACACGATCCCGAGCGAGACGTCGCGGGCCAGGGAGAACGTCGTGTTCCGGCAGAGGACGTCGACCTCGCCCGCCTGGAGCGCCGCGAAGCGCTCTTGCGCGTCGAGCGGCACGAAGCGGACCTTGCCCGCGTCGCCCAGCACCGCCGCGGCGATGGCGCGGCACAGGTCCACGTCGAGGCCCACCCAGCGCCCCTGGCCATCGGTCGAGGCGAAGCCAGGGGCCGAGGGGTTGATGCCGCAGACGACCTGGTCGCGCGCCTTCACCGCGTCGAGGGTCTTCCCCGCCCGGGCGGCAGTGGGAAAGGAGGCCGACACGGCGAGCGCGAGAAACACCGCGGGGTTCCGAGAGAGCATGCGATCCGCCTTTCGGCGGCCGCGAGGAAGCCGCCGGGACGGGCCTCAATATCGCGCCGCGGGCCGTACTTCGCCAAGCGCCGGGTGCGAGCATCGGGGGCGGGAGGGGGATCCTCCGTCAGTCGGTGGCGCTCATGCGCGGCGCCGCAGCGGCCTCCCGGCCCGCCTCCCGCGCGCCGGACACCCGCGGATACACGAATCCGGCTGCGATCGCCCCGACGAGCGGGGCGACCCAGAACACCCAGAGCTGCGCCAGGGGCCACCCGCCGGCGATCACGGCCGGTCCCGTGGAGCGCGCGGGATTCACGGACGTGTTGGTGACGGGGATGCTGATGAGATGGATGAGGGTGAGGCAAAGTCCGATCGCGACTGGCGCGAACCCGGCGGGCGCGCGCGCGTCCGTGGCGCCGAGGATGACGAACAGGAAGACGAACGTCATAACCGCCTCGACGATCAAGGCCGTGCCCAGCGAATAGCCTGCCGGTGAATGCTCGCCGAACCCGTTCGACGCGAACCAGTGGTTGCTCGGGTTGTAGTCGGCGCGCCCGGTGATGATCAGGTACAGCAGCATCGACGCGGCGATGGCACCGGCCACCTGCGCAATCACGTAGGGTACGACCTCGGCGCCGGGGAACCGGCGCGCCACGGTCAGGCCGACCGTGACGGCCGGATTGAGGTGGCACCCTGACACGTGGCCGATGGCGTACGCCATGGTGAGCACCGTGAGGCCGAATGCCAGGGAGACACCGAGCAGGCCGATGCCGGTCCCCGGGAACTCCACGGCCGCGAGCACCGCGCTGCCGCAGCCGCCGAGGACGAGCCAGAAGGTGCCCAGGAACTCGGCCGCCAGCTTGTTCTTGAGAGGCATGTGGTCCCCCGCGGGAGGGCCGGGTCCACGTAGCGTGCGACCCGGAGCCGCCGGTGGCGAGGGTGCCCCCGTCCATCGCCGCGCGTCCATCGCCCTCCTCGGGCACCACCTTCGGGAGAGACCCGGCGCCGCTACAGCAACTGCAGGACGCAAAAGATCGCTGGCGGCGGGGCCGACCCGGTCGCGGGGCGGACTACCGCTCCTGGTCGTGATCGACCGCCGCGCGGAGCGTGCGGACTTGCCGTTCCGCTCGCGAGCTCTCGTACGAGAGCTGCTCTTCCCCGGGTTTGTCCCCGATGGCGCGTGCCCTGAGCGCCAGTTTCCGCGTCAGCGACAGCAGCTCTTCCGCTGACCGGATCGCCGCCCACATCGCCTGCTCGGCCGCCGTGCGGTCCTCCGCGAGAAGGCTCTCCGGGTCGTAGGCGTGACCGACGCGGCACACGAAGCGAGGCATGTCGTCGGGTCCGGTCTTCGCGAGGACCCCATGGCATTCAGGGCAGCTGTAGACGGACGGGCGTCCGCCTTCCGGTGACGCCTCCGCCGGGGATGACCAGTCCTGCGGCGGACTCGTCTTGCGAGATGGCATGGCCTTTCCTCCACCGGATGCACCAGGGCCGCCTTTCTCTTGAGGCGAGCGTCCGCCCCCCGACCCCGGTTCCGTGACGAGCTTCACGAGCAACTGCCCCATGTCCGAGAGAGCGACCACGTGGTCGGCCCCAGCCCCGGCGATCGCATTCGTCGGCAGCATGGGGAAGGTCGCATCCTCGGGCTGCTGCACGACGGCCACGCCGCCTTGCTTCCGGATCTCCAGCAGACCACCGACGCCGTCATCGAGCATCCCGCTGAGGATCACGCCGATGACGCGGTCGTGGCGCTCGATCGCCGCCGAACGAAAGAGGACGTCGATCGCAGGCCGATGGCCGTTCACGCGTGCGCTCCGGATCGAGCGCACCTCGGAATCGTGCACGACGAGGTGCCGGTCGGGGCTCACCACGTACAGATGATGGAGCGCGAGCGGTTCGGTCACCCGTGGAGCGCTGACGCGCAGCTTTGCACACCGTGAAAAGATCTGAGCGAGAAAACTGATCGAAGCGTTCGGCAGGTGCAGCGCGACGAGGACGGCCGCCGGCACATCGGCCGGAAGCTGCTCGACGAGTCGCCCGACGGCCTCCACTCCGCCTGCCGAGGCTCCGATCACGATCGTGTCGCGCATGGCGCGCAGGAAACCTGGGCACGTTTTCCCGGAGTTGAAGTGCAACCACCGGGAGCTGCGTCGGGGCGCCGAACGCCCTGACGAGTGCTCGTACGGCGCGACCGGGTCGACGCGGCGGACGCTCCATCAGGATTCCTGATAGCCGTTCACGTCTTTCACGATCCGTCCGCGAGCGACGCAGGCGATGATCGCGTGCGTGGCGAGATTCCGCGCCCGAAACGGAGAAGACATGATCACCGCCCCCTTCGTGAACGTCACCACCCTGCTCGCGGGCATCGATCCCGCTCACCTCGACGCCGCGCTGGTCGACGCGCGCGCGGCGGTGACCGCGCTCCTCGCCGACGTGCCCGCGCCGGGAGCCGATCGTCGGAAGGTGATCGGATCGGGGAAGGACGGACACCGCGCCACCGGCCGGGACGCACGCGCGGCATAGCCGCGGCTGGGAACGCGGGAGCCGGGTCTGCTATCACCGCCGCATGGCGATGGTCGACCCGCGCAAGCTCGAGACCTTCCGGGTCGTCGTCCAGGCCAGGAAGATCTCGAGCGCCGCGAAGCTCCTGAACCTCTCCCAGCCGGCCGTCACCGCGCAGATCCGTGCGCTCGAGGAGGAATGCGGGCGTGCCCTGCTCCAGCGCACGTCGAAGGGGGTGACCCCCAACGCATGGGGGCTGCAGGTGCTCCAGGCGGCGAATCAGGTGCACGAGGTGCTCGACGCGGTCTCGAGCATGGTGCGCGCCGAGTCCGGAGCCGGCGGCGAGGTGGAGCTCGCGGCGAGCATGACCGGCGCCGCGTACATCGTCCCACAGCTCGTCGCGGGCTACCGCGCGACGAGGAGTCCAGCTTCCTTCCGGTTGCAGGTCGGTAACACGGCGCGGGTGGTCGAGTGGGTGGCGGACGGCCGCGTGCCGCTCGGCCTGATCGAGGGGCGCACCCGCTCCTCGCGCGTGCACCTCGAGCGCTACCTCGAGGACGAGCTCGTTCCGGTCGCGGCCGCTTCGGTCCGGGCGTTCCGGAGCATCTCGCGCGCGGCCGACCTGGTGCGCGTCCCGCTGCTCCAGCGCGAGGTCGGCTCCAGCTCGCGGGCGCTCGTCGAGAACGCGCTGGCGCAGGCGCTCGGGCGCAGGCCGCTGCCGTCCGCGCTCCAGTTCGGGTCCAACCAGTCGATCAAGATGGCGGCCGTCGCCGGCCTGGGCATCGCGTTCGTCTCGCGCTGGAGCTTGCGGCTCGAGCTGGTGACGGGCGAGCTGCGCATCCTGCCCATCTCCGACCTGCGCATCGTGCGCTCGTTCTCCTGGGCCACGGCATCGCGCGAGCCGCGCGGCGCTGCCGGGCGCTTCCTGGCCTGGGCACGCCGCCATCCTCCCGAACCACCCTGAACGCGGGGCCGCGCATTTGATGCGCCGCATGCAAGGCCAGACGTCTCGGGATGCATGAAACCTCGATGCGACCTCGCCTCACCGCGTCGCACCCCGCGGCGCCGCGTCGCAGATAACCGCCCGCCAACCCTGCACTCCGAGTCGAAGCCATTCATCCGCCTGGCGCTGGCGTGGCGATTGCTACGCGATGCGTCAGCCCCTCTCCTCGCCCGGTCGCCCGAAATCACCCGTTCGCCGTCCCTCCACGCTTTCCAAGCGCAATACCCTCGCATTGCCCTCCGGAGCATTGATCATGGCCCTCGCAGAGCAGGTCTTCGGCTTCTTCATCCCCAACGTCTCGCTGATGGGAGTCGGCTCCTCGAAAGAGGCCGGCCCCCAGGCGAAGGCGCTCGGCGCCACGAAGGCGCTCATCGTCACCGACAAGGTGCTGAATCAGCTCGGCGTCGCAGCGCGCATCAGGGGCCAGCTCGAGGAGGCCGGGGTGAAGGCCGTCATCTTCGACGGCTCGGAGCCGAATCCCACGGACACGAACGTCCACGACGGGCTCAAGGTGTACCAGCAGGCCTCGTGCGATGCGATCGTGTCGCTCGGCGGCGGCAGCGCCCACGACTGCGCCAAGGGCATCGGGATCGTGGCCGCGAACGGCGGGAACATCCGCGCGTACGAGGGCATCAACAAGACCACGAAGCCCATGCCGCCGTTCGTCGCCATCAACACCACGGCGGGCACCGCGAGCGAGATGACGCGCTTCTGCATCATCACGAACACCAGCACGCACGTGAAGATGGCAATCGTCGACTGGCGCTGCACGCCGAACGTCGCGATCAACGATCCGGTGCTGATGGTGGGCAAGCCGCCCGCCCTCACCGCGGCGACGGGCATGGACGCCCTCACCCACGCCGTCGAGGCGTACGTCTCCATCGCAGCGACCCCCATCACCGACGCCTGCGCCATCAAGGCGGTGGAGCTCATCGCGCAGTACCTGCGCCCGGCGGTCGCGAACGGCGAGAACCTGGACGCCCGCGACAAGATGGCCTACGCCGAGTTCCTCGCCGGCATGGCGTTCAACAACGCCAGCCTCGGGTACGTGCACGCCATGGCGCACCAGCTCGGCGGCCTGTACAACCTGCCGCACGGCGTGTGCAATGCCATCCTCCTGCCCGCCGTCTGCGAGTTCAACCTGATCGCGGTCGCCGACCGGCTCGGCCACATCGCGGTGGCGCTGGGCGAGAAGATCGACGGTCTCGCCCCGGTGGACGCCGCGGCCAAGGGCATCGCGGCCATCCGCAAGCTCTCGAAGGCGATCGGAATCCCCGCGGGCCTGAAGGAGCTCGGCGTGAAGGAGAGCGACCTCCCGGTCATGGCGGAGAACGCCAAGCGCGACGCCTGCCAGCTGACGAACCCGCGGAAGGCGACGCTCCAGCAGGTGGTCGAGATCTTCAAGGCCGCCATGTAGCCGGGCGCACGACGCCTGCCGTCATCATCCGGCCGGAGTCGCCGGGACCTCCCCGGAGGCTCCGGCCGGAGCATGGGATTCACGCTCGCGACGGTCGATGCTCGGCGATGGCCTCACGGCTTTCGCTCGTCGTCACCGCCCGTGCCGATGCCGCAGCATGCCCAGGTAGGCGTAGACGAGGCCGCGCGGCAGTCCGAGCGCGTCCGCGATCGCGGCATGGACGCGGACGGGCCACGCTCCACCATGGGCTGCGGTGGCCTCGTCGAGGAGGCGCTCGATCGCCTCCGCGTGCGGGGCAGCCCGCACCACCAGCCGCTCGTCCCTTCGACGCCTGCGCAGTCCGCTCATGGCAGTGCTCGGCGCTGCGCCCGAGCGCGGGTACGGTGGCGAGGCTTCACGATGATCCCGTGCACGAGGAGGACACACGGGCTTCATCGCGTCCGGTCGATCCCAGGAAGGTCTGTCCCGGGACAGCGGCCCACCCGCTCCGGCCAGGGCATGCCGAAGCGACCGGAATCAGGGTCGTTCCTCCGCCCCACGGCCCCGGCGTCGTTCATTCACGCCGGGTGACGACCGGCCGGGGGCCTGCCGGTCCCCATCGGGCGCGGGCGCACGCGTCCACCGGCCCGACTTCGTCGCGCGGGCGAGGCTACTGGCCTTGCCCGCGACCCGTTCCGCCCTGCATGAGCTCCGCCGGCTTCACGTCGATCGTCGTGACGTCCTGGTTCGCCGGCGAGAGCATGATCTCGACCCGGCGGTTCATGGCTCTGTTGGCGAGCGAGTCGTTCGGGGCGACGGGGCGAGCCCGGCCGAACCCGGCGACGGCGATGAGCGCCGGATCGACGCCGCGCGACGCGAGATACCTCGCGACCTCGAGCGCGCGCGCCGACGAGAGCTGCCACGGCTTCGAATCGCTGCCTGAACCCTCCGTACCATCCGTGAATCCGGAGACGACGACCGTCTTGTCCTTCGATCCCGCGAGGGCCTGGGCGATGGAGTCCAGCGAGCGCTTGCCCTCGGCCGTGATCTTCGAGGAGTTCTCGTTGAAGAGCACGGCCTGGTTGACCTTCACCGGCCTGTCCTGCTGCAGCGCCGCCGCCGTGGCGTGGGACTCGTCCAGCCTCTTCTGGAGATCGGCGGAGCCGGACTGGATCGTCCGGTTCTGCGACTCGAGCGCCTGGTTCTGCGACTGCAGCGCCTGGTTCTGCTGTTCCAGCGAGCTCGCCTTGCGCTCGACGTCGGTGAGCTTCGCGTCCTGTTCCTGCACGGCCTGCTTGTACTTCGTCGCCTCCGCTTCCTTCGCCTGGTACTGCTCCTTGCTGACCCCTGCGCAGCCCACGATGGCAGCCGTCCCGACGACGAGCATGGTCCTGACCATGGTAGTTCTCCGCGCTTCGTGATGGTCTCGGCGCGGGTGCGACCTCGACGGATAGGTCGAGTACGCCGAGAGCCGCCGACCCGGGCTGGATGGACTCGCACGAGGTGCACCGCAACGC
>DASTGH010000535.1:0-5683 GCA_035719345.1 Anaeromyxobacteraceae bacterium
GCGGTGCCGGCGAGCGCCGGCGCCCCGGCGGCCGGTGCGCACAAGAACAAGTACACGGGCGACAAGGCCGCCGCCGAGCAAGGCCGCGCCCTCTACCTGCAGTACGGCTGCTCGGGCTGCCACGGCGTGGGAGGTGGCGGCGGCATGGCGCCCCCCATCACCGACGATCAGTGGAAGTTCGGCAGCGACGACGAGACGCTCTTCAAGCTCATCAAGGGTCAGCTGCCGGACCAGACCATGCCGCGCGTCTATGCCGAGATGCCGGAGGACGACGTGTGGAAGATCCTCGCCTACGTGCGCTCGCAGTACGCGGGCGACCCGGCGAAGGTCAACTGGTGAGGCGGCCGGGCGCTAGCGCCGGAAGCCGTACTCGAGCGTGAAGAACTGCGGCTTCAGGCCGGCGAGCGGAGCGCGCAGCTTCGCCAGCTCGCCCGCCGGGCCGTGCACCTCCAGCCGGACGAGCTCCGAGACCTGCAGGAGCTGCTGCAGCAGCGCGCCGACGCTCTCGAGGTGCACGAGCAGACCGTCCGCGTCGCGATAGCCCTCGCGGCAGTGGACCAGGTCGCCGTCGAAGCTCCAGCCGTAGAAGAGGCAGCGCTCCTCGCCCTGCGTCTTGGCCACGAACTGCTCGCAGAGCGCCCTGAAGGGCGCCATCTTGCCGCTCGCGACCTTGAAGTAGGGAAGGAGCGTGCAGCACGTGTCCTGCGTCGCCATGGCGCCTCCTTCGCCGCCGGCCCGCCGGGCGGCGGGCCTCTCATACGGCCCGGCGGCGGCGGCCGTGCGGTCCGCTCGGGTCGGGCCGGTGCTCACGCGCCGCGTCACGGTGCCGGCGATCATGCACCCACCGTGTACATGACGCGAGCGCATCCCAAATGGCGCGTGCATCCGGCTCATGGGACCTCCATGCCCGCGTCCCCAGGAGGCTCGAAAACGACCATGCGCAAGCTCGTCCTCGTCCTCGCGCTCGCCGCCGTTGCACCCGCGGCGAGCGCCCAGACGCTCAAGATCGGCGCGCCGCAGCCCATGACCGGCCCCGACGCGCCCTTCGGAGATAAGTTCAAGAAGGCCTATTCGCTCGCCATCGAGGAGATCAACGCCGCGGGCGGCGTGAACGGGAAGAAGCTGGAGCTCCTCCTCGAGGACCACCAGGCGAAGAACGCGCTCGCCGCCACCATCGCCGAGAAGCTCGTCACGCAGGGCGGCGTGCTCGTCATGACCGGCGGCCGCGCCTCGGGCCAGGCGGTCGAGATCGCCTCGGTCTGCCAGCGGCTCAAGACGCCGTACCTCGTCGACCACCCCTCGGCCGACATCATCACGTCGAAGGGGTTCGAGTGGGTGTTCCGCAACAATCCCACGGGCTCCATCTACCCGCAGGCCTTCAACCGCTTCATCACCGAGGTGCCGGGGGCCATGCCCAAGAGCGCCGCCGTCATCTACGACAACACCGTCTTCGGCAAGACCATCGCCGGCGCCGCCATGGCGTTCCTCAAGTCGAAGAACGTGCCCATCGTCGCCGACGAGGCGTACGCGGTGAACACGCTCGACTTCAAGCCGCTCATGACCAAGGTGAAGGCGGCGAACCCCGACTACTTCCTCATGGTCGCGGTCTCCACCACCGACGCCATCCTCCTCACCCGCCACGCCAAGGAGATCGGCATCCGGCCGCGCGCCTTCGTCGGCTTCGGTGGCGGGTTCGGGGTGGCCGACTTCCCGAAGCAGCTCGGCCCCCAGGCGGAGAACGTCTTCTCCTCCGCCGCCTGGTCGGGGAACCCGAACGACGCCGACACCAAGGCCTTCTACGAGAAGTTCGTGAAGCGCTACGGCATCCAGCCGAAGGAGCACGAGGTGGAGGGCTACGCCGCCATCTACATCATCGCTGACGCGCTCAAGCGCGCGAAGCTCACCGGCGACCTGGCCAAGGATCGGGACGCGGTGCGCGAGGCGCTGCTCGCCACGGACATGAAGACGGTCTTCGGCAAGGTGAAGTTCGGCAACTACAAGGGCCCGCTCGGCGACGCCTACACCAACCAGAACGTCTACTCGCCCGAGCACTCCGTCCTGGCGCAGTGGACGAAGGAGGGCACGCTCCTCAACGTCTGGCCGAAGGACAACGCCGAGACGAAGTACACCTTCCCCGATCCCCTCGCGATGCGGTGAGCCGGCGGGGCGCCTCCCGCGCGCGGCGGAGGGCGCCCCATCCACCCACCGTGGAGACCTTCCTCCAGAGCCTGGTGAGCGGCGTCCTCACCGGCTCGCTCTACGCGATGATCGGCGTCGGGCTCACCGTGGTCTTCGGGGTGATGCGCGTCATCAACCTGGCCCACGGCGAGATGGTCATGCTCGGCATGTTCGGCGCCTTCTTCGCCCAGCGCTGGGGCGTGGACCCGTTCCTCTCGCTCCTGGTGTGGGCGCCGCTCGCCTTCCTCCTGGGGATGGCCATCTACCGTTTCCTCCTCCGCAAGATCGTGCCGGGCGGGGAGCTCAACACGCTCCTCTACACGGCCGGGCTCTCGCTGCTGGTGGCGAACCTGGCGCTCGCCGCCTGGACCGGCGACTACCGGACCATCTCCCTCCCCTACGCCGCGCTCCCCGCGCGGCCCTTCGGGATCGCCGTGCCGCTGCCGCTCGCCGTCGCCTTCGCGGTGGCGGCCGGCCTCACCGCGGGCCTGTGGCTGTTCCTCTCGCGCACCGACGTGGGGCGCGCCATCCGGGCCACCAGCCAGAACGGCGAGGCGGCCCTGCTCATGGGCATCGACGTGCAGCGGGTCGCCACCCTCACCTTCGGCCTGGGCACGGCGCTCGCCGCCGCCGCCGGCGTGCTCCTCGCCCCCTCCCTCTACCTCTATCCGACGGTGGGAGAGATCCTGATCGTGAAGTGCTTCGTGGTGGTGGTGCTGGGCGGGCTCGGCTCCATCCCCGGCGCGCTCGCCGGCGGGGTGCTCCTCGGCGTGGTCGAGTCGCTGGGCGCGGTCTACGTCTCCATGGCCTGGAGGGACGCCATCGGCTTCCTCCTCTTCCTGGGCGTGCTCCTCTACCGGCCGGCGGGGCTGTTCGGCGTGGGGAAGGCGTGAAGCGGGTCGCGCCCTGGATCGCGCTGGCGGCGCTCGCGCTCGGCCTGCCGCTGCTCTCGCCGAACCCGTTCCTCGTCCACGTCTGCATCCTGGTGGCGATGTGGACGACGCTCGGCGCCGCCTGGAACGTCCTCGGCGGCTTCGCCGGGCAGGTCTCCTTCGGGCACGCCTCGCTCTTCGGGGTGGGCTCCTACGTGACGGCCATGCTGTACCTCAAGGCGGGCGTGGCGCCGTGGTGGGGCATGCCGCTCGGCGGCGCGGCTGCGGCGCTCGTCTCGCTGCCCATCGGGCTCCTCTGCTTCCGGCTGCGGGGCCCCTACTTCTCGCTCTCCACCCTGGCGGTCGCGGAGATCGTGCGGCTGGTCGCGCTCAACTGGGACAGCGTCACGAACGGACCCAGCGGCTTCCTCATCACCGCGCTCCCGCCCGTCGCGCTCCTCGGCCACCCCATCGACTGGGAGTCGAAGGCCCCGTTCTGGCTCGCGGCCGGCCTGATGGCCGTGGTGGCGCTGGTGGCCACCGCCGCGCTCAAGCGCTCGCGCCTGGGGGCCTTCCTGTCGGCGCTGCGCGAGGACGAGGACGCGGCCGAGGCCATCGGCATCGACACGGTGCGCGCCAAGTCGCTGACGCTGGCGCTCTCCGCCTTCCTGGTGGGGACGGGCGGCGGCTTCTACGCCTTCTACTTCCGGTACGTGGACCCGGACGCCGTGCTCTCCATCGCGCTCTCCATGGAGATGGTCTTCATCGCCATGGTGGGCGGGCTCGGCTCGGTGGGCGGACCGCTCATCGGCGCGATCTTCCTGACCACGGTCGGCGAGGTGGTGCGCGAGCGGCTGCAGACGGGACACCTCATCGTCTACGGGCTCTGCATGATGCTCGTCATCCGCTTCATGCCCGAGGGGCTCTGGGGCCGCATCCACCGGCTCGTCACGCGCGGCGGCGCGAGGAGGACGGCGCATGGCGCTCCTGGAGCTGCGTGAGGTGTCGCGCTCCTTCGGCGGGCTGCGCGCCGTCTCCCGGCTCTCCTTCGCGGTGCAGCCGGGCGAGATCCTCGGCCTCATCGGGCCGAACGGCGCCGGGAAGACGACCGTCTTCAACCTCGTCACCGGGTTCGTCCGTCCCTCCTCGGGCGAGGTGCTGCTCGACGGCCGCCGGCTGCGAGCCGGACGCCCGCATGCGGTCACGGCGCTGGGCGTGGCGCGCACCTTCCAGGTGGTGAAGCCCTTCCCGCGCCTCTCCGCGCGCGAGAACGTGACGCTGGCGGCGTTCCTGCGCCACCGGGCGCGGCGCGACGCCGAGGCGCGCGCCGCCGAGGCGCTGGCGCGCGTCGGGCTCGCCGCCCGCACCGAGGTCCTCGCCTGCGACCTGACGCTCATGGAGCAGCGCCGGCTGGAGCTGGCGCGCGCGCTCGCCACCGAGCCGCGGCTGCTGCTGCTCGACGAGCCCATGGGCGGCCTCACGCCGCCGGAGGTGGACGCCGCCTCGGAGCTGGTGCTGGCGCTGCGCGCGGCCGGCCTCACCATCGTCGTGGTCGAGCACGTCATGAAGGCGATCATGCGCATCTCCGACCGGGTGGTCGTCATGCACCACGGCGAGAAGATCGCGGACGGCCGCCCGGCCGAGGTGGTGCGCGATGCGGCGGTGGTGGCGGCCTACTTCGGGACGAGGCGGGCGTGACCGGGCTCTCCGTCCAGCGGCTCGAGGCCCGATATGGCGCCATCCAGGCGCTGTGGGGGGTCACCTTCGACGTCCCGCCCGGCGAGATCGTGGCGGTGGTGGGGGCGAACGGCGCCGGCAAGACGACGACGCTCAAGGCCATCTCCGGGCTGGTGCGCCCGACCGCCGGCGCGGTGATCCTCGACGGGCGCCCGCTGCACGGCCTCAGCACGATGGAGATCGTCGAGGCGGGGGTGGTGCAGGTGCCGGAGGGGCGCAAGCTCTTCCCGGCCATGACGGTGGAGGAGAACCTCCTCCTCGGGGGCTACGTGCGCAGCGCGCGACCGCGCCAGCGCGAGCGGCTGGAGCGCGCCTACGCCGTCTTCCCGCGCCTGGCCGAGCGCCGGCGCCAGCTCGCCGGCACGCTCTCCGGCGGCGAGCAGCAGATGGTCGCCATCGCGCGAGGGCTCATGGCCGGCCCGCGCGTGCTCATGCTCGACGAGCCGTCGCTCGGGCTCGCGCCCATCGTCGTCGAGGAGATGTTCCGCGTGATCGTGGAGATCAACCGGACCGGCGTCACCGTGCTGCTCGTCGAGCAGAACACGGAGCACGCGCTCGCCATCGCCCACCGCGGGTTCGTGCTGGAGTCCGGCCGCGCCGCGCTCTCCGGCACCGGCGCCGAGCTGCTCGCGAACGACCGGGTGCGGCAGGCTTACCTGGGGATGTGAGGCGGCGCGGGTGGCAGCGAGGCGCACCGCGACCGTGCTGCCGTTGCCGCGCCCTCGCGCGCCGGTCACGGGAGGCCGGGTCCGCACCACGGTTTGCCGCCGAGGAACCAGGTGAGCCCGTCGGGCGCCCGCCCGAAGACGCGCAGATGACCCTCGTGGATGCAGCGCAGGTGATGGAAGGCGCAGAGCGCGATCTGGTTCTCGGGCTCCTCGCCGCCGCCGTGCGAA
>DASTGH010000536.1:0-3255 GCA_035719345.1 Anaeromyxobacteraceae bacterium
CGGTGCCGTTCGTCGACCCGCTCCCCGGCACGACGTGGCGGCGCAGCGGCAGCGAGACCGAGGCCGCGTACGCGATGCGGATCCTCGCCTCGCACGGGTTCGAGTTCAAGGACCTCGGGCTCAGGCGCGACGAGGCGGTGAAGGCGCCCGCCGCCCTGCGCGCGCGCTTCCTCGAGATCGGCGACTCGGTCTCGGATCTGCAGCCCGCGGGTCAGGGGCTCGTCCTCAACACGCTCGTGAAGATGGCGGCCGACCAGGTCGCCTACGTCCCGCCCCGCTTCACGCTCTGGGCGATGTACGGCCGGGACCCCGAGGTGGGCATCAGCAAGGGCTTCCAGACCGGCGGCGTGTTCGTGTCGCCGCTGCGCTTCCACGCCGCGCTCCAGTTCATCGGCAGCGACCAGATCCTGTCCTCGGAGAGCGGGAACTTCGTGCTGGGCGTCCTGGTCGGGGCGGAGTACCTGCCCTCGTGGTGGGCGAACACCCGCTTCCAGCCGAGCCTGCTGCTGCGCGCGGGCTGGATGTTCTCGGACAACGACAGCGGCGGCTTCGAGCAGTGCCCGACGCCGGGATCGAACGTGATCGGCGCCTGCTCGCGGCCGATGGTCCAGGCCGGCGTCTCCGCCGCCATCCTCGAGCGCCTCCGGCTGCAGGTCACCGGCAACTGGTACCCGCCGGCGCGGGTGAACGAATCGCACCAGTGGGCCATCGGGCCAGCCATCGGCGTGCAGTGGGGGTTCTGACATGACGACGACGACCACACGGCTCGCCGCGCTGGCCGCGCTCGCCGCGCCGCTCGCGCTCGCCGGCTGCGCGCACTGGCCCGAGAACGCCGCCCTCGCGCGCCACGATCCGCACGGGGGCTACCGGCTGGAGAACGTCCGCCGCCCGAACCAGTCGGACGACCTCTTGCTCTTCCTGGCGTTCTCGGGAGGCGGCACACGCGCGGCCTCGCTCTCCTACGGCGTCCTCGAGGAGCTGGCGCGGACCGAGGTGACGATGGCGGGCACGCGCCGCCGGATGATCGACGAGGTCGACGTCATCTCTGCGGTGTCGGGCGGCTCGTTCACCGCGACGTATTACGCGCTCCGCGGCGACCGCATCTTCAAGGAGTTCGAGGAAAAATTCCTGAAGCGGAACGTGGAGAACGCCATCGCCGGCCGCGTGCTCGCGCCGAACAACTGGTTCCGGCTGCCCTCCGGGACGTTCTCGCGCTCCGACGTCTGCGCCGAGCTCTACGACGAGACCATCTTCGACCACGCCACCTACGGCGACCTGATGAAGAGCGGCGGGCCCTACGTGGTGGTGAACGGCGCCGACGTGACGACCGGCGCCCGCTTCCCCTTCACGCAGGAGACGTTCGACGTCCTCTGCTCCGACCTGGCGTCGTTCCCCATCGCGCGCGCGGTGGCGACCTCGTCCGCGCTCCCCCCCATGCTCACCGCCATCACGCTCAGGAACCGCGCCGGGAGCTGCGGGTGGGAGCCGCCGGCCTGGGCGGCGGACGGCGGCCCCGGCGCGCCGCTCGGACGAGGCGGGCTCCGGGCGCGCGAGCTGCGCTCCTACGCCGACGCGGCGGCACGGCCCTACGTTCACCTCTTCGACGGCGGCATCGCCGAGAACCTGGGGCTGCGCACGCTCATCGAGACGCTCGACACCATCGCCACCGCGCCCCCGTCGCTCTCCCCGGGGATCCCGGGCGGCCCCAGGACGCTCGTCGCCATCGTGGTGAACGCGCACAAGGATCCGGCGCGGGACTGGGACCGCTCGCCGAGCGCGCCCGGCAAGGGCGACCTCATGGACCAGGCGCAGTCGATCCCCGTCGACCGCTACTCGCTCGAGGCCCTGGAGGCCGCGCGCGACCAGCTCGCGCGCTGGGAGCGCGCCGCGCCGGGCCGCAAGGCGCACCTCGTCGAGGTGAGCTTCGACGCCATCCCCGACCCCGCCGAGCGCCGCTGGTTCTACGAGGTGCCGACGAGCTTCGTGCTGAAGGCGGAGCAGGTGGACCGCCTGCGCGAGGTCGCCGGCCGGCTCCTGCGCCAGTCGCCCGAGTGGAAGAAGGCGCTCGAGGAGCTGGGGGGCGGGGGCAGGCCCTGATGCGCGGCGGTGCGCTCCTCGCGCTCGCGGCGGCGTCCCTCGCCGCCGCCGGCGGGTGCGCGCAGGACCTCGAGGCGCACGTCCGCGTCGGGCCGCGCCCGCCCAACCCCGACTCGGACACGCCGCGCTACGTGGACCGCGGCACGCGCACCCCCCCGCCCGGCTACACCGTCGACCGCTTCCGGCTCGTGCTCCGCAACGTGCGGCTGCAGTCCGATCCGACCGACGCCGGCGAGCCGACCGCCGACGTGCGCGTCGTCGTCCCCGGACCGATCCTGGTGGACCTCTCCGGCGCGCAGCTCGCGCCGGGCGCCCTCACCCGGATCATGAGCGGCTACGGGATCGGCGCCAAGGGCTTCTACGAGCTGGACCTCGACCTGTCGCCGGTGACCGACGCCGACGCGGCCGCTCACCCGGAGCTGGCGCCGCTCCTCGGGAAGACGTTCGTCATCGAGGGCCGCCGGCCCGACGGCTCCGCCTTCACCTTCGCCTCGTCGCTGCAGCAGACCCTGCTCCGCCCGTCCGTCTACCGGATGGGCATGAACCACAACAACCTCGACGTGAACCTCGACACGGACCTGTGGCTCATCGGGCCGGGCGGTGCGCCGGCGGATCCCGGCAGCGACGACCCGGGGACGCGCGCGGTGATCGAGGAGAACGTGGCCGGCTCGATCGACGCCTACGACGACTCCAACGTCGACGGCGAGCCGGACCCGCTGGCCTGAGCGACGCCGTGCGCGCCCTCCTGCCCTGCCCCGTCGCGGCCGCGCTCATGCTCGCGCTCGCGCCCGCCGCGGCGCGGTCCGCCGACGAGCTGCCGCCACTGGCGCTGCCCGCGGACTGGCCGGCGCCCGTCCCGGCGCCGCGGAACTACCTCGTCCCGGCGCTGGAGGTGGTCGGCATCAACCTCGGCATCTGGGGCTTCAACAAGATCGTGGGCAAGGAGTTCGCCCAGATCAGCTGGCAGAGCATCCAGGACAACTTCCACAAGGGGTGGATCGTCGACACCGACGACTTCTGGGCGAACCAGTTCCTGCACCCCTACCACGGCTCGCTCAGCTTCAACGCCGCCCGCTCCATGGGGCTCGGGTTCTACACGTCGTTCGGCTATGCGTTCGCGGGCTCCGCCATGTGGGAGCAGTTCATGGAGGTCCAGCC